>NZ_NUYF01000004.1:0-62788 GCF_002566505.1 Bacillus sp. AFS077874
ATTATAATGG
This sequence comes from Bacillus sp. AFS077874, assembly GCF_002566505.1. Lineage (NCBI taxonomy): Bacteria > Bacillati > Bacillota > Bacilli > Caryophanales > Bacillaceae > Bacillus > Bacillus sp. AFS077874. Next base: position 11 of record NZ_NUYF01000004.1, read on the forward strand.
TCTAAATGTGAAGGGAAAGGCTGTAATTGTTGATCGTAATGACGAATTGTCTGGACCTGAGCGTGCTGCAGCAGCATATGCAGCCGGTGCAAAATTATTAATAACTGTAAATGATGGACCAAAAGAACTTAGTGAATTTGTAGGCATAATAAATGCAAATAATTCGCTTTCAGATTCACCTCTTGCGGTCGCTGCAATTAGTGGAACAGAGGGGAAAGATCTGATTGAATCTGTGAAAAATGGAAAGGTGAGACTTAACGTAAAAGGTAATCCTGATACTGAATACGTTTACGATCTTGTCGATCATCATGATAACAATATTCCAAATGACGTAACTTATTCGCCTACATCGAGAGATCTTGTAAAAATAAATTCCCAATATAAATCAGACCGCCCAGCTCAAGGTGCTGAGTTCCGATGGGATATACCGTCATATGCCTCGAATGGAATTGGCTTAACCTTTAAATTATCACTACCATCTGTAAGAACCGAGTGGGTATCCGCACAGGAAGGTACATCCTGGTATCATCAAGCTAGCGTACTCGACAGTGCTTGGGAAGTGCGACAGCCAGTAGCAAAATACAAACCAGGTCTAAATTTAAATGAAGAATGGTTCTCACCAGTAGCACGTCCTCGTTTAGGTGAGGGATTCTGGAAACCATATCGTACAGGAAATTACTTTATAATGAACATACCTACATGGGCTGATTCAGGAATTGGAAGCACGGGTGCAGATACTAATTATCCAGGCACACAATCACTAAAACTCTATCAAGGTTCAAACCTTGATAAAGAAGTAAATGGACAAGGACTCAATTCATTTAATAATCACCCAGTTGAAAACACCGAGTACCGACTTGTTAGCGATGCTTGGCGTGACGCAAAACGATGGAATACTTCCGTTCGTACACATACGGAATGGACATTCTGGTCTAAAAAACATGAAGAAAATAACACAGAACTTCCATTAATATCACTTGATTATAAAGTGGATACTGACATGAGCGGTAACGCAAAATCAGGCCGATGGACCGATTTAGGTTTGAATGCTATCCAGGTAACTGGCGCACCAGAAAACGGGAAAATTAATGGTGCATCTCTAGAAGTTTCATATGACGAAGGTACGACATGGGAAAAAGTAGAATTAGTTTCTGAAGGGGATGGCTGGACAGCGAGAATTGAGAATCGCAAAGGTGCAACTTCTGTTTCACTTAGAGCTAGTGCTTGGGATGATGCAGGCAACAGCATTAAACAAGAAATTATTAAGGCATATGGCCTAAAATAAGTTAGTATAAATATTGTCTACTTTACATGAAATGACTTAATATGAAGCCTTGCTCATTCATTTAAAATTGCATTACAAAGGGAGATTGTCTTTTCAGATAATCTCCCTTCACGCTGTTGAAAAGAAATCTTCAAGAAAAATGCCACAAATTAACAAAGGAAGGGTGAATTTAAACTCGAATAACTAATTACTCAAAGACGTAATCATTGATTTATCAACAATGTGATTAATCCAGCATAACGATAAATGTCCATAAAATGAACCCAATCCAATTCTTCATTTTGAGAGTCATTAGTAGTGGTCTAGGGTAGTTTTCATCATCTTTAAAGCCTTTTTTAAGTTGGTATCCATTCAAGTAAAAAGAACCTTTCTGATTCATTCAAACTCGAAGAATAATATTATCTACTTCTTTAAGGCATGAGCCTTCAAGCAATCTATTTTTATAAGGAATATGAGAAGGAAGAACGTTTAGAATAGAATCTGGTCGGACAGCACAACGGACTGATCAGTAAGGAAAAGTACACCTTATTGTCATTTCCGTACGTGTCGCTTCGGTATTAAATGGACCGATAACCACGGTCTGTACGGTTGTTACCTACATGCCGTAGGTTCCTGTTCCATTTACGGCAAGGCCGCCATACCGAACGAGCCTAGAAACCGTAAAATCAAATGATTAAAAGAATAAGAGATAAAAGGAGAGCAGCCATTACGGCTGCTTTTTGTTTATGATTTTTCCCATTTGCCTTCCGAATCGTAAAACAGCGCAAGCCGACTAACTTTCCTCACCGGTAGGACACCCGAACCTTTCCGGCAGGAAACTAAGTCGGCTAGTCAATCGATCAAGGGGCAAAAAACTTTTTCGACTAACGACGCTTTCGCAACATCAAAAAACTTTTTGTGCTGTTTCCCTTGACCGATTGCCTATGCGTGTTTTTCGTTCTCCTTGCAAAAGGGGAAAAATCCTCCCCTTTTGGGGAACATGGTCGTTTCGTCAGGCAAAAGAAAAAAATGAAGAAAAAAACAAGGGAAAAGGAGTGTTGAAAAATGGAATTAACGTCAATCATTGAAGTGGTACGAATTAAGCAGGAAATTAGGGAAGTATCAGAAACGTTTGCCTTCGGTCGAATTACTTCGCCACAAGATGCTCAAACATTAGCGGCTTCTTTCATCGCAGACGAAGATAGAGAAGTATTTCTTGTCCTCATGCTGAATACAAAAAATGAAGTTGTTGGGTTACATAAAGCCCATGTAGGAAGCTTAAATGCAAGCGTCGTCCATCCAAGAGACGTGATGAAATGCGCCATTTTAAATAATGCGGCTTCCATTATTGTCAGTCACCAGCATCCTAGCGGAGATAGTACACCGAGTAGGGAAGACATAGAAGTTACAAAGCGACTTGTTGAAGCAGGAAAAATCATGGAAATTGAAGTCCTTGACCATATCATCGTTAGTTATAAAGGAAATCATTACAGCTTGAAAGAACACCGGAAGATGTAACAAAAGGGGGGGGATTTTTCCCTCTTTTGTTTAATAAAAAAAGTTTTTATTTAGGATGGAGATCAGAATGGCAATTTTTAACGCATGGTAGAAAAGCATACACTTTTCTTTGAAGAAAGCAGGCATCGATCCTGCTGGGGGCTGCTGCGCATCCTTTTAAAAGGAAATTCATAAGAAGATTCGAAAAAAAGTAATGAAGCAGATTGAAAATCATCAATTAAACAAACGTTTGATTAGGAAGATATGTTTTAATTTTGTTCAAACTTTGATGCGTTTCGGTAATGCTGGATAATAATTTTTTAAGAAGAAAAAATTTAATCAAAGAGTAATAATTACTCATAATTACTCAGTATTTAGCAGGGGAGAGGGGATTCTAACGAAATAAACCGGCCGAACCAGAGATAAGAGTGGAAATTTAAATATTGTTAGAAAAGGGGAAAGAGAATAAAATCTAAATTTGATTATAAAAGATGAAAAAGGACAATCAGAGAGTATGGTTCTTAGTTTGTGTAAGTATTTGTTTTTTACGGATTTCCTAGATAACGGAGTTTACAAAGATTTAGATTTGATAGTCATGAACATTAAAAATGTAAAGATTAAAAGTAAAGAATAAACGGTTGAATGAAGTCAGGAGGTAAAGTGAGATAAGTTATTATTTTGAAATGAGTACCGAGTGAAAAATATAACTTCCAGACCGAACAGAGTGAAGGGCTTAACTTCGAAGAGGGATATGATTATCAGCAATTCAACTACACGATTACTGATGAGATCGTTCATGTGATGAGATGGTAAAAGAGTTTAATCATCATCATTAGTATCAATATAAACGTTGTTAATGTTAAAATTATGAATATTGTTATTATTAACATATGTTTTGATGTTCTCTGGAAATGTTAATAATGCACTTATTGTAGATTTTAATTTAATTTCATCAATACTTCTTTAAATCGTACGGTTATTAAGCAATCTATTTCTTATGGAGTATGACCTGTAAGTACATTAAGAATAAGTATCGGTAATCAAAATGGAAAAATAAAGTATCTAACACTAAAGGATATTATATAGTAAAATTAATCTTTGAATTAAGGGTCCTACAAAATATAATTTGTAACCGGAAACATTGGAGGATAATATAGTTGAATATGATAAAGGGCGAGTGGAGAAATATTTTCAGCCATCGCAAAACTGGATTAACATTGATAGCCATTCTTTTTGTACCGTTGCTTTATAGCAGCATTTTTCTATCTGCTTTTAGAAATCCTTATTCTAAAACTGGAGACCTTCCTATTGCAGTAGTAAATGAAGATAGGGGATCAGCATTTGCTGATCAGAATTTACAGCTGGGAAAAGACTTGGTTCATGATTTGAAACAGAACCACTCGTTTAAATGGAAATTTACCAGTCGTAAAGAAGCGTTTAAAGGGTTAAAAAATGAAGATTTTTACATGGTAGTTGAAATTCCAAATGATTTCTCTAAAAATGGAGCTACATTGTTAGATGAACATCCTAGTAAAATGGGATTGAGATATTACACAAATCCAGGGAAAAACTATACTGCATCAACAATAGCAACCTCTGGAATTAATAAAATCAATGAGAAAATATCAAATTCAATCACAAAACAATATGTAGTCACATTATTTAATCGCATAAATAAAGTAGGCGATCATTTACAAAATGCAAGTACTGGGGCTAATAAAATAGATCAGGCTGCAAACAAAATTACAAATGCTTCTAAAACTCTACAAGACTATTTGCAGAGTTTTGCTACTGGTACCTTATTATTTAAAGATGGCTCACAAAGAATTTACAATGGAACGCAGGAGTTTCAAACGGAAATTGGCCGTCTTTCTAATGGGATACAAAAACTTAATGATGGGATGAATCATTTAGAAAATGGCTTGGGTGTTTTAAACAAGACAGGTGAAAATCTTGCTAAAGGTTCTAAAGAATTAGAACAAGGAGCTAACGATCTAAGTGTAAGCTCACAGCAATCATACAAAAGAGCAATTAGATTTCAAGATCAAATTGACCCACTATTGATTGCATTAGAGGGTGTAAATGAAAAACAGCCTGAAATAGTTAGTCAACTGAACTCTTTACAACAAACAATTCAAGTTCAGAATCAGCTAGTAAATGAACAAAAAGAACTGATTAATAATAGCAAAAGTCTTTCAGAGCAAGAGAAACAAGATTTGCTTTCGAATTTGGATTCTTTATTGTCTCCTTCCAATGCAGGAGCGACGATTGAGTTAGAACAAGGAATCACTGACTTTGAGTCTATGCTGTTTACCGTTTCACAAGGTTCACAGGCAGTGCAAAGTCAACTTGATCAGTTTGTAAAAGGACAACGATTGATGTACGAAGGTACTAAAAAGTTAGCAGAAGGGCAACATGCCTTTAGTTCAAATCTAGGAACATTTAACAAAATGTTAGGTGAAGCACATAATGGTGCTAACAAACTAACCGATGGAACAAGCGCTGTTTCTGACAGTATTTTAAAGATGGATAATGCAAGTAATCAATATGCAAAAGGGATTGAAAAGCTTAACTCTAGTGCCAATCAATTAAGTGAAAGCTCTCAAAAACTTGCAGATGGTTCCGCATCATTATATAAAGGAGCATCCCATCTATCTGATGGAACAAATCAATTACGTTCTTCCTTACAATCCGGTGCTGCTAAAACGAATGAACTGAATATGAATAATAAAAATTACGACATGTTATCTAATCCAATAAAGTTAGAATCTCACAAAATTAGTGAGGTAAGTGATTATGGAGCAGGATTAATTCCTTATATATTGGCTATTGGCTTAATGGCTAGTGCATTATTTTTCTCTTCTACTTATCAACTTAAAGAAACAACTTTAGAACCTTCATCTGGTGCGTCTTGGTTTCTCAGTAAGCACAGTGTAGTTATTATGGTTGGGTTGGTTCAATCAATTCTAGCAGTAACTATACTTATCCAAGGCATGGGCCTAGATGTTAAACATGCATGGGGGTTATATCTTTTTACAATTTTGACGAGTCTTACTTTCCTATCGTTGGTGCAAATGCTCTGTACCATTTTTGGGAAAATAGGACAGATCCTTGGATTCATTATACTCTTACTACAAATTGGCGGTAGCTCAGGTATATTCCCTATAGCTTTAGCACCACCATTTTATCAACATATCCATGCATTCCTTCCAATGACATACGCTATAAAGGGATTTAGGGATCTTATCTCTATTGGAAATGGCCTGCACGATGTATGGAACCAAGTACTGATGTTAGCTGTATTTGGATTGGTCTTTAATGCTAGCACTTTCTTATTTTTTGTTTTTCAATTAAAACATAAAAAAACATCTCAGTCACTTAAGCAAACATTAAATTAAAATGAATGCCCATTATTTCTTTAATAGAGATAGTGGGCTTTTTTATATTGACTTTTTTTCTAATTGATAGAAAATAAAGATTTTAAAAGAATCGATTGCTACATTCAATCATGTTAAAATGCATGTTCGAACTTGGATGTGTAAAGACCAATAATGCTGAGAAAATGATATTTTAAGTGGAAAGATTTTAATTTCAAAGAGTAAGAATTACTAATTTTTACTCACAAATACTCAGTATTTAGCAGGGGGAGGTCTTCTAGCGACATAAACCGACCGACCCAGAGATAAGTGGGGAAATCTTAATCCGATTTTCAAAGATGAAAAAGGAGAATCAGGAGTATGGTTCTTAGTTTGTTTAAGTATTGGTTTTTACGGATTTCCAGATAGCTGAATTTACAAGGATATCTGAGTTAAGAGCGTTATAAATCAAAAGATTAAAAGTAAATATAAACAGTTGAATGAAGTCAGAATATAAAGGACTTAAATTTATAGTAAGAAGGCAAGTGGAATCGTCAAAAAAAGGAGAGTGTATATTTGGTAACGAATAAGTACGTAAAGGACTCATATTTGTTTAAAACATTTAAAATTTTTTCAAAATCGATCAAATAAAAACGCATCGAATAAATAGATATTAATATCCATTTAAATTCGATACGTTTATTAATATTAAACTTTTCTACCTTTTTCAATACTTTCTTCTAATCGATTGTCAAAGTCTTTATCAGCCATAATATACATAAAGTAACACCAACTTTTTTTATTCACATTATGAACAGAAAAGGAGATTTCTATTCGTGGAAATAACAATAAATCTGTCTGAGGAAACTGTTGCTGAATTAGAAAAGTTAGTAAAATACTATAAGCATAATAACCTTTTACATGGGAAGGAGAATGATGCAACAATAGAAGATGTCATTAAAGGTGCAATCGCAATGTACCTCTCATGGTTACCAGCAAAAGGTAGACCGTTGATATCTAATCAATCTTTTATTATAGAGAATAAGATTCAAAGTATATTTGAGAATCAAGGTAAAAACCAAAAAGAGGTTACAGAATTAACTGGTGTAGGTAGAAGCACTATAAGTAATATCTGGAACGGTGCGGTACCTACTTTAGAGAACTTCATTCGAATTTGGCTAGCTTTAGGTAAGCCACCAATAGAGCAAATTTTAACGATTAAACCTGTGGAATCTGAATAGATCCTACAGGTTTTTTATTTTATATTGAAAAAAATCCATCAAACTGGATTGGAATTTTCATTCTAGTGGAATAGGACAAGCACGACAACTAATACATTTTAGCAAAGAGTAAGAATTACTAATAGTTACTCACAATTACTTACTATTACTCACAATTACACAGAATTTAGTAGGAGAGAGGTGCTTCTTAGAAAAAAAAACCGACCGACCTAGGGATAAGCGCAAATTTTTAAATGATTTATAGGAAGGAGAGAGAGGGAATGAATCTTAATCCGATTTTCAATAATGAAAACTACAAGAAAAGACGATCCAATAAGAAAACAAGGTCAGATAAGAAAAGTGACATTAAAATCTACGTTTCAGAAAATACTTATAACTACTTATATAAAAAATCAAGTTCACTGGATATTAGTATGACAGAACTTGTTTCTAATGCTTTTTATGTGATGTTTCGAAGAGGATATGATTATCAGCAATTCAAATACACGATTACTGATTACATGGTTCATGTAAAACTATGCAAACAAGATAATGAGACACTTGGTAGATATGCTGGAGAATGGATGATGAATAAACGTAAAGCAGCGACAAATATTTTTAATAACATTTTGTATATAAGGGGTGTTTAAATGATAACAAAGTCTTATAGTGAAGCTGATTTACTATATTATGATTATTGTAATCGGAAAGGTAAAACGTTTTTCAGAGGGATGAATAAATTATTTGGCGTGGCATTGAATATCGAAATCCCTTCAGCCCATTTTACTAGATTAACTACGATCTGCCGAGAATTTAGAAAAAAAACAGGTGGAGTAATATTCATCAATAAATTAATTGAATTCCTCGTTCAAGATTTTATTGAAGAAATCTCTATGACAGCAAATAGAAAAGATATCTATAGAAGGATTATCAATATGGACCATTCTGTTGAAATTTCTGGGATTACTGAAAATGAAGTTTCAAAGATTCATAGTTTACCAAATTCCTATTTTTCTAACTTACAGTCTACTAGAGTCATATTTAAATATGATGATATTTATCGATTAGAAGTCATCCTAGCTGATTTAGATGTACTACATGAGCATGAATATACAGCTGAAAAATTAATAGGGTACCTAGTATCTGCTTTCGTCATCGATATTCAACAATCCGGCCTAGGAAAGGTAATGAAAGAATTGACTACTAAACTGGATCTAGGGGAGGAATGTTAAAATGACTACACCTTACAACCCTTTAAATCAAATTATTGCGATTGATGCTGGTAATAACGAAGTAAAGGTATGTTATGGGAGTAAGTTAGATAAATTTTGTTCCGCGATAGCCGATTGGCATAAAAGACCACAACAGGAACAACATGGATCAGATGACATGGAATGGGAATACGAGGGTGTGAAGGGGTTCGGAGGAACATTAGCAAAAATAGAATCCGAATTTGGGAGTGGAATGTACGGAGCTTCTAAAAATCACTTCGAAGCGACAATGCGGATTTTATTAGCATTACACCGAAATACAAACGAAAAAGAAGTGTATCTAGCTGTAGGTAATCCATATGATTCATTAACGAAAGAAGTAGCACTAGACATAAAAAATTCCTTAATTAGAACGCATGAAATAAAAGTAAATGGTCACATGAAGAAGTTCGTCATTAAAGATGTGATTGTTGCTGCTGAGGGAGCTGCAGCATTTCATTCAGTACCATACACGACTGAATTAGTTCGAATCATTGACGTTGGAAGTGGAACCGTGAATTTAATCAGTATTCTTAGAGGTAGAATTATTGATATAGAAAGCTTTACAACAGACTATGGAATGCTGACAAGTAAGTATGGTGAAGCGAGTCCATTTGCAATTGCAAGAGGGATTATTGGTGATACGTCTAAGAAATGGAAAAAAGACGATAAAGTAAAAGTGGTAGGAGGACCTGCTGAGATCATTGCACCTTTTATTAAAAATCATTACAGGAACACAGAGATCATTACACCACAGATATGGACAACTGATGGCATTAAGTTCGCTCAACCAATTTTTAGTAATGTTGTCGGAATGTATAATTTGGCTCTGAAAAAATTTAGTGACCTGGTGCAAGTATAATGGGAAAACGAGGGAGAAAAAAACAGGAAACAGCCAGAGTGCAGATTACATTATTTATTTCAAACAAAGAAGATAAGGAAATCTATGAGTTTATCACACAGGCGACCAGTAATAGTGCTGCAGGTAGGGAGTTATTATTAAATGCGTGGAGAATGACTCATAAACAATTTGTTCCAGAGCAGAATAAAATAGATGATGTTGAGATTTATGATCGAAATAATGAATTACGATTTGATACAGTTCCAGAAGGGTTAGAGATTGTTTATGAGGAAGGTTTACAAGAAGATGTTGGCGCAATGGACGATTTCTACTATTAATAAATATAGACGCATTAGCGATTGCTAATGCGTTTTTTACAATGCTTTTTCAAACACTTTATTTTATACTTGCGAAACATATCATACAAACTTTCACTAATTGATGAAAACAGTTGATTAACCTCTCAATATAATAGCGCCTAAACAAACCAGATACCAAAAGACGTCTTCGCCAATCGGTATAATTGTAGAATAAAAAAAGGACATTCAATACATAAACTTGAATTTCTTTAAACGAGAGTTTATTTATATGTCATTGACTACACAGCGCTAGATTAGGTTAAGTAGACTAAACTAGTTTTATATACTTTAAGGGAAGTGATAGTAAAATGATTTATACATGGAATATTGAGAAAATCATTAAAGATACGCTTGATAAGCACAATTTAAATATTAACTATGAATTTTACAATAATCTCACAGTACCAATGAGTTATAATGTATCGACAAATACTATAAAATTTAATTATCTTCAAGTAAACGGTTATATCAGTAATATTAGAATTAAAGAGACAGATGAAAATTTTGTTAAGATTATACTTTACCATGTGATTGGATACTACTTAGATTTTAAGAAAAATAAACATGATTTAAGAATTCTAAAGTATGGTGACGACGAAGAAATAGAAGAGCTTAAATATATAATAGAAGCGAATGCTTGGGATTATGGAAGAACATTGATTTCTGAGGAACTCTTGCAGTCATATGATAAAGTTCGTGAATTAGATAAAGCCTTAATAAGGAGTCGATTAACGAATATTTAATAAAAGCGTGATATGAACATTCTATTTCAATACAAGCTCTTTCTTATTGTCTGATTTTAAGGTTACAGAAAATAGTTTTTTTACTAATAAATATTAAGCTAACTCATTCGTAAGTCAAGAGCATTAGTTAATAAAACACTTTTCTTACGATTCCAATTAATTTTTAGCCCGCATACTAAAAGAGAACTTCACTTGAAGTCCCCTTTACGCTTATTCATGTATACACATTATGATAGCCAGAAAAACTTTAACTGCCATTGTAATCCACTGTGTCAGCTCTTTTTGCAAATTTAAAATTTCATAAATTAAATTAATTATGATATAGAATATACTTTTCCTACTATCGATTCAGGAACACGATCAGCAATCGCTTTCCCAATTTGTATCGACGCGGTTGCAGCAGGGGATGGTGCGTTACAAACATGGATGCAATTTTTGCCTTCTATTAGATGGAAATCGTCAACTAATGTCCCGTCTGCCTTGAGAGCTTGTGCCCGAATTCCTGCAGGAGCCACTTCAAGATCTTCAGCTTGAATCTCAGGAATCAGTTGTTGCAAGCTTCGTACAAAAGCTTTTTTACTAAAGGAACGGACCATTTCTTCCATTCCTTCTTTCCAATACTTAGCGGCAATCTTCCAAAAACCTGGATAAGCCAGCACTTCTGTAAAATCCTTTAGATTAAAATCAGTCTTGTGATATCCTTCTCGCTTAAAGCTTAAGACTGCATTCGGTCCGGCTTCCACATGACCGCCAATCATACGTGTAAAGTGAACACCTAGAAATGGGAAATTTGGATTTGGAACTGGGTAAATCAAGTGTTTAACAAGATGTTGTTTTTCTGGTTTTAATTGATAGTACTCTCCACGGAAAGGAATAATTTTCATATCTGTTTTCATTCCGCCACTTTGAGCCACCCGATCACTCTGCAATCCAGCACAATTAATTAAAAAGGATGCAAGAAACGAACCATTACTGGTTTCTATCTCTACGCCGGTGCTGGTTTCCATAATCTTGCTAACTTTGATACCTAAACGCAGATCTCCGCCATTCTGAACTATAATCGATGCAAATTTATTTGAAACTTGCTTATAGTTCACAATCCCAGCCATCGGAACTCGAATTGCAACTAATCCGTTGACATGTGGTTCAATTTCGAATAACTCTTCAGATCTTATTTTGCTAATTTCTAGTCCATTAGCTAATCCTCGTGCATACAAATTATTAAGTAATGGGACTTCTTCTTTTTTTGTTGCGACAATCACTTTCCCGCATATTTCGTGTTCAATTCCATGTTCTTGGCAAAATTCTATCATTGATTTACTACCATCTCGTGCAAATTTCGCCTTAAAGCTACCGGGTTTGTAGTAAATACCAGAATGAATTACACCACTATTATGTTTTGTCTGGTGAGCAGCCCACTCTAATTCTTTCTCGAGCACAAGTATTTTAGCGTTTGGAAACCGTTTGGTTAAGGCTATCCCAGTTGAAAGCCCTATAATTCCCCCACCAACTATTGCAAAATCATACATTTTTATCCCTCCAATAATACGCCAACAATGCTAAATCCTTAACGGTTACTTATACTTTTGCAAAATAACCTCTTTGTCTCAATAATTCACGATGTAAATTTGGATCCTTCTCAAAAGCTGCTCTTCCATGAAGCCAAAATGTATTATTAATCATGACAAGGTCACCGACAGGGAGTGGTAATGCGATCGTAGCTGGACTGTTTTCCATTGAGTCGGAAAGCTCATTCAAATAGGTTGCTTGTTCTAATGTAGTAGGATAAGCAAATTGATCTATAAAGCGAATACAAGGCTTTCCATTTTGATCATAAAAGGTTTGATTATAAATAGTTTGTTCAACATTTTTACTAGATGGTGCTTTGTACTCGATACGGCAGCTTGCAATTGGGTGATCTGAAAACTTTTCTAAGTCTTCCCAGTCGTCTAGGTGAAGTAACCTTGATTCTCCACCAACAGCATTTTCTTCTGCAAATTTCATCATTAATAGCCAGTCTGTAGGCTCACCGACAAATGTACCATCTGTATGGAGGGTAAATAAACGATATGCTTGGCGCAAATAGGAGTCACTGTTATCTGTATCTTTTACAGTAAATCTAGCATAATAGGTTCCAGACATTGCATCGAAATTTACTCCGCCTAATAAGTGCGTTAGCGCTGTTGAAAATTTGACATAGTCCTGGTCATCTGTTGTTTGATTTTGCATTCCGATCGTAAAACCACCGGACTCACGGTCGTGTAAAATAGAACGCACAGTTTCGGAAAATGATTTACCAAGTACCTCTTGAAGACGTTCTGCTAACACCATTCTCATAAAAGGTACATATTCTAGTTGCTGTGCATTTACAGATTTGTTTTCCGTTAAGAATGCAATTAATGCTTGATTATCAATTTCTATAGAATAAAGGCGATGATGATGTGGGTGCTCTTTGACCTCAAACGTATCATATTTTCCTACAAATGATTTTAAATTTTCTTGAATCAGATTCATTTTTTTTTCCTCCTTTTAAATTTAGGCAATAAAAATAGCCAGTTATACCATTCCAATTTGAAATGATATAACTGGCTATATACTACTTATGGCTTCTTTTGGGAAGTCCGATAGTCTTTACAGTTATTTTTATATTATTTAGTCGCATCAATTACTGATTGTGAAAGGGGATACCTTTCTACAAGTAATTTATAAATCTTATTTTATGTATCTGACTTTCATTTGTCAATAACTTTTGATGATTTTGAATATTTCAACTGTTTTTCATGTGAGCGTAGTGCTTATAGGCATCTTTAATTGCAGCAACCAATGCCGATTGTGCTTTGCCGTAATAATATTTTTCAATTAAATTAAGAATTGGATCAAGACCGTCTAAAAGACTATTTCCTTTTAGTAATTGACCTAAAAAATTCTGTGCATGACCAGTTGCCAACGTACATGAAGCATCAAGAATGACCCAATATTTTAAATCTGTTTCAAGCGTTACTGTCAATGTTTGATAAATGTCACTAGCAGCCATTCCTTGCGGGAGCTTTGCATGGCCGGCCAACATCACTATTTTTTTCAATATCTTTGCCTCCCATTCAATAATAAAAACGATAAAAAAATGTCTTTTATACAAAACCTTATAGATACTGTTTTAAGAATTCTATGAAACTCGTACAAACTCTATTTTAAAAAAAGTCATGCGAATATTGCTTTAATATAAGGATTTTGAAATTTCTTCTGCAGTTTTTAACAATAAAGGGATATATTGTTCCATTGTTTCTTTATTCCAACGAAAAACTGGTCCGGAAATAGAAATGGCACCAATGACTTTTCCTTTTGCACCGAAGACTGGAGCTGATAACGCAGCTACATTCTTAGTAAGTTCTTCTTCATTTATTGAGAAACGGGTATCTACAATCGTGTCTAATTTTGGTCGAAGTAAATTTCTTTCTTCCTCTGGGAGAACGTTTAATACTTGTCCTTGTAAATCTTCACTAAGGAATGCCAAAATTACCCGACCACTTGACCCAAGTTGTAGTGGAATTCTGTTACCCACACCTGCTCTTCTGCTTATTTCTTGTTTACTTTCGTGTTCAACTACACACATCCTAACCATGCCTGTTAACATATACAAGCCGACCGTTTCCTTAGTTTCATCTCTCAAATTAATTAAATGCGGATCAATTAAATTGATAAGGGATATGTCAGTAATTATTTTATTTGCATAATCAATAAAAACCGTACCAAGGGAATATTTTTTAGAGTTTATTTCTTGGAATACCAGACCCTCCATTTTTAAAGTAGCAAGGATACGATGTGTGATAGGAGGGGAGATATTTAAATTTTCGCTAATAGTTTTTATTCCTTGTGGACCGGGTGCTTCATTTAGATAATTAATAATTTTGATTGCACGTTGCACCGTTGTAGAAATCTTTGAGTTCATAAATAAAATCCTCCGAGTAAATTCCATTTCGTATTAAGTATTAAATGTATTATAGCATGCTAAAATAATGAGCTAAACTATAGGGAAAGTCTTTTTTTTGTATGTCATTATTATAATTTGAAAAAAGACGCTCCATAAAGAGCACGAAAAGTGCTCTTTATGGAGCGTCCTTTTTGTTAAATTTTATTTCCACGTATATGTGTTGGTATTTGGTAAAAAATTCAATTTTTCTAATTTAAAAAGTTTGACTGTTCAGAAAATTATCTATATATTCATAATATAGGAATTTGAATTCCGATAATGTTAATTATTTTAGTAGTGAAGGATGTGAATTGAAAATCAAAAAAACAAGTATCTTATAATTTTCTAACTAACTAGCTTGAAAAAGTGATGAATACTACAACATATTTCATTATGAAAAAACTAAAAACATTAATCGGAGGGAATTAAAATGAGTGTAAATCTATTAAATTCTAATCCTACAAAAGCTCATTTAGGTGCAATGCCTGATACAGTAGGATTAAACTTTTTAAAAGAAGATTTAAATCTACCTTTTATACTTAAACGTTATCTTTCTAGTGAAGACTATGAGCGTGCCCTTCCTTTCCTAATAGAATTAGGAGAACTAGCTGGAACGCGGTTAGATGAGTTATCACGCACTGCAGACAAGCACACTCCTGAATTAATAAATTATAATTCAAAGGGAGAGCGTATAGACAAAGTTGAATACCATCCTTCCTATAAAGAAATGGAATATTTGGGATATAGTAAATTTGGTTTGGTCGCTATGTCACATAAGCCTGTGCTAGGGTTCTCTACGAAACTACCACATGTACTTAAGTATGGTTTTTGGTATCTATTTGTACAGTCCGAATTCGGTTTAGCTTGTCCAATGAGCATGACTGATTCTGCTGCACGAGTCTTAGGAAAATTCGGCAATAAAGAATTGCAGCAAACTTATTTAACTCGTATGACTAGCACTGATATGAACGAATTGTGGACAGGAGCCCAATTTATGACAGAAAAGCAAGGAGGTTCTGATGTTGGTGCCAACACAGTAATGGCAAAAAAAGTTGGTGACCAGTGGGAGCTTTGGGGAGACAAGTGGTTTTGTTCCAATGTTTCAGCAGATGTTGCTTTAGTTTTGGCACGCCCTGAGGGTGCTCCTGAAGGTACAAAAGGTCTTGGAATGTTTTTAATGCCAAGAAAATTACCGGATGGATCTCTAAATAAATATAGAGTCAATCGTTTAAAAGATAAGTTCGGTACGCGAGATATGGCTTCGGGTGAAGTAACGTTTGAAGGAGCAACCGCTTATGTTGTAGGTGATATTACTACAGGATTTAAACAAATGATGTCGATGGTAAACTCTTCTCGATTATCAAATGCCGTACGTTCTACAGCAATGATGAGAAGAAGCTTTCTAGAAGCACTCGTTTCAGCTCGAGGACGTGTTGCATTTGGAAGTTCGATAGCTGATAAACCACTCATGAAAGAAACACTTTTTGAATTATTACTAGATTCTGAGGCTGCGGCAGCGATCACTTTTTACACAGCATCTGTTTATGATAAATCGGATCAGGGAAGCAAAACTGATGAAAAGCTATTACGAATTTTAACACCTTTATTAAAAGGATACATTTGTAAACGAGCAAGATATGTTACCTCTGAAGGAATGGAAGCTAGAGGAGGAAATGGATATATTGAGGATTGGGTTGACTCGAAAATTGTACGTGATGCGCATGTAGGTTCGATTTGGGAAGGTACCACAAATATCGTTGCCTTAGATGTTATAAGAGCACTAGTGAAAGATAAAGCAGGGGAGATCTTCTTTAGCACAATTTATAATCTCAATGAAAATATCTCAGATTCTTTGGCTCACCAGGTTAGAAGTATCCTTCTACAAATTATCAATAAAATTGAATCACAATCGAAAAAAATAATGAATCTCCATGAGCAAGAGAGAGAACTACCTGCTAAACAATTAATGAACCGTATGTACCATGTATTTGCTGCCAGTCTTTTACTAGATGAAGCAGATGTGCAAATTTCAGAACAAGGGAGCTACCGAAAATTATACATGACTTTACAATATATCCATCGTTATTTGCTTTCGAATGGTTTGGATGAATTTAGTTACTCAGATCAATCATTATTACAATGGTTTGATGCGATTGTTGATTGGGAACAAGTTCCAGAAAAGGCTGTAGAAAGTTTGTTAAAAAATGTGCAACAATCCACAACACTCTAAACAAACAGTAGTTGTATAACAACGATATAGAATAGAGGAGAGTTCGATGACTAAAGCATTAGACGGAATTAAAATTCTCGATTTAAGTCGGGTGGTAGCTGGTCCGATTTGTACTAGTATGTTAGGGGACTTAGGAGCAGATGTCATTAAAGTGGAAGGTCCAGATATTGTAGATGAAACACGGACTTGGTTTCCACCTGATGTTGAGGATATAAGTTTGTATTTTATGGCAGTTAATCGAAATAAACGGGCAATTACAGTGAATTTAAAGACAGAAGAAGGAATCCGGATCATTAAAGAAATCCTCAAGGATACAGATGTTGTTGTAGAAAATTTTAAAACAGGGACCATGGAACGATTAGGATTAGGGTATGAAGAAATGAAAGCGCTAAATCCTAAATTAATCCACTGCTCTATCACAGGATTTGGGCATACGGGACCTTATAAACAGTTGCCAGGATATGACTTTCTTGCTCAGGCAATGAGCGGATTTATGAGTGTTAATGGATCACCAGACGGGGAACCTACAAAGGCTGGTATTGCTATGGCTGACTTATATACAGGTCTTCATGCTGTTATAAGTATTTTAGCAGCTTTACAGGCAAGAAATCACACAGGTTGTGGACAACATTGTGATATCTCCCTTTTAGATTCAATGGTAGCGTCTTTACTCAATATTGGGACAGGTTTTTTAAATACAGGAAATCTACCTATTCGTTATGGGAATCAACATCCAACACTAGTTCCTTATCAAAATTTTAAAACAAAAGATTATGAGATTATTATTGCAGTAGGTAACGACAGACAGTTTCAGCGTCTTTGTTCATTATTAGAGGTTGATAATCTGGCCTATGATGAACGATTTGCAACAGCTAACGCACGTATCATTAATAGAGACATATTAATACCTCTAATACAAGACGGTTTGTTGTTAACAAAAACCGCAGATGAGTGGCTCACAATCTTCCAGGAAAACAATATACCTTGTGGGCCAATTAATACATTAGATCGAGTGTTTGAAAATAAGCATGTACTTGAAAGGCAATTGATACAAAAAGTAAATCATCCTTCAATTGGAACTGTTAAACTATTAGGTTCACCTATAAAACTTTCTGATACGCCTGTCACGATTGACAGACACCCTCCTTTACATGGAGAGCATACTGAAGAAGTTTTGCTAGAGTTAGGGTATGACAGCAAAAAAATCAAAGTGTTCAAACAAGAAAAAATCATTTAATAATAAATTGCATTGTTCCACATCTATTTTGTTTAGTAAAGAGAGGAACCCTACTGAAAATGCATTATTTTTAAACGAAAATCTTTTAAATACCGAATAATTAAATGGCAGTTAGTAATATACGCATAATCAAATATAAAATTGGAAAATGTAGCTGTGATCTACGAACTTATCATACATTCCTATTATGCAATAATTCCACCAATACACAGCATTTACAAAGAACCTTATTAACTTAAGGGAGTTTTAACAAATATGTGTAAAAAAAGGCGGTGTTTATAATGGGTAAAAGTACTTCAGAACGAATTTGGATTGTAGTATTTGTTGCTTGCTTTCTAGCTCTATTGGTAGATGGAATGGACTTAATCATGCTGTCAATAACGATGCCTAGTCTGATGAAAGAGTTCAATATTGGTAAAGTTGATGCGGGCCTTATTGCTACATGGTCCTTAGTTGGTATGGCGATCGGCGGTATCGTTGGTGGTTGGTTATCTGATCGATATGGTCGCGTACGGATGGCAACTTGGATGATGGTTCTATTTTCTGTCGGTACTGCATTGCTTGGGTTTGCCCAGACATACGAACAATTTATTCTCATTCGACTTATTTCTGCTATAGGCATAGGGGCGGAATATACCATATGTACGATGCTAATGGCTGAATATGTACCTATGAAAAAAAGAACAACAATCTTAGGGACACTACAAGCAGCTTATTCAGCAGGATATTTATTAGCAGCTTTATTGGCAGGCGCAATCTTACCAATTTACGGATGGCGACCTCTATACTTTATTGCGATTATCCCAGTGATTTTGGCAGTTTATATCGGATACAAGATTCCGGAACCTAAAGGGTGGAAAGATAGAACGCAAAAACCAAAGGTAGATAAGAAAAACGAATGGATTATGATTTTCAAAGAACCAAAAACAAGATCAATTTTCATATTCTGGGCTCTAACTTCTACCTTCTTACAATTTGCTTATTATGGCATTGGTACTTGGCTTCCAACGTATATTGTATCTGATTTAGGTTTTGATTTTAAAAAGATGACAGGATATATTGTCGGAACGTACGCAGCAGCAATTTTAGGTAAGATTATTACAGGTTGGCTTGCTGATCGATTCGGACGACGTACGATGTTTATCATTGGTGGGATAGCCACCGCAATTGTTTTACCTATTGTTTATCTTTATAATTCACCGACAAATATTATTGTATTACTAACTATACTTGGCTTTCTCTATGGTATGCCATATGCGGTGAATGCTACATATATGAGTGAGAGTTTTCCTACTCATATTCGTGGTACAGCGGTTGGAGGGTCGTATAACGTTGGTAGAGTAGGGTCTGCAATGGCTCCATTTATAATCGGTGTGATTGCGGAATCCCAATCAATCGGATTTGGTCTAGCTTCACTAGCGATTGCCTATGTTTTGGCAGCAGTTATACCCGCACTGTTCATCCGAGAAAAAATGTATGATCCATTTGAAAGTAAAGAAAACGCTTTCTTCGAACAAAAAGAAGGCGTTCGTGATATCAGTTCTATGTAGGTTTATACTAATTGGTTTATCAATTTATTAATATGAATCAACATGATTAGAATTAGGAGGAGAAATAATGAAAAATTTGGTTGTCGTTGGTTCAGGCGTTATGGGACGAGGAATTGCATATACCGGAGCTGTTAGTGGTTTGACTGTTACTTTAGTTGATATCAATGAAGCTGCAATTAAAAATGCTGAAGCTGAATTGAGTACTATATTTGAAAATGCACTTTTAAGAGGAAAGCTTACAAAAGTACAGGAGCAGCAGGCGAAAGTGAACCTATCTTATTTGACTGATTTGCAAAAAGCAGCTTCTACTGCTGATGTCATTATCGAGGCGGTTACTGAAAAAGCTGAAATTAAAAAACAGGTGTTTGAAACGATCGAACGATTCGCACCAGCTCATTGCATTTTTGCAACGAATACTTCTACAATGAGCCCAACGGAAATTGCTTCTTATGCAAAACGTCCCGCTTTGACCATAGCAATGCACTTTTTTAACCCAGTACATAAAATGCCGCTAGTTGAGATTATTCGCGGCCTTGAAACGAGCGATGAAACTGCGGAAGCTATCAAAAAATTAGCAGAAGAGATGGGAAAAGAAACGGTTGTTATTAATGAATTCCCTGGATTTGTGACAAGCCGAATTAGTGCACTAGTTGGTAATGAAGCCTTTTATATGCTTCAAGAAGGACTAGGTACACCAGAAGAAATTGATAAAGCGATTAAACTAGGGCTTAGGTATCCGATGGGTCCCTTTGAATTGGCAGACATGGTCGGTCTTGATGCACGTCTGAATAATTTAAACTATCTACATGAAAAATTGGGCGAAAAATATCGTCCAGCTCCTTTACTTGAACAGTATGTAAAGGCGGGGCGTCTTGGTCGTAAATCTGGTAAAGGTGTATATGACTATGCGAAGAAAGAAGAGTTGGTTGGCAAATGAGAGAAGTAGTGATTATAGATGCTGTTAGAACGCCAATTGGAAGGTACAAAGGTGCGTTAAAGAGTGTGCGTCCGGATGATTTGGGAGCAATCGTCATTAAGGCACTAATTGAACGAAATCCTAATCTACCGTCAGAACAAATTGAGGATGTAATTTTTGGTAATGCCAATCAAGCTGGTGAAGATAATCGCAATGTAGCGAGAATGTCAGCTCTACTTGCAGGACTTCCTGTGAGTGTGGCCGGAACTACAATTAACCGCTTATGTGGTTCTGGACTTGATGCTGTTATGTACGCTGCCAAATCCATTGCTGCAGGAGAAGGCGATATCTACATAGCTGGAGGGACGGAAAGCATGACGAGAGCCCCTTATGTCATGGCAAAACCTGAAAGTGATTTTCCGCGAGGATCATTGGAGCTTATGGATACAACGATTGGATGGCGTTTTACAAATAACAAGCTAGAAGAGATGTATGGAACAGACTCAATGCCGCAAACAGCAGAAAATATTGCCAAGAGCTTCTCTGTTTCTCGAGAAGATCAAGATCAATTCGCATTTCAAAGCCAGCAGAAAACAAAACGCTCAATTGAAAATGAACGATTCGCAAATGAAGTTGTCCCTGTTAGATTTACGGACCGAAGAGGGAACGAGGTAGTTTTTGATCAAGACGAGCATCCTCGCTCGGATACAACGATTGAAAAACTCGGAAAACTGAAACCACTTTTTGAAGATGGTACTGTAACGGCCGGTAATGCTTCTGGGGTGAATGACGGAGCTTCCGCATTACTATTAATGAGTGCAGAAAAGGCTAAGGAACTCAGATTAAAGCCTCTAGCCAAATATGTAGTCGGAGCAGTTGCCGGTTTGGAACCATCTGTTATGGGGCTAGGTCCAATTTATTCAACCCGCAAAGCATTAGAAAGGGCAAATTTGAAAATAGACGATATTGGACTTATTGAATTAAACGAGGCCTTCGCTTCCCAATCACTTGAATGTATCCGCCAATTAAAGTTAGATCCAGAAAAAGTTAATGTAAACGGTGGTGCAATTGCATTAGGTCATCCGCTTGGAGCGAGTGGAGCACGTATTTTAACAACATTACTTCACGAGATGAAAAAGCGAAATGTCCAGTATGGACTAGCTACCATGTGTGTCGGTGTTGGACAAGGCATATCTGCAATCATTGAAAAAACGGAAGATTAAAAATAAATCTCGGTCCGTTAAGGGATATTGTTTTAAGTAATAGGAGGGAATTCTCATGACCAACGTACTCTTTAAAGTGGAAAATAATATCGGTTATGTCACAGTAAATCGTCCTGAAGTGTTGAATTGTTTTAATTATGAGACTCTAGTTGAACTGCAGGAAGTAGTAGATGCGATTTATACTAACGAAGGTATACGTGTTGTTATTTTCACCGGAACGGGCGATAAAGCTTTCAGTGCTGGAGTGGATTTGAAAGAAAGAAAGTCGTTAGATGAAGTGGAAGTAAAAAGAAATGTCAAAGCAATTCGAGAATTGTTTAATAGTATTGCAGGACTTCCTCAGCCGACAATTGCAGCCGTTAATGGCTATGCACTAGGTGGAGGTTTTGAATGGCTATTGTCGTGTGATTTTTCCATAGCAGTCCCAGAAACTTTAGTGGGATTAACGGAAACAAGTTGGGCAATCATCCCAGGCGCTGGCGGTACACAGCGACTACCGAGGTTAATCGGTGAAACAAAAGCAAAAGAGCTGATCTTTACTGCTAAAAAGTTGACAGCAAAAGAGGCACTTGATTTAGGCATCTTTTTAAAAGTGGTCCCGCGTAACAGTCTAAAGGCTGTTTGTGAAGAATTGGCGGCAGATATGATGAAAAATGGTCCGGTTGCATTAAAACAGGCGAAATATGCCATCACTCATGGAATGAATACAGATTTGCAAACTGGACTTGCTATTGAGGCCAAGGCATATGAACTTACGATTCCCACAGTAGACCGTATAGAAGCTCTTAGTGCGTTTAGCGAACGGAGAAAACCACAATTTACGGGGCAATAAGCCTGTTTTAATATGAACATATCTAGACTATTTTGTTGTATTTAGAAAATTAAATAATAAATAATTCTTTATTTAAAATAAATTATCTGGAGGAACTTAGCATGTTGAATTTTTCATTAACAGAAGAACAAGAATCCGTAAAAAAAATGGTCCGTAAATTTGTTGATCGTGAGATTAATCCTTTTATTCAAGAATGGGATGAGAAGGGACATTTTGAAAGAAATGTCTTAAAACGATTAGCTGATTTAGAGCTGATGGGTGTGTGTATTCCAGAGAAATATGGCGGTGTCGGAATGGATTATAATACCCTTGCGATTGTTTGTGAAGAGTTAGAACGTGGAGATACCGCATTCCGTACTGCAGTTTCGGTTCATACAGGTTTAAATAGTATGACATTGTTGCAATGGGGCAATGAATTTCAAAAAGAAAAATATCTAGTTCCGCAAGCTCGTGGAGAAAAAATAGGAGCTTTTGGTCTAACTGAGCCGAATGCAGGTTCAGATGTTGCGGCAATGCAAACTACAGCAAGACGAGAAGGTAATCATTATATCTTAAACGGTTCTAAAACCTGGATTTCCTTATGTGATGTAGCAGATCATTTCTTAATTTTTGCCAAAACGGATAAAGATAAGGCGCACCATGGTATTAGCTGCTTTATTGTTGAGCGTACTTTTCCAGGTGTTACAACAAAGGCGATTAAAGGAAAATTAGGAATTCGTGCAGGAAATACGGGTGAAGTTTTCTTAGAGGAAGTACACGTACCGGCAGAAAATTTGTTGGGCCAAGAAGGTGAAGGCTTTAAAATTGCAATGGCTGCGTTGGATAATGGAAGATTTACGGTTGCAGCAGGTGCTTGTGGTCTAATTAATGCGTGTTTAGAAGAAAGTATTAAATACTGTCATGAACGTAAGACATTTGGAAAAGAAATTGGAAAACATCAATTGGTCCAACAAATGATTGCCAAAATGTCTGCAAATCTGGAAATCTCTCGCTTACTTGTTTATCGTGCGGGATGTTTGAAAAATGAAGGAAAACGCAATACACAAGAAACCTCACTTGCTAAATGGATCTCATGTGATGCTGGATTTGAGGCAGCGAGTGATGCCGTTCAAATACATGGTGCTTATGGATATTCCAATGAATATCCGGTGGAAAGATTCTTACGAAATGCAAAGGCACCAGTTATATATGAAGGAACTAGGGAAATTCACACGATTATGCAGGCAGAATATGCTTTAGGGTATCGAGAAGATAAAACGATAAGCAAAATGCTTCCGTCGTGGCCATTTGAGGAGAAATTAGAAAGTGTTAGATAATATGATCTAATATTTTTGATTCCAATCCAAAGACTATTTTAGACATTCATGGAAATTATTTTGATTGCTCATAATAAAGTAGATTCCTTTCTTGGTAACTTGTAAAGATGAAATCTTCAAACAAAAAAAGCTGTCAGCCTTGTAAGGCTGACAGCTTTTTTTAATTAAACTGCTCAGGTCGTAATTCAGATAAACTATAAACTGCTTTTGGGAAATGGAGCATAATCCTTAGAACTATTTAACAAAGTCATTCCTTGTATAAAAGATTATATTATACAAAGTTTATAAACTTTCTCCGAAAATTATGTCGAACATCGTTGAGAATTTGGATTATTCCTCTAAATACTCTCTAAATACAAGAATTTTATAACCCAATTGAAAAAATTCTGAATATTCTTGATAATAGGTTTTGTAAAGTAACTTTTTGTGAAGGATTGAGTATGAACATTAAAAATTATATTTAATAGATTCATATAAGCAGTCGTCATTAGATTTTACTTGCGTTAAAGGATACTAGGAGGAGAATGTAAAATGAAGGGGAAACTTCGTCGAAAATTATTTAAACGGTTGATTTAATAGGACATGAATACCTAGAATGAATGAATATTTAGAATATTCGATAATAAAAGTGGTTTTTTTAAAAAAATAGGAGGTAGAAAATGGGAAAAAATATTTCTAGAAGCAAGATTGTCAAAAGCTTTTCAGTGTTAGCGTTATCGTCCAGCTTTATTCTTGGCTCTTTAGGTCATGTAACAATCTCATCAAAAGCTGCAACTTATTCGAAAGTAGATGAAATGCTAGCGAATTTATCACCAGCCGAGAGGGCAGCACTTCATCAGCTTTCAACGAGTAATGAAACGGGACTTCAAGTAAATCCTGATATCGATTTAGATTCTACTACCCAAACGAGTGTAATTGTTGAATTTAAGAATAAACCCGCAAAAATTGCACATGTTGAATCAAGCTTAAAAGGCCAGTCATTAACAATGAACGAAGCGTCAAATCTAGTTGATCAAGATCATTCAACTTTTGTGAATGACTTAGGACAAGTATTAACAAATGACAATAGTAAAAATGTAAATTATAAAGTTAAACGTTCATTTAAATATGCATTTAATGGTGTTTCAATGAGTCTTCCAGCAAATCAAATTAAAAACCTATTAAAATCGAAAGCTGTAAAAGCAATATGGAGTAATGAAGAAGTACATGCCGAAATTGATAATACACAAGAAGAAATGCAAACTGGAGGATCGAGCAATAAATCAGCTCTTTCATTTCTAGGGGTTGATAAACTTCACCAAGAAGGTATTACTGGAAAAGGTATTAAAGTTGGAGTTATTGACACTGGTATTGACTATAATCATCCAGATTTAAAGGATGTTTATAAAGGTGGATATGATTTTGTTAATAATGATAACGATCCGATGGAAGCAACATATGAAGATTGGAAAAAATCTGGATGGGCAGAATTTTTCTGGGCAACAGGTGCACCATATTATACTGAACATGGAACGCATGTAGCAGGAATTATCGCTGGACAAGGGAAAAATGACGGTGACATCAAAATGGAAGGTATCGCTCCTGATGTAGATTTATATGCTTATCGTGTATTAGGACCTTATGGTGGGGGCACAGAAGAAAACGTTCTGGCAGGTATCGATAAAGCTGTAGCAGATGGAATGGACGTCATTAATTTATCCTTAGGTGCAGGAATTAATAATCCTTTATATTCTACTAGTATCGCAATCAATCAAGCTGTCCTAAGCGGAGTTACAGCAGTAATTGCTGCTGGTAACAGTGGAAATGATATGTACACATTAGGCTCTCCTGGTACGGCAGCTCTTGCACTGACTGTTGGTGCAAGTAATGAACCAAATAATGTATATACATATAAGAGTACACTTCAATCAGGTACCGAAACAATTTCTGCCGACTTACAAGAAATGGCTAAAGGATATACTGATCATCCGGAGCAATTAAATGGTCAAACATATTCAATCATAGACGTTGGTTATGGTGCATCGGCTGATTATAAAAACAAAGATGTCAAAGGGAAAATTGCATTAATAAGTCGTGGAAATAATATTGCTTTGAGCGACAAAGTAAAGTTTGCTAAACAAAATGGTGCAACAGCTGCTCTACTTTTCAATAATAATCCAGATGAAGGGCTAATACCTTCCTATTTAGGTGAAGGTTTAGATTATATTCCAACATTCACATTAACGAACGCGCAAGGATTAGCATTGAAATCAAAAATCAACACAGCAAGTACTTTTACTTTTAATGAACTCGGACAAATTCAAACTAAAGCAGACGAACTAGCGGATTTTAGTTCACGTGGGCCAGCTCGTGTTACGTACGATATTAAGCCAGAAATTACTGCTCCAGGTGTTGGTGTATTTTCTACTGTACCAGCTTATATGATTAATAAAAATACGCCGAACGATTATAAGTACGCATATGAACGTCTTTCAGGTACATCAATGGCTACACCTAATGTCACAGGTATGGCAGCACTTTTACTCCAAGCAAAACCAAGCTTACAACCAAGTGATGTTAAGGCGATTCTTATGAATACGGCTGATCCATTAAGTAAGGACTATAGTGTATTTGAATCGGGAGCAGGTCGAGCGGACATATATAAAGCGGTTCATTCGTCGATAGAAATTAAAGTTCAAAATCAAACGCCAATGATAAAAAATGAAAAAGAAAAAACGATTAAAGATGAAACAGGTGCACTTAGCTTTGGTTCAGTCGATCTAAGTGCAGATGTTAATGAAGAACGTAAAATTGTAGTTAAAAATTCAGGTGATGAACCAAAAACATTTGATGTAGCAGTTAAATTTCAAACAGGGCTAAGAGGAGCTAAAGATGCTGAGAAAAATGGCGTAAAGGTTACGATTGAGCCAACTATTAAACTAGCTGCAAATTCTCAAAAAAATACAAAGGCTTCCATTTTTATACCAAAATCAGCAGAGAAAGGTAATTATGAGGGATATGTTGTTTATACAAATGTGAATGATCCTGGGGAAACATATAAGATTCCTTTTGCTGTACATGCTGTTGAGGAAGGGATAGGAGTATTTGAAACGTCATCACAAGGCTTGTCAGTAGACCGAGATCGAGATTCTTATTCAAGCCCGAACACAATTAAAGGATTAAATGTTCAAGTTCAAATGAAATCAAACGTTAGAAATATTGATTTCATTTTGGAAGATGGAAGAACAAACCAGGAAATAGGTTATCTTGGAACAGTAAATGGATTTAGCATAAATGAAGGCGATTTAGTTAATTTGAGTCTTTTTACTGGTACCTATTACCCATTCGATAGCTCCTCTCCTTCTGGTATAAGTTCAACCCGTGTTGTAGCGGATGAAGGCTTTTATAAAATTAAAATGCTTGCTACAAGTGACACTGGTAAGCAGTTCACAGAAACTCGTGATTTAGAAATTGATAATAGAAAGCCTAAATATACGATCGATGGACCGGTAGGGGATATGATTGAATATGAGGAAGGGCAAAAGTCAGTTACAATAACTGGATCAGTATTTGACCAGAATATTGAGGATTATAAAGCAGAGGGTATGAATATTGACCAGTCTGCTAACAAGGTTTACGATACAGCACAAGGAGAAGTACCGATTGAAATACCTGTAAATAAAGATGGTACATTTAAATACGATGTCCCGGTTGGTACTGGAATAAAAGTTGTTAAATTAGTTGTAGTCGATCCTGCAGGTAACGGTAGTGTAACACCCAAGACAATTAAAATTGTGAAAAAGGGTACACCATACATGGTTGCAATCGTAGATAAAGATAATGCGAAACCCGATGATTTAGTTAAAGCGGAAATCGTATTAAAAAATGCTATCAATTTTAAAAAGGGAACTGTAAACTTAAGTGTTGCTTCAGACTACTTAAATATTGAAAACATTGAAATACACCCAGACTCTAGTAAACTAGGTGAAATGAAATTCACAAAAACTTCAGCAAATAGCGTAACACTCGAAGCTGCTGATAGTAATACACAAACTTTAAATGGAGATATTCCATTAGCTGAGGTTAAGTATAGAGTAAAAGATTATAATTTTGAAATAAGGCCTGATAGTTCTCTTGTTTTTACATCCGGCTCATATGTAGACCGATCAGGTAAGAGCAATTTTCTTCTCACAAATTCACCATTTGTTGATTTTGTTCCGACTTATTCAAAAATGAAATCTGTTTTATTTGCTGAAGGTTTATTAACAAGTAGTGGACAGTTTGATAGTAGAAGAGATTACAGTTTAGTGGGAGCAGATGTTTCAGTCCAAGATGCTAATGGGAATCCGTATAATCAAATCTTTACTAAGTATGGAAAAATTGAAGCTTTACATTTAGCACTTACTGACAAACCTCTCCGAATGACTGTAAAAGTTCCGGGACACTTTAGAAGTTTTTATGATTTCAAAATTGGCATGCTAAGTGATTCCGGAGAATTGATGGGTCAATATAAAAAGATTGATCTTCCTAAATTACTTGGAGGAGACGTTAATGGAGACGATGTAATCGATGTCATGGACGCGCTATATATTCAGACATATTGGGGAACAAACAAACGAAATGCAGACATTAATATTGATGGTAAAGTAGATGCAAAAGATTTTGCATTCGTCGAAAAGAACTATTTAATGCAAAATCCTTCAATACAAGATGCACCTAAACCTATAAGTAAATATAAAATGAAAACGCTCGAGATTGTAAAGAGTGAACTAGGGTTGTAATCTAACATTTATTAAGAATTTTAAAAGAAAGTGACTCAAAAGGTAGTGTGGGCGACCATGCTACCTTTTTTCATTCAACCTATAGTATTTTAGTTGAATAAGTAATGATGAAGTTAGAAAATAGTTCAAGCGTTAGGTTCGGGGTCACATAACTATGTAAAAATTACTGGAAAAGTAAGCTCTGGAAATAATAGTAGAACTCTCGATAAGTTTGAAGGATATATTGATGACTATGAAAGTGCTTTAGTAGGGAGCATGAATAAGCCTTCTTATCTAAATGAAGTAGGTGCATGGTCAGCTGCTGTACATAATGGGGCTGCAACTGTTGCTACCTTGGCTTCTTTACAACTGCCGGCTATTCAACATATAAGGAAGTAAAAATATTGTTTTTTCTTGATTACAAGTATTTATTCGTCCAAATTCTATTGAAGTTTTACGGCTAAAAGAGAGGGGAGTACTACAGCAACTCTCCCAATCGTTAAATTATGATTATAGATAATAATAAACAACTCCGCATATAATTCAAGTTAAACGCGAAGTTGTTTATTGAGTATATAAATGTGGTATAATAAAATATATAATTTACATAATTTAGGAGGTAAATCTGAATGATCCCTCAAGAATTGCTACAAAAAATAACAGATACATTAATCAAAAAAATTAATCCATATGCTATTTTCTTATTTGGTTCTGCAGCTCAAGATCGTATGCGACCTGATAGTGATTATGATATAGCTTATCTTAGTGATTCTAAATTAAGTAATTATGAACGATTTTTATTATCACAAGAACTAGCTAATATTATAAATTACAACGTTGATTTAATAGATTTAATCAATGCTTCAACAGTATTTCAAGCCGAAATTATACATAATGGGAAAGTAATATACTGTGCAGATGATGAACGGAGAATAAATTTTGAAATGAAAACCTTAAAGATGTATGCAAAATTGAATGAAGAAAGAATCGAAATCTTAAAAAATATCAAGAAAAGAGGTTCAATTTATGAATAATCAAGTAATTTTAAATAAAATTTCTACAATAGAACGTTGTATTTCTAGAATAAATGAAGTTTATGACAATAACCCATTGAATCTTAATGATTTTACTAAGCAAGATTCTATTATTCTAAACATACAAAGAGCTTGTGAAGCGTGTATTGATTTAGCTATGCATTTAGTGGCGGTTAGAAAACTGGGAATTCCACAAACAAGTCGAGATGCGTTTGATTTATTAGTAGCTAACTCCCTGCTCTCTCAAGACCTTTCAACGAAATTAAAAGCAATGGTTGGATTTCGAAATATCGCTGTGCATGATTATCAAAGCGTTAACCTTGATATTGTAGAAAAAATAATTGAGAATCATCTTGGAGATTTTAAATCATTTACACAACATATCATAAAAATTTCAGACACTTTTTAATCATTATATTATGTAAATAAGTACGCTTATAAAATGGATTATATGCGAACTTTGTCGAAGAAAGTAAGATAAGGAATGATACTATGCATCATATATCAAAAACACTTAAGGATATTGAGCAATTTGAAGTGAAAACGAAAAATTTACAACAAGAAAAACATCTTCATCAATTAAAAGCTCTGCTACCTTCTCTTCCACCATACGTGTTTAAGTACTTTCAGAAAAATCGTAAACGATCAGCTACTACTCTATTTAACTATGCTAATGATTATAAGTTATTTTTCAATTTTTTAGCCGATAATACTTGGGTATTAGATAAACTAGATAAAGATGTTATCTCACCTGTTGATATACCTATATCGATACTAGCTGAACTTCCTCTAGAAGAAGCTGAAGAGTATCAGGGTTATCTTGATGGTAAATACGAACCAAGAACTGTTAATAGACGTATTAGTGCACTTAAAAGTTTATTTAATTATTTAACACAAAAATCAGAGGATCCAATAACGAAAGAACCATACTTTTATCGAAATGTTTTTGCAAAAATAGAGACTACTAAAGTAAGTTCAGATCCCGCGAAACGTGCTGATTCTTTTGAACATAATATCTATAAAGGAAATGAGGATTTACGTTTTTTGGATTTTGTTGCAGCTGAATATGAAAAGTCCCTTTCCCCTATCCAATTAAGATTTTTCCAAAGGGATAAATATAGAGATTTGGCCATCCTATCGCTCTTTTTAGGCAGCGGATTACGATTGTCTGAATTAACATTTTTACAATTAGAAGATATAAATTTTGAGGAAAACTTATTAGGAGTTTATCGTAAGGGGCAATCAGGAAAAGTATATGTCACTGTAAGTCCAAGAGCTATGGATGAATTAAAAGAATACTTGCATACAAGAGCAGAAAATTATGGTTGTGCTACCGATGAAAAACATGTATTTTTCACTAAATATAAAGGAAGTTACTCACCCCTTTCTACTCGATCGATTCAGGATCTAGTAGAAAAATATTCGAAAGCATTTAATGTAAATAAACGTTTAACACCACACAAGTTACGTCATACTTTCGCAACGAAGCATTGGACAGCAAATAAAGATTTGATTGGGCTACAAACGCAATTAGGGCATACATCAAGTGAAATAACCTCTAGTTATACCCATGTTGGCAAGGAGAAACAACATAAAAATCTAGAGAATATGGATAAACTTGAAGAATAATATTATATGTATAACAATTTAATGTTAATAATATTATATATGTATATCTTTAATACATAATATATATTAACATATATGATATTCATCTTGATATATAACGATCAGAAAAACTTATGTTTGAAGATGAAAAATGCCTCAAGTAAGCAGTTTTAATTTCCGTCAATTGCAGTCGATTGCTGAGTTTAAAAAACTTAAACATTTTGGAAATAATCTTTAGTTAGGGCTAATTTATTTGTTTTCTATGCTCTTGTATTCCTTACAATTCAAATTATGCAAAAATGACCGATTACTCGGTCATTTTTGTAGGTTTCAATATTATTTTCATAATTTTAATTTCTTCAACTAGTGTTTACTCAAAATCTAACATCCCTGCAAAGTCAGAAAAATCTTCATCCGTATTCTTTTTGTTGGTATTCTGAGTAGGATTAGTTGGATAAAGCCTTAGTGTTTGAATGGTATTTTTACTACCAAGTAACATGGCAACGAATGCAGAAATGGATTTTTGAATAACCGGATCATCTAATAACTTTCTGTCTTCAAATGTAAGTTTATAGTCTAAACTTATGTTTATGTTGTCACCGATTGATTCTTCATTTGCTTCTTTTGCTGCTGCTTCAATTAGATTTAATATTACTGAATTACGTTTATCTAATTCATTTAAAAAATTTAGTGTTTTATCACTTATCTCTACTGGGAGTTTAATAGAAAATGTTTTACCAGGTGCTAATGGTTTTTTATTTGACACTCATTATACACCTACTTTTTGTATCTCTAATTCAATCCCTTTATTTTTAGAAGCGATGTAGAGGATTTTGAAATATGCTTTTGCGATGCTCCAAATACTCTCATCTGCTTCTAAAAAATGTAATTCATACCCTTTACTTTCTTTATTTAAACCTTCTAATTGTTCCCGAATGATAGCTGCTGAACCACCTACAATGTAAATTTCATCTAGATCGCCAACTTTATCCCATGTGCTAACAATATCGTTGTATTGCAATTGAGCGTATGTTTGTAGATGTTTATCAACAGTCGTTTTAATTGAAACAGGTTTACCATCCGGCTTGATAATATATGGATCGTTCTCGCGTACAATGTTTTCTACAAGTTGACGTCTTGATTTGAAAATGGTTTTTCTGTATTCACGGTCTAAATCTTTATTTATTAAATCAAGGTAATTACCGATCCCAGCAATATCCCCTTCAGAGCTTTCATTATCAATTTTACCGTTTCTAATAATCGCTTTATCTCTAGTGTTACCACCAATGTCTGTGATTAATATATTTTTAGATATTAGTTCAGGATTCTTCTTATTAAAATGATCATCCATCATTAGATTGATCATTGCTGCATATCCCTCGATACTTACAATAACGTCTTCAAACTCAATTCGAACTGTTTTTCCTTTTAACCCTCCAGGTGTTTGTTCGAATTTTACCTCATGCATACTCTCCATCAGTTTTTTCTTAAAATTCGTCCTTGCATTTTCATCATCTTTTACCTCATCTAACGGTAAACCTGTACTCAATAAGTATTTTACATTAATTACATCTTTATCTGAATTTTTAGCTGCATCCAGTGCAAGTGCTGTAAGAAGAAGGATGATGGTTTGCTCAGAATCCCCTTTTTTAACACGAGAAGATACAACATCGTTATTTACTTCTTTCGCAGCTAAATTACCAACTGCATAGATAGCAGATTCTTTTAAAGCCCTAGAAGTGACATGGACATGAAGTTCTTCAATTGGTTCATTTTCATCTGACAACATCGAACGTGTATCCATTCTTTTTATGACATTAGGTATGTAAATACGATTTTCCTCAGAAAGTCCTCCAATAAAACCTTTTAAACTATCATTTCCAGCATCTAGTGAAGCAATCTTAAATTTCATTTACAATCATCTCCTGAATTGGATTTATTTACCTTATATATAAATAATAACACTTGAGTAATACTTTTTCAATTATAAAGTAACACTTAAGTAACACTTATTGTGAGGCTCAATTATTATTATAGAACTTGGAAAAAAAATCCCGAAAACTCTCTGAACAAAATTGAGAAAATAAAAAAAGCTGATCTGTAGCGATCAGCTTTTTTACCGACTGAGTTCATTCGTAAACTCAAATCATTAACCCCTCTAGTACATATTAATTGAAATTAGTAAGTTACAGTTTTCCTCAGTTTTTAATTAAACTACAATACGCCATAGTCTTCTAATAATTTTCGTAAAGCCTGGTTAATAAGTTTTGATTTGTCCCCTTTTTGACCTCTAGCGGCAATCTTATCTACTTCAGTGGCTAAGTCGGGATCCATATAAAAAGAAGTAAAGACTTTCTTTTCTTTTTTCTTCAACGTCTTTTTCCCAGAAGCAAGATTACGAAGATAATCATCATCTTCATCTTCAATTTTATCATTAACAATAACATCATTGTTAATGTTGACATATGTTTTGTTTTCTATGTCGTTGTTTTTATTAATGATATCAACGCTTTTAGTGCTATTTTCGTTTATACTACTGTTCTCAGTTTCTTGTTTGATATCGGCTTTGCTTTCGGTCTTCTCTTCAATTGTATCTGTTTCATATGAATTAAAGAAGGTTTGAGTAGCATTCGGTTTTTTTATTTTATCTTTGAGACTGATTTTGGTAGACACGTTCCTTCAACTCCTTAATAAATGGAATATAGTATTCTAGGGCTGCTTTTAATTCTGCATTTTCTTCAAATCCAGCGATTGCTAAACGTCTAGTCGCAGCTTTCCTTCGTATGATAGAATTGAATTTCAGTCCAGGGTAGTCTTCATCAATGGCTTCTTCCATCACTTCGTTTTCTTTAGCCCTTGCATCGATTAAGGAGAAAAGAACACCGGCTGTTTCTAAGGTTGGATTGTATCGTTCTTTTGCACCGTCAATGATTTCTAAGAACTTTGGAATCGCGTAATATGCAAACATTGATCCGTCAAACATGACAACAGCGTAGCTACCTGCTTCTGAGAAAGTACTTAACGGTAAGACAGTTTGTTCAGATAAAGCTGGCGGTGTATCAATAATGATCCAGTCATAGTCCTCCATAACAGGTTCGAGTGCTTTTTGTAATGCGTCTAATTTTAACCCCTTTTCATACATTCTTCTAGGTAACGTTGCGAGAAAATCATTTGCCGGGATTAAGTCTAGGTTCTCTTTAATCTTAATTATGTAAGAACGGGCATCTTCATTTAAAATTGCTTCTAGTATACTCTTCTCTTCAAAGACGCTGCAGATGTCATACTCTCCAGTCAAGAAACTAGTTAAGTTTCCTTGCCCATCCATGTCAATAGCCAAGACTTTCTCATCTTGACTTAATAGATAGGAGGTTATTCCACTACTAGTCGATTTAGAGCAACCACCCTTACTTATACCAAATGTGACGATTTTTGCTGTCAAGATTAACACCTCTTTCATAAAAATAGATGAGTAATGTAATGGTGAATGTTGATTATCTATCTACGACAAATAATATTAAGATCAATAATCTAGCATATATACGATACACATTATAACATATGTCATTATATATAACATCGTATATGATATATTTAATGTTATTGCAAATTTATTTAATTCCTATTAATTAATTAGAAGATTTCTAGGTTTATAGACAAAATCCTGTCTTCTATTTGATATTTTTTAAAAATATCAAATGGATCAGTAAGTATCAAACTGATATAGCTTTATGTTTCAATTAGAATAGAATTATGTATGTTTAATCTATAATGATAATATTAACATTAATAATATAATATTTGTAGATTTTAATATAAATATATATGACATCATATATATTATAGTGAATAACGTGTTGATTATATTTTGGTTGTAAAAACGATAATGATGTATATGTCGTTGTTAATAAAGATATATCCAACATATATATTGTCATAAATGTTGTTTGAATTGTAAGATTTATAATGAAGTATATTAATAGTTCGATAATAATGTCAAAAATGATAATGTTATATATGTAGAATTTAACATAATCAATGTTATCTAATATTTATATTGTAAAATTTATAATGATGTCAAATCTGATAGTGTTATAAATTTTGAATTTATTATAATTATATATGTTATTGTATATGTCGTTGTGTACAGTAATGATATTATATATAGTCACATTATTGATAACGTTAAAATTAAATTGTAAGTATNNATACTTACAATTTAATTTTATATAATGATATATGTGTAATTTATAGTGCGATATATAAGGCATATAATGAATATATATGTTAAATATGAATTATTTCATGACATTATTAATGTTTAACCATAGTTTAGATTTTAATATTATTAGAACGAAAGTGTTGTCAAAAAACTGCCCAGATTTAGTTGTCATTATAAATAGATCAATATTACTATTGTTAATTTATTTATCTATATAGGAATAAAAAAATCTGGATAAAAATGCTATTCTTTAAATAATTCATACTCGAATATTTGTATTATCATAAACAAACAATCTACATGTATGTTATTAATGATATTGTTAACATATATGATAACAATAAATATAATTATATGATAATGATGCTAGTAACGATGTTATCGATGTTAGTAGCGTTAAAAGTTTAATATGGCTTACCTAGTTACTATTCATAAAGGTTTATAAGAACTTGCTGAATTATAAGTTAAACCGTTTTTAAAGGAGATTTGTCTTTTAAAATTACTTGTAATGTTATTGAAATTTAGAATCCATTTTCTAACAAGATATTGTTATAGTGAAGGGCAATAACAAATGGATTAAAAGGTTCATTACACTGTTGAGTGACGATAAAGTTGTTCCGTTAAAGGGTTATTTTATAGATAGACTGGCAAATAAATGGATATTTTATGTTATAAAAGTAATGAGATTGTGAAGGAATGTACTTAAACTAAATGGCAGTTTAGTTCAATAAGACATAAATTACCAATAACTATAGTTGTTAAATTTTGAGATAATTTAAGGATAACGTTATCGAAAATCATCGGAATTTTGAAGAGAATATTGGAGGGGAATTTCTTGAATGCTACGCCAGCTATAATAATTGGATTACTAATGGTAGCTTATTCTCTTTTTATGCTAAAAAAGTAATAATGTGTTCTTGTACAAAGAAATTGAATTGATATTTGAAATAAAAAATAAAATTTTTATTTATAGGGAGATATTTTTAAGTGGAAAGATTAGACCGTATATTTCATGGAGATCATAGACATCTTTTTTATTTCATTACTTGCGTGATTTTAATTAATATTGTTTCAATAATTTATAGTGTAATAAGAAGAAAACCTATTTTAGTACAGAATTGGAAACAATTCTTTATTACGATCGTACTTGCTGCGATTATAATATTTATTATATTTCAGACCATTTAGACAAAGTAATTAATATATGGGATTTCCTTATTCAACTAAAGGATGCATGAGTTGAATAACAGCTACCAATTCAGGTGGCTTTTTTTATTCGACTAAATGGCAGGTTAGTTGAATAAGAAACTCAGTATATAATAGATATTATTAGATAAAAATGAACTTCTTAGGAGAGTGAATATGAAAAAAAGGCTACGAAAGAAAATGTCAAAGAATGGGAAAAGGATACTTAGAATAAAGAAATGTACGGATTTAGTTAAATGGCTTAATGATAACTTCAATTTCGAAGAAGGGTATGTTTCAGATATAAAAAAGATTGACAAAAGAACAGTTAGAATGTGTATTGGTATTCAAGTAGAAGGGAATTACGTAGCTGGAACTCCAAAAGTATTAAAGGAATATACCATTATTGCTAAAGGTGTAAGAAATTTTAAAAATAATTTTCAATATGACCCTGATCACCTTATTGAGGGTTTATTTCATATTGAAACAACAAAAGGCATAGGAATTGATGTAGATTTGCCTGAAATTGTGCAGATATATTGTAAAGAATTGTGGGTTGAAGAACCTAGATATATTCGGACTATTACTAAACCCTGGGTAAGTGAGTATCAATTATATGCAAAGGTACCTAATTTAGAGTTACCAAAACCACTTACTTGGATTGAACAGCTTGAAGCAAAAGGTTTTATTGTTTCTTGGAGATATGGTGGTAGTGAAATAAAGTTACCAGAGCAAGTTCCTTATCCAGACTACTCAGGTTGGTTTCTTCAGGAAACTAATAAAATCCAATATACACAATTTGGAATTTTTATAAGAGGCGTACACCCTGAATATAATTGTTTTTCTATTATGATAGAAAACTATAACTATGAAGCTGGAAAAGATTTATGGATAGCATTAACACAAGTAATTGCAGGGTTTCCAGATGTTGAAATTCGCATAGGCAATTGTGAGCTTACAGGAACACAATGGAATAATTATATTCATTCAGGAGAATTGCCATATTAACAAAATGGAGATGAACAATTCACTTGAGTTTTTTCTCTATTAATTAGACTGTGAATACAAACCTTATGCAACTAACTAATGCGTAAGTTGAATAACATTTTGGAGCTATGATCGGCTCTTTTTTATTCAACAAAATGGCAGAAGAGTTGAATAAAAAGATTTGATAATGACCTAATGGTGCAGTAAACGAAAATGTGAGAGTTTGTCAAAAACCATATTTAAGATTTCATGATTAAATAGAGCGAGGATACCTAATGGCAACATCAAAAAGCAAATAATCCAAATTAGCAGAGCTAGGAATGGATCGTATTCACTTACATTCATTTTCCAGAAGAACCATCCTAACGGAAAAAATATAAGTCCAATTATTATAAGAATTATCGCTCCGAACATAATTTTTCACCAGCCTTTTTCTTATCATATTTTTTAACAGCTTGGTAGATGAATAAGAAAAAGTACATAAATTATGATTTTGAAACAAACAAAACAACTAAGTCTGTTTTTGTCAGTGAACAATACAAGAATAGTATGAAGGTGAGAAAATTCTTATAGAACTAACGCATGCGTGTGCGGCCGAGCATAGGTCGTATCATATAACGGGTGGGATTCCCGTCGAGTAAGAACTAGCCATTCACTCGTAGCGAGTCTTGGAGGATTAAAGGTAACTTTAATCTTTAAGCGTAGACAGTTAGGTTGCGGGCCGAAAGCCAAATGGTTGAAGGGATTGAGCTTCGAAATGTTAGTAAATCGAGAGGGCTGATGCCTTACGCATAGCAGAAAGCAACATTTTACCTTTCGTTAAGGCAAGAAGGGTAAAGCCTCTCCGGAGTCAGAGACCTTGGCACGTAACACATTGATATGATACGGCAACTCGGGAGACCCTACCGGTCTTTTCATTTAATAGAAGAGTATGGTGTACAAGCGATAACAAGTAAGGAAACCAAATGCCGATGTAGGGAGTCGGATAGCAGCGTAGTACCTATGAAGTTGGGTAATGCCGATGGAGGAAAGGCTGCTACCAAAGTATCACCCTTAATAGGGACACATTTACTACACACAGAGGTAGAATAAATGGAAACAAAACTACTAAGGATAGCAGAATAGTAAAGTCTGTTAGAATTTAGAAGAGTTCTGTGAATGATAAGTTGGAGGAGCCGTGTGCGTTAATAGCGCAAGCACGGTTCTGGGAGGGGATGGAGTTCGATTTACCGTAAGGTAAAAAGACTCCTTTCTACTCGACTAGCCATCCATGAATTCTCAGATTCACAACAGTGAATGGAAGTTTATATTGTACTCCCATGGTAGTTCTATAAGTTATTTTGCTTTATTTTACAAGAACATATCATTTCTTTTTTCTTGTATAAAGTGAATAAGCTACCAATAGAAATCCGATTATTACAGCTAATGTAGCATTCAAGCTAATTCCCCTCCAAAATTCCGTTGTATTCTATAAACGAGTCCGGTGGGTAAGTCTTATCCTTCAGCCTTCTTATTTAAAGCAAAGAAAATCAAAAAAATAATGACTAAATATATTAATACTTGACCAGCTGCATTTTCACTAAGAAAATTGTGAATACCATTGGCACGAAGCATGGAACGAATAACAACGGAAAGAATTACAGCAATGATTGTAGAAATCATTAATCTTTTTCCCATAAAATTTTACTTCCTCTTTTATTTATTTTAATAAAAAACTGTAATTAAGCAGTTTTTGTCTTTATCCAAGGCATTGCGTTAGTTATTTGTTTTATTTATCTATTGGCTTAACTATGATTTTTGGTTAATCACCAATATAGGGATTGTAATAAGTATTAATAATATCCAAATAACTCTGGTTAACTTTTTATTTTGTCGGACACTTTTCGTATTTAGACTTAGCATAAAACATAATTCCGCAACCATTAAAATATTAAATGCCAAACGCATTTCAATTCCTCCATTTTAAAATTCTTAATTAATTATACACTTCATACGACTTAGATAATATGGAGGAATTTTACATTTTTCCATATGAAATCAGACAATCCTTATTAAACTAAACTGCCATTTACTTGAATAAGAAAAAGCTACCGAAGCAGCTTAAAGGATGTTCAACTCATGCATGCGTTAGCCATCCATGAATCCTCAGATTCACAACAGTGAATGGAAGTTTATTTCGTACTCCCATGGTAGTTAGATTAAAAGATCGACATTTACGTCGATCTTTTTTTATTGTTCAATCATTATGATTTTGAATTAATGACTGCCTAACAGGCGGATTTTATTGTAGGAATGTGAATACGGGGAATAATAAATCAATTGTATTAAATAGGTGGGATAAAGATTTCATGAAGAGAAAGGTTATTATATTTCTTTCAATATTTATATTATGGTTTCAACAGTGTTCTTTTGTTGCTGCGGAAACAAATAGCAATTTAAAAGCTGCATTTTTAAAAAATGACGATTTGTGGATTAAAATCGAAGAAAGTGAAATGAGAATTACAAACAGTAAATACGTGAGGTTTCCAAAATGGTCCTATGATGGCAACTGGATAGCTTATATTAGCGGAGTCAAAGAAGAATATAGCCCATTATTTAAAGGAGACCTCTGGATTTATCATATAAAGACAAGAAAACATTTTAAGATTTCTTCAAATGTAAGTAATAATTTTCAATGGGCACCGAATCAAAATTCCCTCGGTTTTCAATCCGATAATGAATTAAAGATGATTGATGTTAAATTTATGAAACAACAGCATAAGATTTCTTCTGGAGTTATCGAGTTTTCATGGTTACCTGACGGGAGTGGATTTTTAACCTCTACTAAAGTAGGTGAGAGTGTTTATTCGGACATAGATTTATCTAAATTTATTCTTAAACATAACAATCAATATGAGCACCAACATTTTTATACAATACGAGTTGCAGAAAATGATCATTATTATGGAACAAGTCAGTTTAAATGGTCCTATGATCATAGCTGGATTGCTTTTCTGTTAGTTCCTACTGCATCTTTATCTGCTGATAGTAATACAATTTGTGTTCTATCAAATGATGGAGCTAGTTTTCATAAAATTAATGAGATGTTACCTTATGAAGAATGGTTTGTTTGGGCAAAAAGTGTTAATTTTTTAGCCAATATTAAAGGATTTAATCGAGTTTCGACAGTAAATAAGAAGATAGAAATTATAAAAATGTCTAATGATACTAAGTTTACCTTCACTCCAAAAGGTTATGTAGATCGTGATTTGATATGGAAAACTAATAATCAAATTTATGTATCACGATCAGTTGAAAGTGATCTAATCGAAGTTGAACAGAGACCATTGCCTAGCATTTATCAGATTAATCTCCAAACTAAGAAACAAAAGAAAATCACCTTTCCACTAGCAAATGAAGGAGATTTTTATCCTTTAAGTATAAATAATGGTGAAAAATTAGTATGGATAAGAACGAACCGAAAGCAAGCTAGCGTTTTGATTGCAGGAAAAAATGGCAAAAATCAGAGAATCTGGATTAATAATATAGATTTGGGGACCTGGTATTATGAACACTGGAATTGGAACGAAGTTTTTAATTTATACCAATCTTAATTTTTTTGATTTAAAACAATTATTGTACAACTAACACATGCTTTAATTGCATAAGGAAATCTAAAAAGGGGTAGGTAAATGAGATCGTATGAAAAGAAAATAAGCGGCATTCTTCCAAAGGATAAATTTAAGGGGTAAAATAAAACAAAAAATGAATGTAAAGGAAAGAATATTATGCATCGAATTGCTTATGGAGAAAATAAAAATCAATTTGGAGACTTAAGGTTGCCTTTAGGTAATGGCCCTTTTCCAGTTGCAATTATTATTCATGGAGGTTTTTGGCGAGAACAATTTAAGCTAGATCAATTCGATAAATTTGCAGAAGATTTAACGGCTAGAGGTATAGCCACATGGAATATTGAATATCGTCGGGTTGGGCAAGAAGGAGGAGGTTGGCCAGGTACTTTTCTCGACTGTGGTCAAGCGGTGGATTTTGTTAGAACTCTTGCTGATTCCTATCCGCTTGATTTACAGAATGTTTTCACGATCGGACATTCTGCTGGTGGACATCTAGCCCTATGGACCGCTGCAAGACATCAGCTTCCTCAAAATAGCATTATAAAAAATACCAAAAATCCATTGATGTTGAAAGGTGCAATTAGTCTTGCAGGAGTAATCGATTTGTCCCTTATGTACGAAATTCATCATCTAAAAGAATTGATCTCAGAAGTTGGAGAAAATCCAACACGCGATCTAATGGGTGGACCTCCAAATGACCTTCAAAATAGGTATAAAGAAGGCTCACCAATTTCTCTTTTACCCATTAGTCTACCACTTGTCCTAATACACGGCTCCCTTGATATGCATGTGCCGATTCGTATTAGTATAGAGTTTGAAAAAGCTGCAAAAGCTGCAGGTGACAATGTTATTCTTAAAACCATCCAAGACGCGGACCACTTTCATATCATTAATCCGAAATCGGATGCATGGCATGTAGTTATAGAATCGATATTAAACTTGTTAAATGAATGACGAGTCGTAAAATAATGCATGGAAAACTAACATAAGTTAGAATAAACAAAGCTTAAAGTCTTGGACATAAAAGACTTATAATGGATACTAGAGTGTGAACGAACACATACTTTAGTTGAGCAAAGAAATAGGAGCTGACTGAATAATCAGCTCCTATTTCACGAATTGGCAGTTTATTTAAATAAGGATTATATGCAATTCTATGGAAAAGGAAAAATTCTCCCAAACTTAAAAAAGGCTGTTTCGGTATAATTAACTTATAAGTGTTTAAATAAATGATAATTGGATATTTCATTCTATTTTTGAGGTGCGAGAACAAATGAGGGTAATAGGGTAATTCTCTTTTGATTGGTTTGTTATTTTTATATGTTGGGTTTGTTATAATAAAAAATCACTAAGGCAATAATGCTGTGCCAGATGGAGATTCAATAATTGGTGTAATAATAGTTATTGTAGTTGCATTTATATTAAGGCTATTGCCGTATAAAGTTACCAAACAAATATAGAAATTTTTATAAATTTCCAAAGGAAAACTCATAATCTATGATACTATCATATTTCATCGGAAAGAACTTCCTCTCAATTTGCACCAATTAATCTGGTGTAATCAATATATTTTTTCAGTTATTTCATCATAAAATGCACCACATAATCGTTATTACATCAGGGATTATCACTTAATGAACATAATACGCACCAAATACTACACAGGTTCCGCTGAAATAGTTAAAACGCACCATTAAGGTTACAGATAGAGCTAGGTAGCATGTGGTCAATTTTTCATTAGTGGGTTATACAAAAGATGAGTATTATCTTTCAAAAAACCTACTCTTGGATTTACTGATGATACTCTGTACCTTTTTAACTTTGTTTTGTAGGCATTGGTGGTAAAAGTAATTTAATATGTAAACTGGATTCATTAGAGGTTACACCTTCTAAACTTCGACTTTAACGGCTCTGTTTAGAAGGAATAAAGTCGCTTTATGTAGAATGGTTAAAAAGAGGTGATAATGATGAAGATAGAAGTTAATTATTTGATTTTTAATCGTTCTGGAAATGACTATGTTGCTGAAAATGTTAATAGAAGCACTATTATTGAAGTAGCTTTTTCAGAAAATGAAGTCGAAATGGATAAACTTATTCAATCAGAATTATCAAGTGATATTAATAGACCGATCAATGAGTTTAAAGTATTAAGCAGAAGAAGAATACTATAAAATTAAAGTGTGTAAAATTTTAAAAGATTTAGATAAAGGAAGATAATTTAATAGTTACCCAGGAAGGGTCTGACATTAAGCATTCACAAAAGTGAGTGTCTTATTTTATTCCTATGAATTGTTACCAAAATAACTTCATTACTTTATTGAGGAAAAAGTGAAATTTCACATACTGTAACTATATATAAATGAATTTTAAAAACTGGCCTCTAAGGGATTCTAATTAATGAATTACAAAGAACATATTTAAATAAAAGGCTCTGTTAAATTTAAATGTTGATTTTTGAGCAAATGAAAAGACCACAAAAATGTGGTCTTGCTTTTTATATAACTAACGCATTGCGTTAGTTGTATAAGTCACTACAAAATTATTTAGTAAAAAAGTTAACACAGATTGCTATTAGACCAACTAATAAAGCAAGACCGTCAATAAATATATATACAATGCTAATGATCTTTGCTGAACGAGCTAATCCTTTCCCTTTTTGATTGAATTTTTCAATCTCTTTCAAACTTTGATTTGATATAACTATACTAATAGTAGCTAGTATTAAACCTATTATTGGTATTATAAGTGACACTATTGCCAATATTAACGCTACTTTTGATTTTGCGTTCGTTATTTCCATTAAGTTCCAACCTTTTTCATTTTTATTTATTAATATTTTCTTACATTCCACAACAAGAGATTTTAACACCAAATTTAACCTTATTCTACAAGTAAAATTCCCCAAAAGTTATAAACTAATCTGCTAGTTAACAACAAAAAAAAGACTACGAAAGCAGCCTT
The DNA here is from genome assembly GCF_002566505.1 of Bacillus sp. AFS077874. Taxonomy (NCBI): domain Bacteria; kingdom Bacillati; phylum Bacillota; class Bacilli; order Caryophanales; family Bacillaceae; genus Bacillus; species Bacillus sp. AFS077874. The sequence continues at coordinate 44,156 of NZ_NUYF01000004.1, forward strand.
CTTGATACTGAACTAACGCATGTATTAGTTCTATAAGATTGTTTTAAGAATCAATTAGATGTAGAACGGAGTTTATAATTAGAATCGAAGAAAAAGATGACTTTGTAATATTAGATGGATATGAAATAGAAGGTTTTATTGAGAAAACGCAAGGAGTGCTTTGAACTAATTCCACGTTATCAATTCTTTTTAGCTCCATACTCTCTTCCCCTCATAACGCAATAAAATGAATCTATAATTGGTTTTATTATAAGGAAAGAAAAATAAGACTATCTTTAAAAGTAAAACATTACCAGTTGAGTAACGATAAAAATACATTCTTGAATCGGTTAATACCGTATAAAATCTAAGATGAAGGACTTACAAGGAAAGTGACTGGGTGAGAGGCCGGTAATAAAAATAGGGGGAACATCAATGACAAGTGTTATTATCGTTCTATCAGTATTAGCAATACCAGTTCTACTAGTTCTTGCAATTATTCAATTATTTAAAAAGAATAAAATGAAAGCGAAAAGATTCGCATGGTCATCATTGATTTCATTAGGAATTTGTTTAACTACAGCAATAATTTCTTCTCAAATTGATGCTCATAAAGAAGCGGCTGTCGAGAAAGCAAAGATAGAAGCATATCATAAAACACCCGAATACAAAGCATTAGTTGCCAAAAAGAAAGCTGAAGAGCTTGCAAAGAAAAAAGCTGAAGCTAAAAAGAAAGCTGAAGAACTTGCAAAGAAACAGGCTGAAGCTAAGAAGAAAGCAGAAGCACAAAAAGCGGCAGATTTAAAGAAAGCACAGGAGGAAAAAGAAAGAAAAATAAAAGAGACTAAAGCAAAGGCCATAGCAGAAGCAAAGAAAAAAGCTGAAGCTAAAATTCAAAGCGATTTGGACACACTTAAACAGTTCTATAGTGGGCTAGCTAATGTGTATATTGACAGAGACGATAAAGCATTTTTAGTAGAACATTCTAACGATATTGATTTGATTAATTCGATGTTTCAATTAGCTAGAGGTGGAAATGAATATGCAGACGCACAGCTAGATACTTACCGACAATCGGCACTAGATGCATCTACTTATATTAGCAAAGATTGGAAAATTAGAGTATTAAACACTGAAATGGCGGACAATGGGCATTACTTTTACTTTTTCACTGCTCAAGCAGGGCATAAGGTTAAAAACTAATAATAACTTTTAAGGACTTCCCTTTATTTCGGAGAGTCCTTTTTTAGTGACCGTATAACGCGTTTTTAGGTAATTTTTGATCACTCCATAAATAGGTTGATGCAAAATATAAGAAAGTGACAATAGTGCATAGGTTGATAAAAATATTTTTAAGGAGCATTTTTGCCTACGCTCGTTTACTATAATAAGGTTATATTCAATGAAAGCGACAGCTGAATTTTTTCATCTAGTGCGTTCAAAAAAGTGATGATTAATATAGTGGAATAATAATGAGTTTGTTTATCCTTTTTAAACGTAAATGGTATAGCGTAAATAATGGAAAAAAATTTAGGTAATGAAATATAACGTTGACTTCAGTTGGAGGAGTTAGAACTAAGCTTTGTAATTAGCTTTTAGGTAAATCATGTATGGTTACTTGCTTAATTAATGAGAACAATTTTTTATATGAAAATGAAAAATTTGTATTAAGCAAAGATGGAGCAAAAATCTTTATTAATGAATTACAGAATTCTATAACAAAATAAAAAAAGCTAGAATTAGGAACTCTTATAAATTCCTATTTTCTAGCTTTTTTGGTTTTCTTAGATACTATTTTAAGGCCACTCTTTTGATTTTTTAATTCTGCAAATGCTCTTGCAAGTTCTTTTGAAACTCCTTGTTTTGCTACTGAATTCATTATGGCCACCTCATTTAATATTTTTATTTAGTATGCCCATTGTAGAAAATTTTCATTCAATTTAGCAACTTTTCTTCAATTTAAGTTCTATCTTGTCCACTACTATCGTATAAATTTCACAAGACACTATGACATTTTGACCCGATAACCCTAACTTAAATAAAAAAATAACACGAAAGTTTGCTTAATAGAGAGGGGGAATTAAATGGTCTCATTTAATCCAATGTTTAATGATCGGAAAGAAAAAAATATAAAAACTGAGCCCGTGCAAGCTCAACAGGTTCGAAAAGTTCGTAAAGTAAGGAGTGATAAGAAGAAGGACATTCGTATCCCGTTAAGTTTAGAAGCGAAGCAGCTAATAAAAAAATTAAGTTTTCAATATAACACTTATCCTACCGTCTTAACAACCGATATCCTAACAGAAGCATTATATCGAATGAATGAATTTGACGACGTTGAATACCCACAGTCTTCTCATAAAGTAGTAGCGAAAATTGACCAAGAAACTTTTATTCAGTTGCAAAATTATTGTATTCAATGGGACTGTAGCATTCGTAAAGCAGCTCATCGGGTAATCGTAAATAGTTTAAGGAAAGAAGGCCATTTGATATGAGCAATATTTATAGTGACTACGATATCATTGGTACAGAATTAGATTATCTTGAAGGGAAAAAACTCGGATTCTTTTCTTTTAAAAAGAGGGTCAAATTATATAAGGAATATCCATTTAAATTTGAGATACCATCAAAGGACTATTTACGAGCAAAAGTATTTTGTTCAGATGTCGAAGAACTAGCTGAATATAAATTTTCAATGGAAGATTTTATCACAATTTTATATGAAGACTTCATGCGTAATATTAGAAAAAATAATGGTGATCTACTGAAAATGTACAAGTTAATATCAAGCAGAGATAAACGATTACAATTACTTTCAGGAGGGAAACAAAAACATCTAAAAGATGAATTTGTAGTGGAGGTTTCTTGTACGATTCAGAGGGAAGAAGCGCTAAAATTTGAAGTTTTATTAATGGAGATTGAAGAAATTTATAACGTCTTTTATTCAGTGGAAGATGTTTTAGAAATTTTGGTTTCAGACTTTATTTATGAACTAAGTATTGGAAATTTAAAATCAATTATGACCAAAATCGTAAAGTATTGGAATACTCCTAATGAATGACGATTTTGGTTATGGAGGGATAAAATTCACTGGCTGATTTTATTATTTTCCATAACTGCCTATTCGGTATGTTCAACGGAAAGTAATCGACGTAATAAGTTGTAGTGAAAGAGCGCTATTAGATGGAATGGAACTTAAAGCAACTAGTGCACTTTACCGAGTCTGTATTACATTTTCTTGTTCTCCAAGTCTATTTCACCGATTAGAGAAATTATTAGGAGACTGGAAAGTGAAGAAAGTAAATGAACCTTCCAGTTTATCCTATATTCATAGCAATATCATGTCTGAATACGAATTAAGTCAATGGCATATCTGGTTGAACGAGTCATTACAAAATCTGAAGAAGCAATCAGTTTATTAAGTTCGTTAGTTCAAGAAATGGAAAAACGATATGAATTATTTAAAAAAGAAAAAGTTCGCAATATAAGTCATTATCGTAAGAAAAATCATACTATAAAGAACATCGTTGTCATAATTGATGAATTTGCAGACTTATTTCTGTACGATAAATCAGTTGAAGATTACGTCTGTTTATTAGCTCAGAAAAGCCGAGCTGCAGGTATCTTTTTGTGCATTTGTACTCAAAGACCATCGGTTGATGTGGTGTCAGGTTTAGTCAAAGCAAATCTCCCTAGTCGATTGGTATTTAGACTTACTAGTACACATGATTACAAAACCGTACTTGATGGTAAACCACCATTTAAACTAATAGGGAAAGGAGATAGTGTTGCTCAATTAGAAAGTAAAGAAAACTTTATGCGTCTACAAAGCTGTCTAGTCGCCCCAACAGATAGTGAAGTAGATGAAATAATTGAGCAACTTACCACTTCAAAAACAAATAGTGGCAAAGAAAAATATACTTTACCAACTTCAAATTTACCGCCTTCAAAGAAGGAAATAGTTTGGAATTTTATTATTCAAACAAATGATACTAGGTTACGTTCTATCTTGAAAGAAGTTTGTGGCGATATGGGGGAACTAGTCCAAATCATGAGAGAATTAGTAAGTGAGGGTAAGTTAGCAGCTCCTTCCGATAAGGAAAGAAGATATAAAATAATTTAACAAATGAGAATGAGCTGTAAAGAGTCAGCTCATTTTATTAGAACCATTCATAACACCTGCTTAAGATTGATATCTTAATTATACGATGAAAAAATCCCCATTCCTCAAAAATCATGAGGAATGGGGATTTTTTATAGGGACTTTTTCAGTGCCCTCGTTCAATTCAGAGATCATCTGCTTAAAGTTGCATAGACTTTTTTAAAATGTCCTTTACAATGGGTACACTTTAATTTTTGCCCGGTTTTTCTTATAATATACTATTTTGCTAGTATGGTGAAAACTTCCTTTAATATAACGTATTAGAAATATTTTCACTAGTTTTCAACAATAACGGTATATGTTGTTCCATTGATTTTTTATTCCAGCGAAAAGTGGGGCCTGAAATGGCTGCTCAAACCATAAGGTTTGAGTATTGAGCATTTCTTTGTTTTCTATTTGTTAATTTTTTAAGGTTAGAAGATAAATTGGTGAATTTAGGTCAACTACATAATATGGAAAAAACTGCTCATACTAACAAAAAAACGTCATAGGAGCAAGTATGTGAATAACTTAGAACAATCAACTATTTCGGTTAGTTTAGATAAGAATATTCAGTATTTAAAAGAAAAATTCAATTTTTCTTCAGATCTGAAAATTAGACAGTTTACGGTTAATGATGAAATTATTCGAGACTCTGTCATTATTTATTTAGATGGCATAACGAATACACAAAACATTCAAGATAATATCCTTACACCTTTACTAAGAATCATAAAATTTGAAAGTATTGATGCTATCATTTCTCGTCACCTTTCAATTGTCGATGTAATCAAAATTACAACTTTTGATGAAATATTGGCTGGTTTAACCAAAGGGAAGTCATTAGTATTAATTGATGGTTATCCTGAGGGGATTTTAGCAGATACTTCTGATTGGCAAATGAGATCCATCAACGAACCTGATACTCAAAGGTCGATAAAAGGTTCATTAGTAGGTTTTAATGAGCAAATAAAGGTGAATGTCAATTTACTCAGAAACATGGTACAGTCACATAAGCTTAGTGTTGAAAATTTACAAGTTGGTAATGAGACAAAGACGGATGTAGCCATAATTTATATGGACGGATACGTTGATCAAACCGTTTTAGATGAAACAAGAAAAAAAATAAAAGAGATTGATGTTACTTATTTATTAGAAGCACGAGTTATTGAAGACGCTTTAGAAGGGAAAAAAACATTATTTCCACTTGTTTTTACATGTGAACGACCTGATGTCGCAGTTTCGGCATTATATGAGGGGAGAGTTGCCGTTCTTGTTAATGGTATTCCTTATACACTTATTGTTCCTACTCTTTTTCTTCACTATTTTCATCAACCAGATGAATATAATTCAAAATCTGGACGATATGGAAACCGTTTTTTGCGTTTTTTTAGCTGGTTTTTTTCAATTATTTTATTGGGAATGTATATAACGATTGTTCGATTTCATCATGAATGGGTTCCTGACCACTTCGCAAAAATATTTTTCGAAAAATCGGATACACTTCTTCCTGCAATATTGGAAATTATTTTCGTAATGATTATATTTCAATTACTGACAGAAGCGTCCCTACGTATACCAAAATCCACAGTCATTATTGTTTCACTGATTGGTGCAATTGTAATAGGACAAACTGCGGTTACTGCAAAAATAATTCATTCAATTACTTTAATCATTGTAGGAATTAATTTTTTATCTAGTATCGCAATTGCTGCTGGTGGTTTATATGGGTCGGTTTTAACATTGAGGATTACCTTTCTATTTTTGGGTTTCTTTTTTGGCTTAAAAGGTATCATCATTGGATTAGTAATCTTGTTAATTTATATGGCGTCACTAAAATCATTAGGCGTTCCATATTTAGCACCATTCATTCCATTTCGTCCAAAAGAGATGAAAGATGCGTTTATTCGTGGAGATTTACGAAAGTTAATTAATAGTAAGCATACATATCCTCACAAAAAAAATTAAGTGACAAACAACGAAAATGAGTTTGATGTTCCAAGACCGGATTGTAGTTATCAGAACGAAAAGCATGTTCAATTAAATCTATTGTATTTAAATCTATTAATAACATATTGATGAACTTGGCGCTAATACATATGAGACGGTCATAAAATAATTTGTTAAGTTGATCGTCTTTTTTTAGAAAAGAATGAAGAACACCCTACCACGTAATCAAGCTATTACTTTTCCATTGCACAAAAATTGCACGGACTTACTAGAAGCAATAGAAATAACAGACTAACGGTGCATAAATTTACATCGACCGCTTGATTAAATGGACTTAAACGACCTAAAATATTCAGTAATACTGAATAATCCTCGTACTCTGTAATTGACAGGGTAGGGGTCGCAGGATCAAGTCTGGAACATACTCTAACCGCTTGTATTTCAAAAGGCGGAACGTTGTAATAGCTCATTTTTTCTATTTATGGGTAATTTTAATTAATTTGAATAGTTATTAATTTTAGAGCAATACTAACTCCAATCTGATAATCTCTTATCAGACAAACTAATATTAAAGGAGCTAAAATATCATGGCAAACAGATCTTCAAATCAATATGCTGCACCAAATGCTCAATCTGCAATTGACGGAATGAAAATGGAAATAGCTACAGAGTTTGGAGTACATTTAGGACCAGATTCAACTGCTCGTGCAAACGGTTCTGTTGGTGGAGAGATTACAAAACGATTAGTTCAAATGGCTGAACAAAGCCTTGGTGGGTATACAAGATAAGTATTAAGATATTAGATAAAGTTGAGAGACTCGTACAGAAATGAGTCTCTTTTTTTATGTCCACTTTCTAATACAATTTAGGATAAAAGAACTAATTAATTAGGTGTTTTATCTTAAAATATATAGTTTTTGGATAAAATGGTTAAAAGTGGGAATGAAGATGGAAGTATATATATCGTACTTTAAATTTATCGTAAATTCACATTAAATAGACAGCTGTAGATTATAATAACTTCATCCTTTTGACATAAAGTTTTCAGAAAGAAGGCTGACTAATTGAAACCTCTTAAAAATAGTTCAGTAGATGAACTGCAAAAAGTTGAAGCAAACCTTAAGAAGTATAATTGGATTTTGATGTTAGATGCAGTGATTACTATTCCATTTATTATGCTATTTTTGGACCACTCCAAGTCGAGGTGGCCATCTTTTTTAAATTCATGGATGCAAAAGTAAGCATCGCCTGCATCGACAATTTTTTAAGTCCCCTTAAAGTTGTCCATCACATGCCATGCTTTTCTTTCGCATCTGCGAAAACACGTTCAATCGTTTCTTTTCGCTTCGCATAGATTGGTTTTACTTCTTCATGATGACGCAGATGCTCTGCTTCCTCGATGTATTCTTGCAAAATGTGACGAGTCACCACTTTTTGATGATCCTTGCTCTCCGTACATTGTGCTAAAAAAGGGCATGTCGCACAAATCTTTTTAGGTGATTTGTATTCACGATAACCTTCTTTCTTAGTAGTTGAATATTTCAAAACTTCTCCTGCAGGACAAAGGTAACAATGCTCATCATAAACATACTCTTGTTTTCGAAAAAAACCTTCTTTTGTTCGTGGTCTTGTGTAAGGTAAAGCTGGTGTCATTTCGTTATCAATCAAGAATTTCGCAATAGCTGGTGTTTTGTATCCTGCGTCTGCCGTAACCGCAGCTGGTTTTCCTACTTTGTCAACTACTTTTTTTACTAATGGTTCCAAAATTTGACTATCATGTACGTTCCCCGGAGTCACTATACTTCCTAAGATAAAGCCATTTCGGTCTGAAGCTGCATGAAAAGAGTAGGCAAATTGTTTGGTCCTTTCATCTTTTACATAATAGTCACTTTCCGAATCAGTTGTACTCTCTTTGATTTCTTTTTCTTCTTCTTTCTCAAACTTGTCCGGGGGAAACGGCTTTTTTCCATGGTCTTCACGATCTTGATTTATTTCTGTTTGAAGCTGTTCCTGGTAAGCTCGGGTCTCTTTACGAACGACTTTCTTTTCGAATTTATGCTTATTCGCACTCGCTTTCACATGGGTAGAATCAATGAAACGCAGCCAATTTCAAAATACGATAGAAAATCTGTTCAAATAAATCGGAATCTTGAAAGCGACGCTCATAGTTTTTACTAAAGGTTGAAAAGTGAGGTACTTTATCGTAAAAGCCATAGCCTAAAAACCAACGATAAGCCATGTTTGTTTCCACTTCTTCAATCGTTTTGCGCATGGAGCGAATGCCAAATGTATATTGAATAAAAGTTAACTTAATTAAAATAACTGGATCGATGCTTGGACGACCAACAGGAGAATACATGTCTTTCACCAAATCATAAATAAATGAAAAATCAATTGATGATTCTATTTTTCGTACTAAGTGATTGTCGGGTACAAGTTGATCAAGTGCAATCATCTCTAATTGATCTCTTGAATTGAATGATGTTTCGAAAGCATATATCTCACCTCAAGAAATTTTTACTAATTCTATTTTAAAACAGAGCTAATTTTATTATTTTATTGTAGAGAGAGTTTTATCTTTTAAATAGACAATTTTTCCGTCACTAATTGTCATTTGAACTGAAGCTTCAAGAATTTCTTCTTTTTGCATCTGAAACAGATTTCGATCTAGCACAACAATATCAGCAAGTTTTCCTTCTAGAATTGTCCCAAGTTCCTGTTCTCTTGATGTACCAAAAGCAGAGCCGTATGTATAAGCTTTTAATGCATCTGATAGGGTGATACATTCTTCAGGAATCCAAACTGCCTTGCCACTACTATCAATTCGAGTAATAGCTCGATAGATTTGCAGTAAAGGATTAAACGAATCAATTGGGAAATCAGTTCCAAAAGAAAGTTGGGCTCCCGTCTTTTTAATTGAATTAATGGCAAATACATATTTTTCGCGTTTAGGACCTATTCGTTCAGTATATGTCTCTCTCTCTGATAGGGCAAAGTGATCTGGTTGCATCGAAGCAATTACACCTAATGTAGCAAATCGTGAAATATCATCTGGATGAATGACCTCAATATGTTCAATCGAATGACGTGAGTCTCTTTTACCGTTTATATTTTGTGCATTTTCATATGAATCAAGCGCCAAACGGATTGCAGCATCGCCAATAGCATGAAACCGAATATTAAATCCATGATAATCTGCATCAACAACCCAATTTTTTAAATCTTCAATTGAATGTGCAGGTAACCCAAAAGTTTCAGGAGAATCCGAATATGGCTCTAACATAAAAGCTGTGCGGCTAGTCACGACACCATCTATAAATTGTTTTAAGCCGGAAACTCTTAATTTATCAGATTGATATCTTTCCCTTAAATGTAGGGCTTCTTTAATATCTCCGTTCAAAACAGGATAGAGATGCATTCTTACTGGAAGTTCATCTTTTAGTTCAAATTCTTTAAAGATTTCAAAGTCATCTAATAGACTCAACGTTTCAGTGCCATATAAATTATTTACTGAAGTTACACCATTACGGCTAGCTTCTTTTAGGAAGCCTCTAAATAATTCTCTTTTTTTATCTTTTGTAAAATCATATGCATATTTTGTAATGAGTGAAGAAGCTTCTTCAATTAGAATTCCTGTAGGCTCTCCATTGGAAGACCTTTCAATGATACCGTTTGGCGGGTTTTTAGTCTGTTTATTTATATTAGCGATATTTAAAGCTTTAGAGTTCACCCAAGTATAGTGACCCTCAGCATGGAATAAAACAACAGGACGATTTGGAAATACCTCATCTAAAGAAAAACGAGTCGGAAATTTTTTGTTTTCCCAATAGCTGGAATCCCACATAAAACCAATAATCCAGTCATTTTCAGGAATAGATTTCGAAAATTCTTTAACGATCTTAACAGCTTCTAATTCTGAGCGCGCACTAAAAAGATTGACACTTTCTAATGAGAGACTCCCCATCATTGCATGAACGTGAGAGTCGTGGAAACCGGGCATAATCAATTGATTCCCAAAATGTTGGATAATTGTATGTTCGCCAATAAGCGTATTCATCTCTTCAATAGGTGCGACTGAAATAATTCGGTTTTCTAATATAGCGACTGCTAAAGGTCTTGGTTTATCCTCAAGCCCAGTAAAAACAGCTTCGCTAGATAGGACAATATCAGCTTTCATATTAATCTCCTTATCTGGTAATTTTACAATTGAACATCTAAATTTGTTTCATTAAAGTCTAATTCAGGGGGCCGTTGTCTGAAAAATTTTGTTAAGTAAAGTAAATAAATTAGACCAGTAGTTAGCCAAATACTACCTAATACCATCGAATGAATATCTAATTTTGACCAAAATAATGCAGTGATGGCTGCACCGATGAACGGAATAACACCATACAATATCATTCCTTTAAGATTTCTCTGTTTTTTTCTACCTATAAAATGATTAATCACTGAAAGATTAACAAAGGTAAATGCGAATAGGGCTCCAAAATTAATAAAGGCAGCTGCTGTATCTAAATCTAAGAAAAGTGCTGTCAATGAAATACAACCAATTATAATAATATTGAAAATTGGAGTCCTATATCTTTGGGAGATATAACCAAAGATACGATTAGGAAGGATATTTTCACGACCCATCGCATATAAAACTCTAGCACCACTACCACCCGAAGCTACAGCAGAGGAAATAGCAGCAGTGACTGTCACACTTAGGAAAAAGGAATTTAATATATTTCCACCAACATACATAAATATGTCTACTACTGCTGAGTCAGGATCTTTAAAAGATGTAAAGTTCGGATAAATGCTTTGAGCAAAATAAGTAGAAGCAATAAATAAAATGCCACCGATGATTGTAATCAAATAGATTGCCTTAGGTAATGATTTTTTTGGATTTTGAGTTTCCTCAGCTAAAGTTGTTACAGCATCAAAACCTAAAAAGCTAAAACATAGTAATGGAACAATCGATAGCAGATTTGAAAAATGAACTTTTGGATCAAGGAATGGGGTAGTCGATAATAAATCTCCTGTTCCTTTCCCATCGATTAATCCTTTTATACTAAAAAGACAAAACAGAACGATGAAAAGAATTTGTAGTGCAAGTAATATAGCGCTTACATTTGTAGCGAATTTTATTCCAAGAATATTAATAAGCGTAACGGTGATTACAAATATAAAAATGCAAATAGAAACAGGAATAATCGGTAAATAAGCATGAATAAAAATTCCAAATAATAAAGCACTAATCATTGGGCTAAGCAAATAGTCTAATAAAATAACCCATCCTACAAGAAATCCAACTGATGGATTTATTCCTTTTTGAACATAAGTATAGGCTGAACCAGTCGTAGGAAACTCTTTCACCATTTTTCCATAGCTGTAAGCAGTAAATAACATAACAACAAGTGAAATTAAATATGCTGTTGGAATCATTCCATTCGTTGTTTTAATTGCAATACCATAAGTGGTAAAAACTGTGATGGGTGCCATAAATGATAGTCCGAATAAAATTACGTGTCCTAAGGAAAGTGAACGTTTTAATATTGGAGAATTATTCATTCAATTTATCAACTCTTTCCAAAAGTATAGTTACCATTTTTATTTGTTCATTTTATTGATTCGCAATGTAGCTAAGCTAGCAAATTCATGAACAAGAGTAGCTGCTAATAGTGATGTAATTTGAGTGGGATCATAGGATGGAAGTACTTCAACTAAATCAAATCCAATAAAATTGAAGTCAGTTAATGATCGGATCATTTTTAAAGTCTCCATACTATTGTATCCGCCTACTTCTAGTGTTCCAGTTCCAGGCGCACAAGAAGGATCGACAAAATCAATATCAAACGTTAAGAAACATGGAGTATCACCAATTACTTCTTTCAATTCTCTTAAAATATCTTCAAAACCTCGTTCATACATATCAGGAGTTGTAATAACATTGTAGCCTAACTCATGACTAGCATCGATATCTCCAGGATGATTCAATGTACCTCGAATTCCTAATTGGAAAACCTTGTTTGGAATGAGTAATCCTTCTTCATGAGCTCGAATGAAAGGAGAGCCGTGCCAGTATTTTTCGTCATAATAAGTATCCCAAGTGTCAGTATGTGAATCAAAATGAATCATTGCAACTGGCCCATGCTTTTTAGCTGCTGCTCTAAGGTTTGCAAGCGTAATCGAATGGTCACCACCTAAGGCGATTGGGATAATATTTTGATCCATTAATTTAAACAACGCATCTTCAATTATTTTATAACTACGGTGGATATTATGCGGAATAACGGACACATCTCCAATATCGATTGCATTGCTATCATCAAATGGATATACCTTGTGAATTGGATGATATGGAAATAGGGTCATAGAAGCTTGGCGAATTGCTTGAGGTGCAAAACGAGCACCCACACGAAACGATGCAGCCGTATCAAAAGGCATACCAACGATTGCTAATTTCACATTTTCTTTTGCAGACGGTAATCTCATAAACGTTCCAGTTGTACAAAACTCAGGTTTTACATCAGGGGAAAGTGGATATTTCATAAAAAATCATCTCCTATTTTTTTGTTTTTAATATTAACTATCGGTAGTTAGTTTAATATGATTATAGATTGTTAAATCTGAATAGTCAAACTATTTTATATTCAATTAGGAATTATTTTTTAGCTCAAATTCCCGGATATAACGACATTTATTGTAAATAATAAAATTGTTAAACAATTAATAAAGGAGGGATTTTATGCCACAGAATCAACAAGGTAAAGGGAATATGGGTACGAATATGAAATCAGGAACGAATCCGCAAAAAGTAAAACAACAAATCCAAAATGATGTAAGCCAAGGACAAGGAGCAATGACTTCTCGTGAGGCAGGGGCAATGCGTGATTAAAAAACCACTTTAAGTGGTTTCAGACTGTAGACAACAGTATTTATACTGTTGTCTTTTTAACTAATCCTTTATCAAAAGTTTTGTCTTTAGTTACAATTATTTTTTCAATTAAATTTAAAAAAAGAAAGTATCTTAAACACTTACTTTTTTTTAGGTTTATTCAGTTTCTTCTATTATATATGTTTAGAATGAAACTCAGAATGTAATATTATTCTTCCATACTAAACCAACATTTGTATCTCGTTTTTCATGTTTTGCCAGGTAAATCTGGGTTGTTTTTATATTTTCGTGGCCGAGTGACGTTGAAATAGAGTAGATATCTGCCCCATTTTCTCTGCTGAATATAGCATAGAAATGACGAAAAAAATGGGCCGAGATTTTTCCGTGGCGTGTATGATGTTGTAAGAACGGCAACTTTGTTCGACTGATCATTTCAGATACAAACTTAGATAAATGATTTGGGCTATAAGGTTTCATTTTACTAGTTAAAATTAAATAGGAATCATCTAACGAATCTAATTCTATTCCTAATCCCTTTCTTTTTCTAAATTCTACTAGTGCATCAAATACATAATCCATGATATAAACTTCACGCTCTTTACGACCTTTCCCCATAATTTTTAGCCAATAACCACGATGATCTTTTGAAATATCCTTCCATTTTGCAGTAGCTAATTCAGCTGCACGTAGACCTGAAGTAGCTAGTGTAATCAGTATTGGGTAATGAAGAAGGGAGTTCTTGTAAAACTCTAAAATTTGTTTAACTTCTTCATAAGCTATATCACGATTCGGTAGATCATTACGAGTAACATTTACTGAAACAAGTGAGTAGTGAAGGGGATGTTCAGTATATTTTTGCTCATATAAATACTTGAAGAATCCTTTAAGTACCACCAATTTTTTTGCTATGGTGGTTTTTTTATATGGTTGTCCATTTCGACCTAGTGGAGCTGCTATTAACCATTTTTGGTAATTAAATAGATGCCTTGGCTCAAGTATTCTTAAAATACTTGGACTATCAATGTGGAATGTATCATCTAATAAGATTTGTTTATTCTCAACCAAATGGTTATAAAACAATAAGAGTTCTTTTATATATGTTTTTCGTGTTTGAAGATTTTTACTACCACTAACATTATCAGTTTCATATAAATCTCCAATTTCTTTTTTCTGGTAGACAAAACGATAAATCATATCAATATCAGAAAACGCCTCATGTACATCTACTTTATACTTTTCTGCAAATTCCTGAGAACGATCTAAAATCTGAATTTGTTCATTTGTTAATGAAAGTGGATAGTCATTTATCTTAACTAACACTTCGTAATTCTTATTAGCAGGAAATAAACTTTGTACTTCCATTAATGCACACTTCCTTTCAATACTTTACCAAATAATAGAAATTTAATTGTTTCTTACTATATTAAACTATTTAAATATTAATATCCATACTTATACTTTAAAGCATGGTATATCGAGTTAAAACATAAAGTTAGCTTAATTAATACATATGTTTATCACTATAAAAGTAATAAAAGAGTCCATTCTTTTACTTTATTTGAGTATTAAATATTACGTATTTTAACTTTATATTCAAAGTCCTATTTGCAATATACATAAATACGAATCTTGAGTATAATATTTATAATTCCATTTTTCACCCAAGAAATGGAACAGTTAAATAAAACTTCTAAACTACTTAGGATGCAAAAAACTTTATTAAATAAATGGAAGAGGGAAAAAATTGAGAGAACAACAACTTGAAAATGAAGAAGTATTAACAACAAAACAAGTCATTAATTACCTAACTGAAGAGTGGGGAAAAGAACCTTCCTTAAACATGATTTACTATTATGTAAGGGAAGGTAAATTAAAGCCAAAGTATGAAGATAACTGGCGCATTGAAGGAACTTTGCAGTTTGATAGAGTTGTAGTTGAAGAATTTTCAAGAGAATTTAAACGACCAGAGGGGTATACACTTTCTGAAGTATCAAAAATGGTCGGTTTACATGTAACTACACTTCAAAAGTATATTAAACATGGCTCATTAGACGCATCGAAATTTGATTATAAAGGTAAACCTACCTATTTTGTCTCTAACAAAGCATTAGATAGTTTAAAAGAATCTGATAATGTAAATATGAGTAAGTCGAAACGAAAATCCTTCTTTACAAGGGATAAACAATTTTACTTATTCCAATCATTTAGAAATGAAACCACGAATGATTACGGACGCATTATAAATGTAAATAATAATATCCCTACATTATTAACCGCCCATGGAAAAGAAATAATAGGATCAGCCATTAAAGATAATGGTTATGAACCGATCTATAAAGTACCTACTTTCAAACGAATTACTAAGAAAGTCTTTGCAATATTTGAATTACAAATCCCTAATAATATAAATAGTAAAGAGTATCGGGTATTTGATTTTCTTTATAATTTTATTGGTGCGGAAAACATCAACATTGAACAAGACTCATATAAAATAATCCTTAAAATTAAACCAGTATTTGTTCAATTGAATAATGAACTTCTTGATAATTATCAAGAAACTATTTTGTTGCTTGAAAGAATATTAAAAGAGGGCGCCATACAAATAAGACATAATGGAGTATATTTCGGAACAGATATTGAAAGTATTACAATTAATGTTCCAAAGAGTATTAAAGAACAATTACGTGGACTTGCTAATGAATCGAATTTATCTATCGAAGATTATATTAAAGAAAAATTAATAAATCTATTATAAAAAGAAGAACAGAATAGGTATATATAATAGGAAGAAAGTGGTGTGAAAATCGATAGAAGTAGTTGATCAAATTGACTTATTCAATATTGAAGTTGGGAAGGATACTAGAAAAGACTTGAAGAACTTCAAATTAATATTCAGACACAATTCTTTTTTAACAATAAAACTGTAAAAATTAAAGCTATAAATCCATAGCAATACGATGTTAAAAGCTGTATATGTTGAGAAGAAAGGGGTAATTGCTAATTCAAAGGCTTCTAAGTAAATAGCTAATTACTGATGTTCTGTTTGGTTTAAGGTAATCAACTACAGATATGAAGAAGGTATTATTTCTCCTCTTAGACAGAGCGAGTTAGAGTTACATATACCAAATTAGAAAGAAAATTAAATGATAAGTTCCTCTACAAACGGGCGTATTTCTGAAAAAAGAAATACGCTCTTCTAAATGAATTACCTAGTTTATTAAGTGGTCCTTCTTCAAATGTAGGATCCATCCTCTATAAATGAGTATTCATATGCGCTCTTTTACTTTTATTTCTTCAATTACAAATACCTTATATTTATTTTCTAGGCAGTTCTAGGTATACAGGTAAAAATAAAGAGATTTAACACCAATAATATAATTAATTATATTATTGACATATATTACAACATATAAAATAACAATATTTATAAGTGTAATATTAATGATACTATAAACATATATACTTTAAGTAGTTATTTGTTGAAACCATCCTTTTGTATTCCATTTTTAATTGAAGTCGATAATGTATTAACAGATATTCAGTTGCTTCTTTCCAGTTTTAATGATAAAGATGGAAAGTAAACAGAAAAACTCTAACCAATTTTCAGTAGTTAGAGTTTTGATTTTCTTGCTTTATCTTTCAGCCAATTTAACATCTTTTCATCATTTTTCTTATTTTGTCGCTTATTTTCTTTTCGGATATAACGAGAAAGGGTAGTGTGCGCGATTCCCATTTCTTCTGCGGACTGGCGGATACTCATATTTAAGGCAACAATCGTCTCTTTCATGCTTTCAGGTGTAAGGGTTACCTCTGTTGAAATAATAAGATCGAATGATTGTTGCTCGGACTTTATTGTTGGTTTAGTATCCATTTTTTTTTCTGATTCATATTCAACTGATGCAGCTATTTCACTACTAACAAATTCTGATTGTGGTGTGAGAATTTCTTCATTACTTAGAGAAGCTATCTTGTCATAACTAAATTCTTGCATACGTTCGATTATTTTTTCATCAACTGTATAGTTAGAATTTACCAACAATTTTTTTTGATTTTCTTTTACGACAATATCGGTTGGTAGAATGATCAAATTAAGTTTAGACCAATAATTTTGAAACCAGCCTTTTTTACCAACTTGTTCTTCATGCACAGGTTCCGTATAGTCCCAACTTTTAATTACGCCATCTTTTTGTAATTCATCTAATACGTTTTCAAACTTGTCCCTCGTTTGTACTCCATTGTAACGTGCGGAGATATCTATTACTTTTAACAGAGTTGATACTTTAAATGGTTGCTGCAATGTGCGCTTAATGGTTCTGATTTTCCATTGGAGGTTTAAGTATCGAGTTAATCGCTTGTGTTCACGTTGTGTGAAATGACTATACTGAAAGACTTTTAAATCTAACAAACCAAGTGATCGGTTAGGACCATCTAAATATGGAGTCAAAACAGATGTTGGTTTTACTTGTACCGCATAGATTCCTTTAGGTTCACCAGATTTTTTATCATATGCCACACGTATTTTACCAATTTCAAACATTCTTTGAAAATCTTTAAATTTATAGAGCTCATTATCCTGAATTTCTTGAGTATTCACCACTTTTACTTTCTGATCGCCAAGAGATATCCAAATACTCGAAAGGGCAGCAACACGTTTCATGATATTGAATCGATCTTCTTCACGAAAGTCGAGCACTTGTCCTTTTGCTGAACGTTTTTTAAGATTTCTAAGTCGCAGAGCATCGTTACTATGAAATTCAATGTAACCGTCACTGCTTTTTGGAGATACCATCCATAAATAGGTAATTAAATCAAAAAGGTCCGCAGTCATTTCATCCAATGAATGGATGGTGGATTCAATCAACTCTAGCCACATTTCTTGCTGATCAGAAGTTAAATCGATATTTTGTGACTCAAAAGGTCTAAGTTCAGCCAATCCTCTTACTTTACCACGATTGTCAATAATCTCTGTTGCTAAATAGCCTTCTTCTCCTTTTTTAAAATCTTTTTTCTTTGTTACAATATCCCTCATCAGATGAAAGTCCATATCCATACTGGAATAAATATAATCACGTTTTAATACATCATCAATTTTTTCTTCGTTGACGCTTCGTTTTACCTCATCATTAGGAAATTCCTTAATTAAGTGGCCAGCTAATATCACTCTGATGGTGTCCGCATATTTTTCAACTGCTTCAATAATCATTTGTTTTGTTATATATTTTTCAAAATATAAAGTCTGAGTGAATAAGAAAAATAATGCTCTAAAGCTTGGTCCCATTGCACTACATGGGGATTGATACCTAACCTCATCTTCTGTCATATGATAGGCTTCAGTTTTCCATTTCTCAATTATATACTGGCGATCTTGAAATAGTCGTTTCGTTTCTTCAAATATACAAATTTTTAATATTTCATAGTTTAAAATCTGATGATCTAGTATTCTTTCATATTTCACCGACAAGAACATCCTCTCAATCTGCACCAAGTAATGTGCAAAAAATCAAATCACTTTACTTATTTTATCATAAAATGCACCACAGGATTGTTATTACATCAAGGATTTTCACAAAATGAACAGAAAATGCACCAAATACTACACAGGTTCCGCTGAAATAGATAAAATGCACCGAATAAATGCACCGAATACTACACAGATTCCGCTAAAATAGGTAAAACGCACCAA
>NZ_NUYF01000004.1:62821-140810 GCF_002566505.1 Bacillus sp. AFS077874
CGCACCAAATACTATACAGAATCTGCTGATATAGAAACGCACCAAATACAACATAAGTTCCCGCTGAATTAGATAAAATGTATTAATATTTTAAGTATAAAGTTATTATTATTTCTATTATTTTTGTATCAATGTACCATTAGAATAAAAGGTTCAAATTACTTATGCTAAACTCTGTTATTAATATAAAACGTTAATAAAATAATAAAGATTTATATAGTGTTAATATATAAAGATGTATCGTCTATTTTAACCATCTTACGTAAACTTTTAATTGTTTTAAGTAAAAAAACAGTTCATATTAATAGGGGTAGCTCGTTTATTCGATAATGGGTCATTTTGTTAGAAATGGTTTCAGCCAAATAGATTATTTGAGTTTAAATAAACTATTATTGTGAATTTTTTCACTTAAACTACCATGGAAATTAGTTTCTTCATAAATAGATAAATGACAATACTAAAGAAAACTCTGCTCAATCGTTAAAAAAAGAGTAGAGTTATCTAAAAAACCTAGTGATTACAGATGACTGGATAAAGTCAGTATCAGTATAGACACTTTCCATATATTTTCATTCGCTGTGGTGCAGCGCTTGCGCTGCATGGGTGGCTAAATGGCAGTTTAGTTGAATAAGAAAATGTTATAATTTTATTATTAAAAATTTAAGAAATGTAGGAATACAAATGAGAAATATAAATAGAATTAGTCGACTAATATTTGTGGGTACACTTACCATAACGCTTAGTGGCTGTGTTTCAAAAGAGGATGTTCAAAAACCAATTAATAATTATTTAAATACAAATTATGGTTTATCTGACAAATTTACAGTGATAGATACAGATGATAATTGGTTTGAAGGAGTAGACCATCAAACACATATTGAAATTAAAGCACCTTACCGTTCATATGCGTATTTACAAGTAGAACGCGATTCATTAAAAATTTTAGAAGATGAAAGTGATGACATCTTTTTAGAACTATTCAAAGGTGCATATATAGAGCAACATCCTGAAGTTATAAAGGAAATGAAACATCTGGTTAAACAATATGGCTTTACAAAAGTTCCTAATAAAGTAGTAATAGATTCAGGTTCAACAACATTTCCATATCCATACGAAAACATTGAACTAAATCTAGTCTATTCGGACGAAATGGTCGATGAGTTTAAAAAGACAAAAACAATAAACACAAATGAATTAATACCAACCTTTCAACCAACGGATCCAAGAAACACTAATTCAAGATATATGGGAGTAGTGAATTTTTTGTTTGAATATGATTTAAATAAAAATGGGCATAAAGTTTCTAAAGTGCCTAAAGCAAAAGAAATAGCGAAAGAATTTCAAAAAAGTGGAGTATTAACAGAAGGGATATATAACATCGAAATTTTAGTTGTAGATTATGGTGAAGAGTTTCCATCGAAAGATGAATTAGATACATATGCATTGTTTAAAGTAGACAAAAATAAAGACTACACAATAATTGCTACACCAAAATATGATGATTTGGATAAAGCAGACTATTACGGTGATTATTTGAAAAAAACACAAGGTAATTAGTATTCTTAAGTAACTAACGCACTGCGTTAGTTACTTAAGACCGAAAATCATCGGAATTTTGAAGAGATATTAGACGGGAGTTATCTTGAATGCTACGCCTGCTTTAATTATTGGATTACTAATGGTAGCCTATTCTCTTTTTATTGGTAAAGAAACAATGTGTTTTTGTAACAAGAAATAGAAATGATATTTGAAATATAAATATAAAATTTATATATATAGGGAGATATTTTTAAGTGGAACGATTAGACCGTATATTTCATGGAGATCACAGAAATCTGTTTTATTTCATTACTTGCGTGATTTTAATTAATATTGTTTCAATAATTTATAGGGTAGTAAGAGGAAAACCTATTTTAGTACAGAGTTGGAAACAATTCTTTATTACGATAGTAATTGCTGCGATTATAATATTTAAGACCATTTAGACAAATTAATTAATATATGGGATTTCCTTATACAACTAACTAATGCGTTAGTTACATAAAGAAAAAAGGAACTTCGTTTCATGCGAAGTTCCTTTTCTCTTATTCAATCGGTCGCTCAGCTGGATAATCGATTGAATTTGCAATTTCAACTAATACTTCAGGCGTTACAATATCGGCTACCCTTCGATCGATACTTAACTGATATTGCCAATTCTCTCTTTCGAAAACCAACAAATTAAACCCGTCGTAGCTACTTTTTCGATTCGTATGTTTCATCCTACCTAATTCGTACAAGGTCGCAGGTTTTCCGTTCTTTAATTGATAAGTACCCAGAACCGTTCTTCCATTGAAATTTATTTTGTGAACAATCGGTCGAATAACAATCATGTAATGATTTTTGGGTACTTTATCATTTTTTACCTCTACTTCAAAAAGATCATTCATTCCATCGCTCGTATGTTGAAATCTTCCGAAATAATGTGTAAAGCTAATAGGAGGAACCCTTAATGGTAACTTGAGTGGTTGTTTAAATTGATCTTCAAATTCAGCAGAAGCTGCTTCGATTGTTTTGAAACCACTTTCTGGATAAAACTCTTCTAGGGGTTTGGGTTTATCCGATGATGTAGCAAATTCTACTTTATTATTGAATGTAAAAATTAACGCAAAAATCATCACAAACCTAAGGGATTTGATTAAACTCATTGGTCTGCTCCTTCCAGTAAATTAGGAGTAGTATTTCCAACATGTTTCATAATAATTTTATACAGAACTAAAAAAGGCTTTTATGCAACTACGCATGCAATAGTTGAACAAAAAAATAAAGTTATTGGCGATGATGATGGACTCCTTTTTAAGTATTTGGTAGTTAGTTTGAAAAAAGATAATTAGATGGGATGGATAGGTAGCTGTTTCAGGAATTAACCATCTGGTCAGAAAATTAAAATGGACCCTGCAGAAGCTATAAGTGGAGAGAATAATGCACCAAGAAATGGCTGAGGCATCAACAATTGAACAGAAACAACTGTTGTTGTAATTTGGTTAGAACAAACGTAAAAAGGCAACATCCCAAAATTGGTGATGTTGCCTTTCTTTTTTAATGAGCAAAGCGATTATATTCTAGTAAAGTCCCTTGCAGCTATTAATACTTTTTACAGTTTACCTTTTAATTAAATTAGCAGGGATTTCTCCTTTTAACCCAGATACGAGATTAGATGCAGCTAACATCGCCATTTTAAAGCGAGTTTCGTAAGTGGCAGAGCCGATATGCGGTAAAGTAACAACATTCTTCATTGAAACTAGAGGATTATCCATATTAATTGGTTCTTTGACAAATACATCTAATCCTGCACCATAAATTTCACCTGTCTGGAGAGCATGAATTAAAGCCTCCTCATCCACCGTTTTCCCTCTTGAAGAATTGATAAAAATCGCTGACTTTTTCATGAACTTAAACTCTGTTTTACCCATCATCTTTTCAGTCTCAGGTGTAAGTGGGGTCATTAGACAGACAAAATCAGATTTCTTGAGCAGTTCTTCCATAGAACAGAAAGTGGATCCATATCTCTCTTCTGCATCTCTATTTCTCGAACGGTTGTGGTAAAGAATTTCCATATCAAACCCAAAGTGTGCCCTTTTGGCAACCGCAGAACCAATTTCTCCCATGCCAATAATTCCTAAAACTTTATGATGAACATCTACCCCAAACCACTGTTCTACTAGGCTCGATTTCCACTGCCCTTTTTTCACCCAACGATCTAATTCCGGTATCCTTCTAGCAGTAGACAGGATTAATCCCATAATGGTATCTGCGACTGTATCATTCAATACTTCAGGGGTATTGGTCGTCATGATTCCGCGTGCTGATAATGCTGCTAAATCAAGATTATCGTAGCCAACTGAGATATTACTTACAATTTTTAATTGGGGAGCCTTATCTAATAAATCCTTATTTACTTTCAACCCGGAACCTAATATCCCATTCGCATATTTTAACTCACGAAGGAAATCAAGTTGATTATTAGAATCCAATTTCTCAAAATAAACGATTTCGCAAGTTTCCTGGATAAAATTTAATACTTTTTGATCTACTTTTTTATAGATGATAACTTTCGGTTTCATGAGAATCCTCTTTCTGATTTAATTAATTCTAAATTCATTATAACCGCATTAAATAAAATATGCCGTTCAAAAGTTTTACCCTTCTTTTCCTTTTAGCTTAGTAAGTTACCCTGAGTTACCTAGCAGTCCAATGACTTCCCATTGTACTAGGGGCAAGTAATGCAACATCCAATATAACAATTAACATGACAGTCGCAACAACAGTTTGCAATACTGGTAATAAAATAATAAGCATTAAACCACTCATTAATCGGTTTATGCTATATGCTCTTCCTGCAGCGGCCCGAAGCGACATCGGGAAAAAAGTTATTATTGGTATCATTGCGTTCATTGCCTCCCCTTGCTGGGTTTTAGCTGAGGATATCTGCGGGGGAAAGGACATTAGTTCTGATGATTGATTTGGAAGGATTGAAAGATAATGCTGAGAAAAATAATCGAAAAAAACTATTGAAAAACGCTTTCAATCAGTCTATACTGTTTATAAATCGATTTACTAAATCGGTTTATTATTAGGCTAATCCTTTTCAAAATTTGTCTATTAAGCAAACCTATTTTTTTAACAGTTTACTAAACCGGTTTATTAATCGAGATACAGCACTATAATTACATCATAGAAAGGATCTTGGCAATGAAAAATGTGATCGTCCCATTGAATGCTTTTGATAGTGTGGAAGTTATAAAGAATGGACAAGAATCCTTTGTAAAGCTGATAGCGGAATCCGGAGCGTTTGGAATCGAGGTTCGCCGTGAATTGCTGCCGAAACCAGTCCAAGAAAGACAGCTTGAGCTTATTCGAGATGAAATTGAGGCATACAGACTTTTTACCGTCTATTCTGCTCCGATTGAATTATGGAATGAAAATCACCAGCTAAACAAAGAGGAATTGACCGAAGTTTTTCAGGAAGCAATCGCCCTTGGTGCTGACTGGATAAAGGTATCGCTTGGCCATTATCATCGGGAAGATTCCGAAATTGTCAAACTCAATAATTTTTTAAACCAACACCAAGGATTTCAATTACTGGTTGAAAATGATCAAACACTATATGGCGGAAACGTTGGCAGATTAAAAACCTTTTTTGAAAGCGCTAACGTTCTCAATGTTCCAGTCAAAATGACCTTTGATGCTGGGAACTGGTATTTCACTAGCCAAGATGCGGTGGAGGCTTTACACCAGCTTGCCCCTTATGTGATTTATCTTCATTTAAAAAATGTGGAAAAAAAAGGTGATGAGCTTATTACTGTGCCGCTCGAAAAGGAAGGGGAGCAGATTTGGAAAAATGTCATGCAGTATTTTCCTGGCGGCATGACGAAAGCGCTCGAGTTTCCAATTGAGCCTAAAGAGAAAACGAAAGATTACATTCATCTGCTCAACAAATTCATGTTAGAAAGTGAGGGTATATCCTGAACCAGTTTGATGTGATTACCTTTGGCGAAGCGATGGGGATGTTTATTGCCAATCAGACAGGCCCACTTCATACTATTGACCAATTTATGCTTGAGCTTGCGGGTGCAGAAACCAATGTGGCGATCGGACTGGCACGGCTTTGTCTTCGGGCTGACTGGGTCAGTAAAGTGGGCAATGATGCGTTTGGAAAATTCATTACCGAACGTCTTCATAATGAAAACGTTGACATCAGTCAAGTTCTGACCGACGACCATTATCCAACCGGTTTTCAATTAAAAGCGAAGGTGGCAGAAGGGGATCCTGAGATTCAATATTTCTTGAATGGGTCCGCGGCAAGCCAGCTGAAAATCGCAGACTTTCCTGAAGCCTATTTTCAGTCAGCTAAGCAAATGCATCTGACAGGAATTCCTTTTGCGATCTCCAAACAGGCAAGGTCATTTGCCAAACATGCTCTATCGTTTATGAAAAAGAACGGCAAAACCGTTTCCTTTGACCCAAACTTAAGACCGTCCCTATGGGTTTCAAAGGAGGAAATGGTCGGGGAAATCAACGCAGCAGCCTTTCAAGCCAACTATGTCCTTCCGGGAATTACTGAGGGTGAAATTTTAACAGGCTATACAGATCCGCGTGATATTGCTTCCTTTTATTTAGAAAAAGGCGTTGAGCTTGTTGTGATCAAGCTTGGTCCTGAGGGAGCGTTTTATAAAACCGCTCTAGAAGAAGGAACAGTCCCGGGTATTAAAGCGAAAAAGGTTGTGGATACGGTGGGAGCAGGTGACGGTTTTGCGGTTGGAGTGATTAGCGGTTTGCTCGAGAAGCTTGCACTGGAAGAGACGGTATTAAGAGGAAATGTCATTGGAGCATTGGCTGTTCAGACACCTGGGGACTCCGACGGTTATCCAACGAAACCCGAATTAATAGATTTTATAAAAAAACATGTAGAAACAGTCGTTTAATAAACAGATTTACTTGAATTAAAAGGAGAGTTAACCATGTTTTTCTCAAACATTCATGCAAATGAAAACATCGATAAAAAATATCCCAAACCGATTGCCAAGGCTATTCAATATTTAAAAAACAAACAAGATGAGTTTATCCATATGGAACCCGACATTTATCCAATTGAGGGGGAGGATATTTTTGTTCAGGTGTTCGACCGTAAGACAATGGTAAAGGAAGAGGCGAAGCCGGAAGTGCACCGCAAATATATCGAAGTGCACTATTCAGTGGAAGGAAAAGAACGGGTCGGATTTGCCGTCGATCTAGGGAATAACCCCGTAATAGAAACATTGTTAGAGACGAAAGATGCGATCTATTATGGAGAAGTTGAAAATGAACATGAAGTGATTTTTCAACCTGGCGATTATTTCGTTTTTTTTCCAGAAGACGTTCATCGGCCGATATGGGAATATGGTGGAAGTACAATGATACGGAGAGTTGTTATCAAGATTAAAGAATCTGTTATGTAACCGTTATCATTAAAAAGAGTGGACACATTTAAAGGAGGATAATTAAGATGAAAAGTGAACTTAGCAAGTTACACAATAGCCGGTGGAAACGTATTCTACCTCCATTGTTAATCGTTTGTATCATTGCTTATATGGATAGGGTTAATATCAGTTTTGCGATATCGGGCGGAATGGATAAAGCCTTGGGTATGACAGCCAGCATCGCTGGACTAGCATCAGGCATCTTCTTCTTTGGATATTTATTTTTACAGGTTCCAGCCGGACAAATTGCAGCGAAGCGGAGCGGAAAAAAGGTCATATCGATTATTGTTCCTATTTGGGCAGTCATTTCTATCTTAAGCGGTTTGTGTACCAATTCGACTCAACTGCTGATTCTTCGTTTCATCTTGGGAATCGTTGAAGGCGGAATGCTGCCGGTTGTTCTTACAATGGTTTCTAACTGGTTCCCGAACGAGGAACGAGGCCGTGCTAACGCATTGGTCTTGATGTTTGCTCCAATTGCGTCGATTATCACCGGACCAATTTCGGGTTACATTATTTCTTTCTCGAATTGGCGTTTCATGTTTATTTTGGAAGGAATCCTTTCTCTTATTGTTCTTATTCCATGGTTGATTTTAGTGAAGGATCGTCCGGAACAAGCACCTTGGATTAGTGATGAAGAGAAAAAATATATTTTGGATAGTTTAAAAGAGGAACAAAAAACACTGGCAGAGGAAAATAATATTAAACAGGCATCACTGAAAGATTTGCTCCCGAACACGGCTATGTGGAAATTAATCATCTTAAACTTCTGCTATCAATCAGGGGATTACGGCTTTTCGATGTGGCTGCCAACTACACTGAAGAAATTAACGAACAGCGGGATGGGCATGGTCGGCCTTCTTTCAAGCTTACCATGGATTGCCTGTATTGCCGGGATGCTGCTCTTCTCCAAACTTTCTGACCGAACTGGCCGCAGAAAAGAATTTGTGGCATTACCGCTTATTGGTTTTGCGTTATGCTTGTTACTGTCGACTACGATACATGCTAATGTGTGGATTTCTTACATTTTCTTAATCGGCGCTGGATTTTTTGCTAAAGCAGGAGGTGTGGTATTCTGGGCAATTCCATCCCGTATCTTTAGCAAAGAGGTGGCAGGCGGTGCCCGAGGTGCCATCAATGCTCTTGGAAATCTTGGTGGATTCTTCGGACCTTACATTGTTGGCTTCTTAATTCAGTATTTTAACT
The DNA here is from genome assembly GCF_002566505.1 of Bacillus sp. AFS077874. NCBI lineage: Bacteria > Bacillati > Bacillota > Bacilli > Caryophanales > Bacillaceae > Bacillus > Bacillus sp. AFS077874. Next base: position 71,026 of record NZ_NUYF01000004.1, read on the forward strand.
TTAATACAGGTATTTACACTTTAGTTGTCTTACTTTTTGTAGCCGCTTTCATCGCAGCTACATTACCAGCCATCGTTCAGGCAACTGTTAAAAAGGAACAAAGTAAGCTTAAGCAAACAGTATGAGACTTTTTATCAAAATACATTTATGAAAAGGATGATGGAAGATGACTCAATTGAACTGGGGGATTCTTGGACCTGGAATTATCGCAAAAGAATTTGCAAACGCTATTATAGATGTAAATGGCAAGATAGCAGCGGTAGGCGCCAGAAACCTTGAAAAAGCGCAAAGGTTTGCGAATGAATATAATATTGATCGTGTTTACGGCAGTTATGAAGACTTATTAAATGACGATGATCTTGATATTATTTATATTGCAACACCACATACTTTCCATTATGAATGGATCATGGAAAGCCTAAAACGAAACAAGCATGTTCTTTGTGAAAAGTCGATTACAGTAAATGGAGGGCAATTAAAGGAAATCGTTGACTTAGCCACTGAGAAGAATTTAATCGTTGCAGAAGCAATGACCATTTACCACATGCCAATCTATAAAAAGTTACGTAATATTTTAGACTCTGGACAATTAGGAAAGCTAAACATGATTCAAGTATCTCACGGTAGTTATAAAGAGCCCGACCCCTCAAATAGATTCTTTAATCCGGATTTAGCGGGTGGTGCCATGCTTGACATTGGTACGTATGCCCTATCGCTTTCAAGGTATTTTCTTTCTGGACAACCTAATGAAGTTTTAACGACAGTCAAAAAGTTTGAAACAGGTGTAGATGAGCAAGTAGGAATTTTACTTAAAAATGAAGCAAATGAGATGGCCGTTATATCCTTGACATTGAGGGCAATAATGCCAAAGAATGTGATTATTGCTGGAGAAAAAGGTTTTATTTTAGTAGAAGATTATCAAAGACCTACAAAAGCAACGATTACTTTTACAGAAGATGGTCATGTAGAAGTCATTGAAGAAGGTGAAGCAGAAAAAGCATTCCAATATGAAGTGGAAGCTATGAATAATTATGTTCTAAATAAAAATGAGAATCATACTTTGAAATTGTCTGTCGATGTCATGAATCTTATTGATGAGGTTCGCAAACAATCTGGTGTCTCTTACTCCTTTGAATGAACGGTAAAAAGAAGAATCGCCCAGGCCTCCTAATCTTCTAGCTGCTAGATAACGGAACTATGACTTTAAAAAAAACCCCAATTTTCCTATGCTAAGGAATGATTGGGGTTTTCATTTTTTGTTTAACTATACCTGTTAGCGAAATAAATCACAGTTCTAAAATTTTTGATAACAGTTTTTTTAGGTTCAACAATTGCATCAGCCTCGGGCGTAATCGGCAGTTCGTTTGAATTACTCTTCATTAGGGTGGACGCCTGTATAAAGGACAAATTGCTCCAATGCTTGGATAGCGAACACTGCTGCCTCTGTAATAACTTTCTTTCCCCTCATTCTTGCAAGACGGATCAATGGTGTTCCCCTCAAGCTCTACAACAGATGACCAAAAAGTAGGTTTTGTCCAAAGAACGAGTAAATATCTAGCTAAAGATTTACTAGTGCTGTGCGTATAGTTAAGTCTAAAAGTAGCTAGTACTTCCTTGAATCAGTTATGTAGAAAGATCGTTGGAATTCCTGAGAAAAATGAAAAAGTTCGTTTGTAACATCATTACACACAATAAACACCTTCCTTTCCACCTTATTACAGTAAGAATAGCGTTTTTTAAGTTATGGGGGTCATGATTTTCCTTAGCTTGATCGGCCATGTGCTGGGACCTAAATATGCTCTTCCTGCAGCAGCGGCCCAAACAGATATCGGAAAAATTTCTTCACTTAAAGTGATGATAAGCATTGGCAAAAATATTGCTGACAATTATTTAGATGAATCCGGCTAATATAATAAATGAAGGGGAATTTGCTCGATAAATTCAATTAATGGCACGGAAAGAAAAAGGGACACTTGTATCGACATTGTTTTCAGTGTGGAAGTCCTATCAAAATGTTATTGTTGGGTATCATTGCGTTCATTGCCTCCCCTTTGTGGATTTTAGCTGAGGATACCAGCAGGGAAAGGACATTAGTTCTGATTATTGATTTGGAAGAATCGAAAGACAATGCTGAGAAAAATAATCGAAAAAACTATTGAAAAACGCTTACAATCAGTTTATACTGTTTATAAACCGATTAACTAAACCGGTTTACTAAATCGGTTTATAAACAAAACTAATCTTTTTCAAAATTTGTCTATTAGGCAAATTTATTTTTTTAATAGTTTAATAAACCGATTTATTAATCGAAATACAGCACTACAATTACATCACAGAAAGGATCTTGGCAATGAAAAATGTGATTGTCCAATAAATGCTGGAAAACATTAATAAATCTTTTCCAGCAGAGATTGTAAATGCGCTAGAATTTCCAATTGCTCCAAAAGAAAAAACAAATAAATATATCCGTTCGATTTCGGACATAACCAGAGATAGGGAGGTTTTATAATGGAGAAACTAGATGTAATAACATTTGGTGAAGCAATGGCAATGTTTATTGCGGACAAACCTGGTTTTTTACATGAAATAGATCAATTTACGAGAGAATTGGCCGGTGCAGAAACCAATGTTGCTATCGGACTTACGAAACTTGGCCTTCGTTCTGGCTGGGCAAGTAAAGTAGGCAATGATGCATTTGGGAAATTTATTATCAATAGGCTTAAGTGTGAAAACGTTGACATAGAACATGTTTTAGTTGATGACCGTCATCCGACCGGATTTCAATTAAAATCAAAGGTAGTTGAAGGCGACCCTGAGGTCCAATATTTTCGAAAGGGTTCTGCCGCAAGCCATTTATCTGTCGATGATTTCAACGAAAAGTATTTTCAATTAGCAAATTTCCTTCATATGACGGGGATTCCATTAGCCATCTCGGAACAGGCAAGAGCTTTTGCGAACCATGCGTTATCATTTATGAAAAAGAATGGCCGCAAGGTTTCTTTTGACCCAAATTTGCGCCCATCTCTTTGGGCATCGCAGGAGGAAATGGTGGAACAAATCAATAAAACTGCGTTTCAAGCTGATTATGTCTTTCCAGGGATAGCCGAGGGTGAGCTGTTAACCGGTTATAAAAATCCAAGTGATATCGCTTCTTTTTACTTAGAAAAAGGTGTTGAGCTTGTGGTAATTAAGCTTGGAGAGGAAGGGGCTTTTTATAAAACATCATCAGAAAACGGAATCGTTCCAGGCTTTAAAGTAGAAAAAGTCGTGGATACGGTTGGAGCGGGCGATGGGTTTGCCGTTGGAGTCATCAGCGGATTGATTGAAAGTTTATCTATCTATGAGTCGGTATTAAGAGGAAATGCGATCGGTGCTTTAGCAGTTCAAACACCTGGGGACAACGATGGCTACCCGAGCAAACGAGAATTACTAGATTATATAAAAAATAACTTACAAGGAGTGGAGTAAAAATGAAACAAACGATTGCAAAGCAAAGATGGATACGCCTTATTCCAATTGCTTTCATCACTTATAGCCTCGCTTATCTTGATCGTGCCAATTATGGATTTGGTGCAGCATCTGGACTAGCGAAGGATCTTCACATCACACCTGGTATCTCTTCATTACTTGGTTCTTTGTTCTTCTTAGGATATTTCTTTTTCCAAGTGCCTGGTGCCACTTATGCAGAAAGAAAGAGTGCGAAAAAATTAATTTTTTGGTCACTGATTTTATGGGGTGGTTTAGCTTCTGCTACTGGATTGATTAGCAATATTAAATTGTTATTTGTGATTCGTTTTGCTTTGGGCGTCGTTGAAAGCGCTGTTATGCCATCGATGCTTGTGTTCTTAAGTCACTGGTTTACAAAAGCTGAGCGGTCTCGTGCTAATACCTTTTTAATTTTAGGAAATCCCGTAACAGTATTGTGGATGTCAATTGTATCAGGTTATCTTCTTAACTCCTTTGGCTGGAGATTAATGTTTGTTTTTGAAGGAATTCCAGCCATCATCTGGGCATTCATTTGGTGGAAAATCGTCGATGATAAACCGAAAAATGCAAAATGGTTAACTGAGCAGGAAAAATTTGAGTTTGAACAACAGTTGGAAAAAGAACAAAAAGGCTTAAAGGTGGTTAAGAATTATGGTGAAGCCTTTAAATCAAAACCTGTTATTTTACTAAGCATCCAATATTTTCTTTGGAGCATTGGGGTCTACGGGTTTGTAATGTGGCTTCCAACGATTATTAAGGCAGCACCTAATATGGATATTGTGGAAACAGGCTGGTTGTCGTCCGTGCCGTATGTTTTAGCAGTTGTTTTAATGCTGGTAGCTTCTTATTTCTCTGATAAAACATTAAAACGTAGCGCATTTGTTTGGCCATTCCTATTAATTGGCGCGGTTGCCTTTTATTTCTCGTATTCTATTGGAACAAATCATTTTTGGATTTCCTTTATCCTTTTAGTCATCGCAGGCGGTGCGATGTATGCTCCGTATGGTCCATTCTTTGCGATTATTCCGGAAATCCTCCCACGTAATGTTGCTGGCGGCGCAATGGCATTGATTAATAGTATGGGTGCATTAGGTTCGTTTGTTGGCTCTTATGTTGTAGGTTACTTGAATGGCGCGACTGGCGGATTTGGTGCTTCTTATATCTTTATGGCGGGATCGCTATTTCTTTCAGCAATCTTAACTGTTTTTGCGGTAAACGCTTCTAAAAAGCAAAGTAAGGACTCTGATATTAAAGTAATTGCATAAAATCATGAACAGCTTTAGAGGTCACTCTAAGCCTGTTGGCTATTAAAGGAGAGATTTTTATGAGTGTAGAGGAAATCAAAAGTAGAGCAGTGGTGGCTGTGATTCGAGGTGCGTCGCTCGATTCAATTGTTCCGATAGGTGAAGCATTGAAGGCAGGCGGAGTCACAGCGCTTGAAATTACGGTGGAAACTCCAAATGCGCTGGCCATTATTGAAAAAGCTTCCGATGTATTTGGGGATGAAATGTTGGTAGGGGCCGGAACCGTCCTTGATGCAGAGACTGCAAGAGCGGCGATTATGGCGGGATCGCGGTTTATTTTTTCACCGACGGTAAATATAGAGACGATTCGCATGACAAAGCGATATGGGGTCATCAGTGTTCCAGGCGCCTTTACGGCGACGGAAATTTTAAACGCTTTTGAGAATGGGGCTGATGTGATTAAAGTGTTCCCAGCGGGGAGTGTCGGTCCAGGTTATTTTAAATATATTGCCGGACCGCTGCCGCAGATTCCGCTCATGCCAACGGGTGGGATTAACTTAGTAAATGCAAAGGATTATATCTACGCTGGTGCCGTTGCAGTAGGTGTAGGCACCTCATTGGTAGATCCAAAGAAGACTTTAACAGATGCCTATTTATCAGAAGTCAAAGTAAATGCACGGAAACTGATGGAGGAGGTTCAGGCAGCCAGAATGCTAAGCGCATCTATCTCTTAACTGGAAAATTGGCAGATTTATCTTTATAATGAAGTCATTATGCATGTTGAAAGAGGAAGATAGTATGGAAAAAGTAACGATGGCAGATGTTGCAAGAGAAGCAGGCGTATCAAAAAGTACAGTTTCACAGTTTATAAATAAACGGTTTGAATATATGGGCGAAAAAACAAAGCTAAAGATTGAAGAGGCGATTGACAAGCTTGGCTATCATCCAAATTATATTGCTAAAAGTCTAAAGCAAAAGCGAACCTCCATGATTGGAATAATTGTGGCCAATATTATGCATGATTTTTCAAATGAGGTTAGCCGTTCTATCGAAGATTTTTGTAATGGACATGATTTACACGCCATCGTATGTAATGCAGATGATGATCCTGAGAAGGAAAAGCGATATATTGAAATGCTGCGGGCGAAGCAGGTGGATGGCCTGATTATTTTTCCTACCTGCCAAAATAATGAATTATATGAACGCATGATTAAGGAAGGCTACCCTGTTGTGTTTGTCGATCGAAAAGTAGAAAACCTGGATGTGTTTTCGGTGATTACGGACAATACCGAGTCTACTTATAAGGCGATCCACCATTTAATTGAGAAGGGACATCAAAATATCGCATTTGCAGTTCAGCAGCTTATGGTTAGTACGCGTAGAGATCGATTAAAAGGATATAAACAAGCCTTGTTGGAGGCTGGCTTAAACATTAACCCAGATTTTATTTTGGAAGCAGCAATCCCGGATATGAAAAGTAAATTAGAAAAACTTTTTTCATTAGAGGAAAAACCAACTGCTATTTTTGCTGCAAATGATCGTGTTTTTTTAGCAGTAATGGATTTTTTAAACGAAAAGGGACTCAAGCTAGGCAAAAATATAGATCTGATTGTTTTTGATAATATTCCTTTTGCTCATCTGTTGGAAACTCCTATTTCTTTCATTGTCCAGCCAGCCTCGGAAATGGGGAAAAAGGCCGCCGAATTGTTGTTTGATCAAATTAATAAGGTAGAGAAAAAGCCTAAAGAGTATGTGTTTCCTAGCAAGATGGTGTAGTCAGTGCCTAACACCATCTAAGCTTGGTTCAAACTAGTAGCTTTCTTAATTGAAATACAATGACGGCTGGAGTACAATCAAGATAAACCGATTTAGTAAATCGGTTTATCTAATATAAAATAAGGAGTTAAAACCATGAAAATACAATTAGCCTTGGATCGGCTGCAAATCGCCGATGCTATTAATTTGACGAGAATCGTCGAGGATTCAATCGATTGGGTGGAAGTTGGAACCTCTTTAATCAAGGAATTCGGGATGGCAAGTGTTAGAGAGTTGAAGCAAACTTTTCCACACAAAACCATTGTGGCTGACATGAAGACAATGGACAATGCCCGTTATGAATTTGAAATGGCTTTTGAAGCAGGAGCCGATATTGTGACCGTAATGGGTGTTTCTCCGTTAGTAACTATTAATGCCTGCATGGAAGTCGCAGCTCGCTACGAAAAGAAGGTCATGTTTGATTTATTGAATACAACAGAAGACCAAGTTAGGGAATTATTAAACTATCCTGACGCCATCTTTTGTGCTCATGTAAGCAAGGATGAGCAAGAGGAATCAGGTGCACGGAATAAGGGGATAATGAACAGTACTCTTTTTACTGGTACCTCGATTCAAATCGCTGCAGCGGGAGGGATTACGATTGATTCACTAGCCAAATTAAGAAAATCCCTAAATCCATCAGTAGTGATTGTCGGCTCAGCAATTACTAAAGCAACTAATCCGAAAGAGGCAGCAGCCAAATTGAAACAGGCAATTATGGAGGGAGAATAGAACATGTTAGTGATTCCAACTATTTTAAGTGAAGTAGAAACCGTCCTAAGTCAGGTGGAGGAGGAAGAGCTTCGCGAATTGGCTACCCAGTTGCAAAAAGCAAAGCGGATCTTTATCATTGGCGAGGGGCGCTCGGGGTTAATGGCCAAATCATTCGCGATGAGATTAATGCATTTGGGTGCAAATGTATATGTTGTAGGTGAAACCATTACTCCTTCGATAGCCGAAGGTGATATACTCGTAGCCGTTTCAGGTTCCGGTACCACGAAAAGTGTAGTCTGGACAGCTGAAAAAACACAATCATTGGGATGTTCGGTTATTGCCGTTACGACCAATCCGGAGTCTTCCCTTGCTGCTGGAGCCACCAAGATCCTGCATGTACCTGCAGCCACAAAGTATCGTCGCGAGAATGAACTGAAAACGATACAACCACTTGGCTCATTATTCGACCAATGTGTCCATATTCTTTTTGATACGATTTGTTTACTTTATAGTAATCTGAATGATGTGGACCACACTGCGGCATTTGGGCGACATAGTAACTTGGAATAGAACCATATAATCAAAAAAGTTAAAGAACTTGGAACCGCATATCTAAGATTTCCATGTTCTTTAATAGGAGTAATAAGAATCAACTCTACACAAATATGCCATTATTTTAAAATGTTTTGGCTGATGAAATCCTTTAAATAAAGTATTAAATGAAAAGAACTCATTAAGTATTTTATTGAAAGTCAAGCAAATGAGTAAAAATATTTATAATTATGAGTTTTTATTTAGTGACACACATTATAATACAAAAAAAGAAGGATAGAAAAGCAGTAGTAAAATCTGCTATTTCTATCCTATTTTTGTACTATAAATGACCTCTTTTACAACAACAATATTTTTAGGATCTTATAATACGAACGCATGCGTGTGCGGCCGAGCCTAGGTCGTATCATATAGCGGGTGGGATTCCCGTCGAGAAAGAACTAGCCATTCACTCGTAGCGAGTCTTGGAGGGTTAAAGGTAACTTTAATCTTTAAGCGTAGACAGTTAGGTTGCGGGCCGAAAGCCAAATGGTTGAAGGGATTGAGCTTCGAAATGTTAGTAAATCGAGAGGGCTGATGCCTTACGCATAGCAGAAAGTAACATTTTACCTTTCGTTAAGGCAAGAAGGGTAAAGCCTCTCAGGAGTCAGAGACCTTGGCACGTAACACATTGATATGATACGGCAACTCGGGAGACCCTACCAGTCTTTTCATTTAATAGAAGAGTATGGTGTACAAGCGATAACAAGTAAGGAAACCAAATGCCGATGTAGGGAGTCAGATAGCAGCGTAGTACCTATGAAGTTGGGTAATGCCGATAGAGGAAAGGCTGCTACCAAAGTATTACCCTTAATAGGGGCACATTTACTACATACAGAGGTAGAATAAATGGAAACAAAACTATTAAGGATAGCAGAATAGTAAAGTCTGATAGAAATTAGATGAGTTCTGTGAATGATAAGTTGGAGGAGCCGTGTGCGTTAATAGCGCAAGCACGGTTCTGGGAGGGTTGCGCCTTGCAAGTTCAAGGAATACATGCGACTTGAGATAGTCGTCTAGATAATGCTTAGCCAGCAGTCTTGTACCGAGTCTTGCGTAGTGCGCGGTAACGTTCACTGCGAAGCGTAGACAGGAAGATGGCAGGCCGGAATAAAGTGAAGAGGATAATTAATCCCGAAATTGAACGTGATGTGGAGTAGCCGACCTTTTCTCTCTACAGGGAAGGCAATAATGAAATAACCGTTAAAGGCAAGGTCATTCTCATTACTCCCGGGATTCGTACCTACGGCATGTCATCAATGGATTCCTTGGGAACAAGGGAGATCCAATAAACTTCTACAGTATGTAGATAAGAATTCAACAAGCCTATAAAGTAAGGAGAATTTGATGGTTTATTGGAAGTCTTACTAACTGATAGTACTCTGAGATAGGGAAAGCCTATTACATGGGGAAGCGGTTAGCAGAAGTTGAATCAATCTAAGGAAACATGAGCTTCATTCAATGGAAGATTTCGGTCCTTAAATCAAAGTAAGGAGAAACCAATCATGACAACAGGATTAGAAAGAATAGCAGTAAAAGCTCGACAGGATACAAAACTACAATTTACATCATTAGCACATCACATTACAAAAGAGCTGATATGGACTAGCTTAAACCATATGCCAAAGAACACTTCACCTGGTATCGATGGAATCACAAGAGATATGGCTATAATTGAGTTTGAAAAATGGGTTGAAGATATGATGAATTCAATTCATAGATTCGGTTATAAACCTCCAGCAGTAAGAAGAGTTTGGATACCAAAGCCGGGAAAAGTTGAAAAACGACCTATAGGAGTACCTTCGGTAGCAGATAGAGCGCTACAAAGAAGCACTGCAACGGTACTCTCAACAATTTATGAACAAGACTTTTTAAACTGTTCATTTGGGGGTAGGCCAAACAGAGGAGCGCATAATGCCTTAGCTACGCTCAATGAAACAATTTCAGGAAAGAAAGTTAGCTGGGTGCTAGAAGCTGACCTCAAGAACTTCTTTGGAACTTTAAACCATGATTGGGTGATTAAATTCGTACAACATCGAATTGGAGACCCTAGGATTATAAGTCTAATCAAAAGATGGTTAAAAGCTGGTGTAATGGAAGGTAAGGATACATATGTCAGTGAAACAGGGACACCGCAAGGTGGTTCGATAAGTGTACTGTTAAGCAATATTTACCTACACTACGTTTTGGATTTATGGTTTGAAAGAGCGATAAAACCAAGACTCAAAGGTGAGGCATATCTAATAAGGTATATTGACGATTTTGTAGTGTGTTTCCAATTTCGTTCAGATGCGTTAAGGTTTGGAGAAGTTCTTAAGAAAAGATTAACGAAATTCTCATTAGAACTTGAGCCTAATAAGACTAGATTAGTAGAGTTTGGACGATTTGCCAGTAAACATGCCAAACAAAAAGGAAGCAAATTGGAAACCATTTACTTCCTAGGTTTTACACATTATTGTACTAGAAACCGTAAAGGTAATTTTATGGTAGGTAGAAAAACTGAAAAGACTAGATTTAAGCGAAGCGTTAATAAAATACAGGAAACTCTCCGGATCATCAGGCATTGGTCAATAAAAGACCAAACTGAAAAGCTAAATCAAATTCTTAGAGGTCATTATAACTACTATGGAATAGCTGGTAATCTTTGGACAATAACTAAAATCTATAAAATAACAGAACGTTACTGGAGAAAAATGTTAAGTAGTAGAAGTCAAAAGAGTTATATAACTTGGGAGAAATTTAACCAGATTAAATCGATTTTTCCTTTAGAGCGACCTAAGCTTTCAATTCCATTTTCGGAATTGAAGATGTACGCAAAACTGTGAAGCAATTTCTGAAGAGCCCGGTGCGGGAAATCTGCACGCCGGGTTCTGTGGGGGTCTGGGTCGCTAATTGAGCGACCCTTCTACCCGGAGATGGAGTTCGCTTTACAGTAAGGTAAAAAGATTCCTTTCTACTCGACTAGTTACATAAAGTCTAGTTCAACAGTACTGATAAAAGCTGTTTATAACTAATTGAATCACTAATCAGCTTTTTTCATTTATACTAAAAGAATGTTGAGCAAAAAGGGGGGCATCTAGTGAAACTGTACACTTTTCAAAGGCCAGCTTGGTGGACTGCCTGTCGTCAAAATGGTTATTATGTAGCTGATACTTCGTTTATTTTCGATGAGTCGATGAAAACTCCGTATAACTGGATGCTCGAACAGTACAAGAAACGTATCCATCAAACGAGTGCATCTGCACTGATATGGGTATGGAAAGAAATTCCTGAAGGGTACCGTGACGGTGCCACAGACTGGGACATTGAAGAAGGTTATAAAGAAAATTATTTATTTGTCTTCGAGCATAGCGAAAAAGACGTGCTGTGGAGTTGTTATAATGCGTGGCATGTTCCACTGAACGATGGCAGATTAACATCAGCGGATGAAGAAACATACGAAGACACCCTCCCTAAACGATATGGTTGGGAACGAGTATTTGATTTTAATTGGTTAATAAAACATGAGTATAGTGATGGGGCAACAAAGCAAGGTGTCATTGACTACTTTACCGAGGACGAACTTTGTGCGGTCTATCGCTTTAACGAAACATTAAATACCTGGGATTTACTTCAAGGTAAATCCGTGAAACTCATTTGGGCTTAAAAGGTAAAAAACCTTATACAACTTAACCAGCTAATAGTTTAAGATCATGAGTTGCTTCGGTGACTCTTTTTTTGTTCCATTAAATTGCATTTTAGTTCAATGAGAAAGGTTAAAAAAATGGAGTATTTAAAAATGTTAAAATGTGTTTCTCTACGTCCGCTAAATTCATCAGATATCGTATAAAATCGAACCTTATTACAAATAATTAAATAATATTTCTATATTCTTAAGGGGTAAATTAATGAGTGATTTTATAAAAGAAATTCAAACCAAGTTTTCCAATCACGACGATTTTTTTATCGAAGAAGAGTTAGTAGATAATACAGTAATCTATCTTTTTGGATTTAATACACTAATAGATTTAACCAAGTCTAAATTATATGTTCAACAAATGGCAGCTTCGTCTATTTCAATAAAAGCACTTTTCATAAATCTTAGTGGGCAGATTAACGTTAATACAGAACTTATAATTAATGCCATATTAGAAGGTAATTTAGTAATCCTTTCACAAGATGGTGAACAGAATGCCATCGTTGACCCTATGGTCCAAAATCTGAGGAGTAGTATTGCAGAGCCCAAAAATGAAAGTCCTATTTATTCCTCTTTGGATGCCTTTGGAGAGGATATTAATACGAACGTTGGAATGATCAGAAAAAGGCTGAGCACTGAACGTCTGTGCCACTGTTCCTATCAAGTTGGAGTGTTGGAGAAGCGTAAACTGTCAATGCTCTATATTGAAGGAGGAGCCCCTAATGCTCTTATTGAAAAAGTCAACCAGCAGTTTAAAAAAATTAAATCAGATATTGAAACGATTGATGATCTTAACAAGGAATTTGGACAACGTAGATTGAGTCCTGTCAGTCATCTATTCGCTACGGAGCTTCCGATTCAAGCCATCCACTCCTTAAAAAAGAACAGAATTGTGATTTTTTTAGATAATTGTCCATTCGCGCTTGTTTTTCCTCATCTACTTTGGGATATGTTAATTAGTGTAAACGATCGCAATTTCCCTTATGTACTTTCTTCTTTGCTTAGAATTTTTAGAGTAATAGGTGCTATCGCCACGTTAATACTTCCTGCTTTATATGTTGCATTGGTGTCAGTTAATCCTGAAGTATTTAAAACGGATCTTGCACTGTTTGTCGCAAAAAGTAGGGAAGGCATTCCTTTATCGGCTTTTCTTGAGGCTATTGCGATGGTCGTTTTAGTGGATTTAATACTAGAAGCGATTGTGAGGCTCCCTAAGAGCGTTGGCCCAGCTATTACAATGGTAGGAGGAGTCATACTCGGACAGGCGATTGTTGAAGCAAAATTAGTAAGTAATTTGTTAGTTATTGTGATTACTGCTGTTGTAATTGCAAGCTCTGCAGTAATTGGAATGCAAAACTCTTTATACATCCGTTTACTAAAATACCCCATTTTAATATTAGCATCTATTTTTGGGATTTTAGGTGTATGTATTGGTTTCATTTTCACAGTAATATATTTGGCAAGTTTAACTTCCAACGATATTCCTTACATAACGTTTCATATTGAACAAAAAGGAGATACAAAGTGACAAATCGGATTCAAATTGGATTAGTTTTCATTATCATAAATTTTAGTTTTGGCTATTTGGTCTTTCCTAATCTTATTTATATGTTAGCGAAAACAGCTCATTGGGAAGTGGTTATTTGTCAGGGGTTTCTACAATTGATATTACTTTGGATTTACATAAAAGGTTTAAATTATTTTCCTGAAAGTGATGTCATTGATATATATTTGAAAATGGGGAAATGGGTTGCAATGCTTATTCTTACGCCTTTTGTAATCAGTCTGGTTGCGCTCGTTGCACTCAATATTCGGCTGCACACGGAAGTCATTATTTCTATTTTTTTGCCTCGGACCCCTTATTGGTCTATTATGATACTGTTTTTTTTCATTTCGATATATACAGCTATAAAAGGATTAGGTACAATTTTACGTTCCTCGATTATTATTTTCTTTATTGTTATTCCTTTAGTTTTATTTAACATTTTTACCTCTGTTGTAAATTTTGATATACATAATGTTACGCCAGGGTGGAATTCACCTCACAAGTTTTTGTTCAATATAAAATTTTTCTATCTTCTGGGATTTTCGTCTTTTTTATTTTTGGGGTTTATTTCTACAGACAAAAAATGGAGATTCCGTCAACTTTTTATTGCATGCGTTAGTGTGACGCTATTTTTTCTATCTGTAGTGTATGTACCGCTCTTTATATTTGGACAAGAAACGGTCGTTACGCTGACCAGTCCTTTTTATGAAGCAATGGATTCAGTAGACATAAGCTGGTTTTCGTTCAACAGACAGGCTGTATTCTTCGGTTTATCGTTAGTGTGTTTAGTGATATTGGCTAATGCTATTTTGCTTTGGATGGTCGGACAAATCCTGAGGAAATTGTTTAATTGCCGGATAGTGTATTCTTCTTATTGGATTATTGCTTTTTCAGTTATCGCATTTATTTTAGTTTTATTTGTTCCAAACAAATCTTTGATTGAAAAATACTTTCTGTGGAGTACATGTGCTCAAGCTTATTTTATAATTATTATTCCAATAACCATTTTTATCTATGGTTTCTTAACGAAACGAGGCGTTTTTGTCTATGAAAAATAATAAAAGATTTAAATTGTTTTTTGTATTCATGTCAGTAATTTTTCTCTGCGGCTGTTGGGATATTAAAGATATTAATAAGCGTTCCCTTCCTTTAGTCATGGGTATTTCTAAGGACGATGTTGAAGAGTATAAATTAGCATTGCAAATCCCTGTATTTGAAAATGAAAATCAAATATCGAAAGTCGTAACAGGAAAAGGCGAAACAGTCGCAAGTGCACTTGGACAAATTCGTACAAATTCTGAAGATGCCGTTGATTACTCACAAATTCGATTAATTGTTATTCAAAGTAATTTGGCACATAACCAACAGGAATTTAATGAGCTTATAAAGTTCTTAATGGTTTCTGAAGAAGTTCCATCAAGAGCGTTAGTGGCCATTTCAGATGAGAATGTTGAGGATATATTAGCAAACATAAACGAAAAATTAGGTGTTCAAGCTACCTCTATTTACGATTTTTTTAATAAAGGTACTGGCTGGGCACCGGAGATCTTTAGTATCCCTATTTGGGAATTGTATCGAAGCCAATTTTTAAATTCTAAAGATATCGCTATTCCGGTTGTTCGTTCTGGAAAAGATACTGTCTTAGTCTTTGAGGGTTCAGATATTTTGAAGAAAGGAAAAAAAATAGTTGAAAGAATCAGCCCGCAAGAGAGTCAATTAATTAACGTGTTTCAAAGTAAAAGTGAAAAAGGAAATATAGAGAGCTTGGGATTTGCTAGTATTATGGTAATTAACAGTTCCATCCAAAAAAAAGCATCGATGAGAAATAATGAACCGTCTGTGGCAAGCAACTTGAATTTAAGTATATATATTTTAGAAAGAGAAGAAGGTATTACAGATAAAAGAATTAAAAAAGAACTTGAAAAGCTTATTGAAGAGAGATTTTACCAAATACTTAAGAAAACCAAAGGAAAGCATACAGATATATTTGGATTTGGGCAACAATTTCAACATTTGGTTTCTTACCATGAATTAAAAGATTGGAGGAATGAATATTATCCCATATTAAAAGTGAATTTTAAGGTCCATGCTAATACGGAGTAATTGCTATGAATTTCGGATACTCTAAAAAATTTCGTTCTATTTATAAAAATACTTCCTTAGAATTTTATTTAGCGAAGTAACTTTCTAATAAAAATTTGAACATTTCAGCAGGGTTTGGTGGTGTTGAGCTAGGTTTTAAATTTAAATGGTAAAATAAGGTTCCCAGATTATAGTTGCCTCGATTTTTTCTCCTATAGCGGGAATTGTTTAGATAATATTATATTCTTCAATTTTTTTTCACAAGATCATCTATCTCAAGCTTTAATTTTGATAGATGCTCTTTATATTGGAGGCTCATCTTACCAGCATTTCAACATTTGATACTTTATCATTAATTTAACCTCTTAAAATGCACCATTTTATAGGTTGTCAGCGTAACTTGTGTACTATTTTCTGTAGAATTAGTCCATTAGTGGTGCATTATTTAGAAAGTCAGCGTAACTTGTATACTAATTTCTAAAGAATTGGTCCATTAGTGGTGCATTTAGAAAGAAAGTCAGCGTAACTTGTGTACCTAGTATAACATTGATATATCGACAGTTTTTTACTTTTCATGAGCTAATTTTTTAAAAAAACACAACGTTCTCTCAGTAGTGCTGTTGAAAAAACAGCGGAACCTGTGTATGAAAAATGCACCACGAACACGTTGGTATCAGCGAAACCTGTTTAGTATTTTTTTAGAGAGAATCCCTGAAACGATTGATAGGACAGGATTTCTTCCGTTTATATAAAAATTGTCTTTTATTAAAATTGGTTCATTTTCTGATATTTTGGTGCAAAATCTCAGCGGAACCTGTATAGAAAAAATCTTTTCAACTTTTTCTAAACCTCTTGTGGCTCTAAGCTTCAAGGGGTTTATTTTTTTTGGTGCATTTTGCTTAGAGAGCACCCTTTTTCAAAAAACGATTTCGATATACTTATTTCAACAAATTATCCTAGCATTCTTATCTATTTAAAGGAGGTGTACGAAATGGAAGTACATGAATTAGAAAACGAAATAAGAAGTGTCATTTCACCAGTTGAAATCATGCAATTCATGACCCATAACACCCTTTATCTATATAAGAAAAAGGGTTCTCGTGCACCATTTGATAGAGTTGTAGCTTACGAGAAAGCCCTGAAGAATGATCCGTACCGTAAAGGTTGTGTTTTCGTGTCACCTTCCAAAGAAGACCTTATTGAAGGGAAAGGATACGTTGTTACTTCTTATGAAGCGTTGCAAGACCGGTATCAACAACTATCACACTGGACACCGAACACGTACCGCGGTGGTACCTATTACGATTTCAAGAATCGAGTGATTAAGGGGCACACACGTGAAAATCTTAAGCAGATCAATGTCATTGGGTTTGATATCGACACAAAAAAAGTCGATTTGTATGCCCTTTATTTAGGATGTGAAGAATTAGGATTACCTCGTCCAAATCTCCTCCTGGAAACGCCAAGGGGATTTCAATCTTTTTTTGTCCTGGACACTCCTTTTTATATACATAAAAACAATAATTACAAGGCACTCCGAGTAGCAGAACGTTTATCAGAAAACATAAGGAAGGCGTTAAGTAAATTTGTTCCAATCGATACAGGGTGTGTACCGTTTGGATTTTATCGGTTACCAAGAGAGGATAATACGCTTGATTTTTATGCAGAGCCGGCAAATACTAATCAACTACTTTCATGGTCGCAACAGTTTGAAAAAGAAGAAAAAAGGACCTTCTTGCGTGTTGTTTACAATAAGTATACTTCAGCATTCGATCAAACGTCCTCAGACTGGTATCATGCTTTAATCCGTACAACAGATATTGAAAAAGGCCACCATGGTGCTAGTCGTAATAACGCTCTTTTGACGATGGCTATTGCGAATTATGCTAGTGAAAAATCGTTTGAAGAGGCGTATGATGAACTAGATCAATTTAACAGCAATTTAGCGCAGCCTTTATCAAAAAGTGAATTTGAGCGTACATTAAAAAGTGCATATTCTGGTAAGTATAAAGGAGCAAAACGTTCTTATGTTGAGGGGTTACTTGAATTATGGACAGATGGACAAGCTAAGTTTTCAGGAAGAGAAGGCTGGTATAAGTTTAAAAAACCCCGTGAGGAAAGAGTACGTTCTCATTATAACGAATGGGAAGTAGATATCCTTGCCTATTTAGAAGCTCAAACAAGTCCCGAAAAGCCATTTTTAGAGGGCTCTTTAAAGATGCTTGCAGAATCCTTTGGAATGGCAGTATCCTCCCTAAAGGAAGTTCTGAAGCACTCTAGTAAACTAAAAAAATATACAATTGGTCAAGGGCGTGGCGCGATCACGAAAGTGGCAAGCCAATCTATGCTCTTTAAAAGATTGTTGCTATTACGTAAAGAACACGTGAAAAATGCACAATTAACATTTGCTGAGCTTTTTCCTGAACTAAAACAGTTTAAACATTCACTGGCCATCTCGTCTGTAGAAGTTGATCTGCTTTGGGATGAACTGAATCTAATTTATCGTACCGGAGCATCTCCACCAACTCAAAATACCGGTTAGAATTAATAAGCCAGTCTGCCATTACATATCTATATTCTCCTTTGTTGGGTTTTGGCGAAGCGTAGTTAATTTGGTTTAAGTATTTAGGGGGTTCTTTGGTTAATTAAATATGAGAGATTCTTGATCTGGGTAAAATATTTATATATAGTTTCTTTTTGATAAGGTTCTACGTGGAGAGTATTTGCTGTTTTTATTTAAGCTGATGAAGCCTAGCTAATGAAAATAGTAGTGGTTCAGTAAATGAAATTTTTAGATATAAATGCGATTTTGGTGATAACTATGCATTTTCTTATGCATTCTTATTTTGATTGTTAGAAAAGAAATAGTGGAATACAATATCATGACTTTTATACTGGTATAAAGTGTTTGACAATATTAAAACGAAAAAAACAGAGAAATGTAAGTAATTTTTTTAAGATCTGTGGGAATTAATGTAGGGAGAATGGAAATTTATAGGAGGTTCTTCTTACTTAAAATTTCATTAAATAGGCATACTGAACGAATTTGCTTGATTGGAATTGCTAAACAGATGTACGTATTGTACACTGTTGAGAAGTTAGAATTTTCGCAATTTATATAGACTTTAATACGTAATCCATAAGAAAATCAATGGTTGTTTTCTTTATGGTAGTGTATTGAGGTCTTTTCCACTCATACAAAGGCAGGATTGGCTCCTGTTTATATTCGTAACCAGCAGAAGACCTCGCCTATACAACGTAAACATAGCCGAGGTCTTCTGCTACTCTATAAAGCAGGAGCCAATCCAAATATGAGTGGAAAAGTTTAAGAACTAAACTGAATAGAGGAGGAGGATCAAGTAAAAAAAAAGTGATGAAGTTCAAGGTCAAAATATTAGTTCGAGTGAAATGAAAAAGTTCAAGATCATGGGAAAGTTGATGTTCAAAGGTGAGAATGAAAAGTTCAAAAAAATTATGTAATAAAAATAAAATTCAACTAAATCGAATGTGTTAGTGAGATGTTAGGTGAAGAGATTTATGTATTAAAATGGATTCTTTTATGATAATTCATTCACGATTGATTAATGGTTTTGGTTTAAAAGAGTGTGAACTTTTTAATTAGCTATTTTAGTAGTTTATTAGGGGAATTGTTCTAGGTATTTATTAAACTCTTACTTATAGTTGTGATTGGATTTACGGTGTGATTTGTGTTTTTGCTTATAGTATTTGGTTAGCTAGTAAACGGGAGAGTAGTTCCTATATTTTAGGAAAAGGGGAATGTTTCCGATGTTGAAGTACACTTCATTAAAAGAAAAAGATATAGAGTATCTTACGTTTATTTTGAGAAACGGGATGGTTACAGCAAAGCAGATGATGTTGAAATTTCAAGAGCCAAATATTCACCGTGTTTATCGACGTTTACGAAAATTAGAGGGCAAGAATTATGTAAAGCATGAAATGATCGCTCATAAAGTTGGCGTTTATCTGGGGACAATTGATGCCCGAAATTTAACGAATGTCAGTGCAACAGTTCCAACAAAGGCCTCTATTTATACAATGCAGCATGATCTTCTTTTAACTGATTTGGTTCTCTATTATGAGTTTCAAGCTATGAAGCAGAGTATTGAATTTAAATATCGTACTGAAAGAGAAATCCGGTATTCGATGATTGGACAAGGGGATAACCAGAGTAAATTAAAAGCTTACAATGCAAATAGAGACAGAATACCAGATGCAGTTTTCTTTTTTAAGTCAGCTGACGGAAAAGTGACAACGACTTGGGTCGAACTGGAGCTAAATAAGAAAGAACGAAATCGATATGATGAAAAGTTTAAGCTTTTAGATGCGATGCTTTCAAGTGAACGTTCCGAGGACCAACCTTACGCGTATGATCAAGTAATTTATTTTGCAGATGACGTCAAAATACACAATGTCATCAATCAAGCGAAGCAAAAATTCATTAATGCAAATAAAATTTCCGTACGAAAAATTCCTTCGGCTATCTTAGAAGAGCGTTGGGAAGAGGTGATGCCAAGTGAATCCAATGGCGAAAAGCCAGGAGCAATCTCAACAAACTGAAACAGACCGATTGATTGGCGAAATGGTTTTCTATGGCATAATCGGAATGATAGGGTTACTATTCTTTTTACCTGTTATACTTGGAATGCTAATTTTTGCGATCATTCATCAATTCAAAAGGGCCTGGCTATCATATGTAGCGCTTTTGATAGGGTTTATACTTCTCCTATGGCAATTTCTATCAGGAAATATCCTAACGTATTTTGGTATCATTTCTGAAATGAATATTCCATATTTATCAACTGGACTTGAACGATTGTTTAATGAAGGCCATGTCATTCCTGCCAATGCTTCTTCTTATATTGTATTAGTCGCAATCGCGTTGTTATTTTCATTTGGTTACTTCATCTTTGCAACGTTTTTTTGGAAAAAGAAAGTGGAAACTAAATCTGGTGAAGTACTAAAGCAAAAGACAGCACAAAAGTATAAAGCGTTTCGCAAAAAAAGAGTAAAATTTTTGGACAAGCAGCAGCAAAAGTACCGGGAAAAACCTACAAAAGAAGTTTTTATAGGGTATACCGATTTTAAAGAACGTGTATCACTGAACTCCAACGAATTAAACTACCACATGCTTGCTACCGGAGGAACAGGTACGGGCAAAACAACGTTAATTGCTTCTTTAATGGAAGCAGCATTGCAGCAAGATAAACCAATTATCTTTGTTGATGGAAAAGGCGAACGAAAATCGATGCTTGAATTTAAATCCTTATGTGAAGCATATGGGAAAAACGTTTACCTATTTTCTGAAATGGACCACCTCACTTATAACCCCATCAAGAATGGAACTCCCACAGAAACAAGAGATAAATTAATGTCGCTTTTTTCCTTTTCTTCCGAAGGGGATGGAGCCTATTACACCGATATTGCTTCTCGTTATCTACAGTTGGTCGTTAAACTGATCGATGAAGCAGGTGAACCAAGAGAGATTAAAACGATTGCGAAATTAACCAATTTTAAGCAACTGAACGAATTCTTTAAAGAACATAGTACGCAAGAAGAAATCGAAGAAGAGTTCGAAGTTGAAGTGGATGAAGAGGTTGTAGGCGGAAAGATTGACCATCCGTCTCAAGATGATGATTTAATCGGTTTTATCACTCCTTCTGAACCAAAGGTCGAAATGGTCAAGAAGACAGTTATCGAGAAGCGTAGGCGTTCAATCACTAAACTTCAAGAAGGAATGAAGCGCATTAAAAATAGTTTGGACCAAGAATTTCCTGAAGAGATTGTGGAAAGTTGCTTAACTCGTCTGAAAATGCAATTAGGTGAGTTATTAGAATCTGATTTAGGTCATTTGTTTATTGAAAGTGAAAATGGAATAGACCTCCAAAAGATTACAGATAACAACGACGTTGTCATCTTCAGTATTTCTGGGAGTCGGTATGCTGATTATATTCGCAAAATTGGGAAAATGATTATCTTGGATGTGAATAGTTTGGTTGCTTACCGACAAATGAAAGGACGAAAATCAATCTTTGGTGTATACGACGAATTTTCAGCTTACGCGGATCGCAGAATTGTAGACATAGTCAATAAATCACGATCAGCAGGGTTTGAATGCATTATTTCGACTCAAACATTGTCTGATATTGATGCACTTGATCCGATTATGACCGAACAAATTATATCCAACTGTAACATACTCGCCACCGGGCGCGTCAATTCATCGAAAGATGCGGAGCGGATCGCAAAAGTGTTTGGAACGTATTCCGATCAAGAAATCACACAGCAAGTCCAAAAGAAATTTCCACATTTAAGATATGAAGCAGAAATGGGCACAGTTCGCAATGTCGAACGATTCAAAGCCAATCCAAGTGAAATTAAAAACTTGCAAATCGGAGAAATATTTATTAATCGAAAAATGGTAGAGGAAGAAGAGCAAGATACCTATTTCCGTCGAGTGTATGTACGAAACGCATTAGACTTAGGAGGGATTCAATGAATGTTCTCGACGCTTTTAAAAAGAATCTAGATCAGGGCAGAAAAAAGATTTTAAGAGATGAAAGACGTTTAAAATCCTCTCGATTGAATGGGAGGATGGCATTTACCATCCTATTTTGGTTAGCGCTAATAGGTGTTATTTTTTTCTCCTTTCAATCCTGGGCTCGGACTGGTTTTTTAAACAAGAAAGTAAATGGTTATCAGGATAAAGCCGCAGCGCAGATTGCCAGTTTACATGAAGTAGGTTTTGCGAATTCGCCAGCTGGTGATGCGTATGCCAGTCAATTTATTGAAGCATTTATCAATCTTCCCAATGATAAAAATGAGCGAGAAAAACGAGCAAAAACACTTCAAAGCTTCCTCGCTGAAGGGTTAACGGTTGGAAAGTTAGAGAATCTTTCTGAGTTTCAAGGAAAACGAGTTTTAAAGAGTGCGAGTCTTTATGATGTGAAGGATATAAAAAAAGATTCAGCTAGTTATGTGTATCGAATCAATTACGAGCTCTTCAACATCACATCAAAAAAAGACCTAGTAGAAGTGAAAAAGAAAAATGAAAAAGGAAAAGAGGAAGTAGTTAAAGAAGAAAAAGTGAAAACTGTAGAAAAATCATTAGGTAGAAAAGAGCAAATGATTATCGTTCGACTAGGTACAGACGGAGAGTCTTTCAACGTGATTGAACAACCATATTATCAAAAACTTCCTAGTCAAGCACGCCTGACTGCTATTCAAGACCACACGGATCAAGCGAAGAAGAATATGCAAATGGAAGATGAACTAAAACAATTCTCTACTCAATTTTTTACTTTTTATACGACGAATTCTATCCAGGAAATGTCATATTTAATGGAAAAACCTGAATCACTTAAAGATCTTTACGAATATAAAGGTTTGGAAGATTTAGTGGTTTATGATGGAGAGGTTAAGGGCCAATATATCGTGAAGACGATTGTGCTCTTTCAAGAAGCAAATACAGGGCTACAAACGAAACACCCATTTACTCTTGTTGTGAAGAAAGAAAAGAATAAATTTTATGTTCAACAATTAAAACACACTTTAGGAGGATGATGTCCATGCTACCAGATATTACAGGTCTAACTGATTACGTTTCAGGTCAAGTTGCGGCAGTTGTATTTATCATTATGATCGTTATGATTGTTCGAGCATTCATTTCGCAACGTTGGGGCCAGTTCTTCTCGAGTTTTATTTTCGCCGTTATCTGTTATGTAATTGTCGCGAATCCAGGTGAATTTGAAAGTTTGGCAACGGCTATTTGGCATAAAGTAAAAAGTGGTGGTCTGAATTGAGATCTCAAGCCTACAGTTACAGAAAATTCTTCAAATACCCTTTGAAAATTTGGAAAATTGGTAAAGGTGAGAAATCACTTGTTTTTTCAAAAGGCATAGAAATTAGACAAATAATGGTCTCCGGTTTGATTTTTGGGTTTTTCTTTCTTTTTAGAGGAGGTATTAATCAAATTTTACCGACTACGCTACAACTAGCTTTTTACGCTGTGTTACCGTGGATGATTGCTGGTGCGATTTGTCGGAGTAAATTAGATGGTAAACGCCTGGATCGTTTCTTTATTGGCTATTTTCGCTATTTATTTATGAAAAGATTCAGTTATAGCAATGGAAAGTCCGTTTACCAGCCCCAAATGAAAAAAGCGCAAGTATATGAGCGATTCCAATAAGGTGGTGAATTCATGTTACAGTTCCCAATTCAATCTTATAAAGAGAATGTTATCTATACTCATGAAATGGAAGCTTGGGCTTACTATCGTTTACACGAAAATACTGTAGGCGTGAATGAAGAGGAAGCTGAAAATCATCTTGTTAACCGTCTTCAAAGGCTTGCCTGGCAATTTTCAGCCTTTGAGGAAATAGATTATAAAATCATACCAATTCCAGTTGATATTGATAAACGGATGAATCGCCTACAATTACAATATGAAGGCAAATACGCGGAAATCGGAAAATTCTATGCCGAACGGGCCAAAGATATTTTACGTGAAGAAGCGAGACATGTAGTGGAGTACAAGTTCTTTGTTGGGGTTAAATTGAAACGTCGTGAGTTGGATGAGAATTTCATTCGTACGTTTTCTTCTTCTTTTAAAAGTATGAATCGTTATTTACAGAAACTTGCAGGTTTTGGAGGACAAGAAGTAGATGATGGTACCGTTAGCCTTTTTAAAGAATCCGAAGAAGAGGCTTTTACAACACTTCAAAATTATTTAGGGGCGTACCGAATAAAAGAAAATGAACTACGCTACCTGATTCGTCACCAATTTGTCAGAGGTCAGAAACAGCCAGGTGGAGAGGAGAGTATCTATAGCCTGACAGAAGGGATACTAGACCCAGGAAAAGCCGGATATGTGCATATTAAGCAATTAGATGAAGAATCTTGGTGTACATTTCTTCCCGTTTCCGAATTTCCCATTGATTTAACGTATAGAGAATGGGCGTATTTTTTTCAGTCATACGACTTTCCAGTCGAAGTTAATATGAGGATTATCTACAAGAAGAAGAAGGATGATGAAAATCAGACGAATACCATCAAAAAACGTTTTCGAGATCAAGACGCTCAGCTCATTGAAGCAAACGAGGACGATGACAGTTTAATTAATACAGGAAGAGAGCTGTTACATGAATTAGAGAACCAGATTAAAAACCAAGCAAAACCACTTCTTAGAACACATATCCATTTTGTTGTCCATGGCAAGACGAAGGAAGAAGTCCGAAAAAGAGCTAGAAGGCTGAAAATCGATTTTAAAGACCGACAAATTGAACTTGTACAGCCATTAGCCGATCAACTCCTATTATTCCATCAATCCATACCAGCGGCCAAAATTGTAGCAGAAGATTGGGAACAAATTTTGACGCCTGAATCATTTGCAGAATCTTTATTTTCTCTTACACGAAAAATTGGGAATACGGTAGGCTTTTATTTAGGGAAAAACATTTCACATCAGGGAGAGAGTCTTGAAAGCTCTCAATCTCTCGTGTTTTACCACCCATTTCTTGCTCATTTAGGGTTAAAAGGGTCTAAATACTCCTCACCTCATGTCACCATTTCAGGACCAACAGGGATGGGGAAATCTTTTCTATTAAAAGACGTCTTACTGAACTCAGTCTTTTTCGGAGCCAAAGTCCTCATGACGGATCCTAAAAATGAAGTTGAAAAGAAATTTAAACAAGCGCTAACACCTGAAATGGACGTTATAGCTCCATTTTTCAAAGAATTGATTGAAAGCTTTAACTATATCACTCTATCAAGTGAAAAGGAGGATGCAGGGAAACTAGATCCTCTTACCTTCCTTAAAGGAGAGGAAGCGCAGGATGCAGCCGTAGGCGTTCTCGAATATTTATCCGAACTTCAGTCCAATGAACGGAATGTGAAAACTGCCATCTATAAAGGTGTTCGATATATTATGCAAAAGGAGAGTAAGCCTGGGCTTTTAAAAGTTGTTCGCTACCTGCAAGCATCTGACGATCAGGATATTAAAAATGTAGGCGACTTACTTTACGAGATTGGCACAAATGGGATTGCAAAACTCATGTTTTCAGAAGGAAACGTAGAGGGAATTAGTCTTAGTGAACAAGTCAACATCTTACAGATTCAAAATTTAAATCTTCCAGACGAGGGGGAAAAGGCTGTCACGCGGGATGAACACATCGCTGTTGCACTCATGCAGCCATTAGCGAAATTCGCAACAAAATTTGCTCGGGATGATTCAGTCGTAAAATTAACGATTTTTGAAGAAGCATGGATGCTCATGAATACAGGTGCCGGTGATCGACTGATTAACGAATTGTTACGTACTGGCCGTTCTCTACGTTCAGCCGTTTACATCATCACACAGTCTACCTATGAATATAACAAACCACAAATCAAGGAAAATATCGGAACCAAATTTGCGTTTAAAGCAAAGACGACGGAGGAAGCTGCAAATATCATTGAATTTCTTGGGATGGAAGACAATAAGGCGAATCGAGATATGCTAAAAAACCTAACAGAAGGTCAGTGTATTGTAGAAGATATGTACGGGCGTACCGCCAAAATTCAAACGGATGTATTATTTGACGAATGGATTTATGCCTTCAACACAAAAGAAAACGATCGAGGCAGAGCAGAAACTGAGGAGGCGTTCATCTGATGAAAAAACTATTAATCTTATTTACTACTTTGATTGCACTCTTAGCAGGGTGCAGTCAGAGTGTATCTAAGGGTGATTCTCATGAAGATATTGCGAAAATAACCTATGAATGGGAAAAAGCAACCCTGAATGCTGATTATAAGCGTGAGCAAGAACTTTTATATAAAAAAGGGACTTACGATATCCATAAAGACACTCCTCCTAGAGAAAATAGTCTAAAGTACAAGGATATGAAAATTGAAGTTTATTACGATGAAAAAAGTGAATTGTACTACAGTCTATTTAGCTACATAAATCCTGAATCGGGAAATAAAGTAGAGGACAGTTATGTTGTTCGTGAAAAAAATGAAGAATTGAAAATTGATATAGTAGGAAGTAAAAGTATAGACACAGAGAAAGTAAGAGATAGTTTTAATCAGGTAGCTTGTGTTCACTGCGAATAAGGAGGAATTAGATGAAACTCCTAAGACATGGACTAGGGATATGTATATCGTTGTTTTTTTTCTTAATGCCTACCGGTTCATTTGCGGAAGAACTATCATCGATTGTCCAGAAAAAAGAAGAAACCGTTGGGCGCGTGGTATTGGAAAGCAAGGAATATCCTCTTGAACACTATAAAATGGAGGCAGACATTGGGGATAGTCTTAAGGACGCCGGTGATAATGCCTTACATGCCATTAATCAAGGAATGTGGGGATTTAATAAAACAATTGCTAGTTTTACCCTTTTTTCAATTGATCAGCTTATGTCTTTTGATTTAATTAGTACCATTGTCAGCGAAGTAGGCATAATGAGTGAACGAATCTATGAAATTATGTCAGGGACTTTCTTATCGCTGTTTATTATTTTGGTAGGCGGAACTGCAGCATGGCGTTATTTTGTGAATCAACAAGTTGGTTATGCAGTAAAGGCCATCGTCGGTGCGTTGGCGATCATGGTCCTCACCTTTTGGTTTTACTCGGATGCAACAGGATATATCAAATGGCTGAATGATAGGGGTGGAGAACTTGAAGGAATTGCTAGCTCGGCAAATGTTCTTGTCAGCTCTGATGAGTTTGATAGCAATGCTGCTTACAATCCGAAAGAAGGAATGGCAGTTTTAGAAAATCAATTGTTTAATCTAATGGTTAAACGTCCATATTTACTTTTGAATTATGGTTCAACTAATGAAGCTGAAGTTGTAAGTGAAGATGCTACCCGAGTAGATAAATTATTAGAGATTAAGCCTTATACAGAGGAAGGAAAAGAAAAGAGAAGTGATGTAATTACTGATGAAGTAAAGAATGGTAATAAACAAATGTCACCAGACTTCAGCGGAGAACGAATGGGATATTTAATCATCACAATCCTTTCGACCATTGCACTTTCAATTCCCCTTTTGTTATTAGGAATTTTTAAGTTTTTGCTCCAAGTATGGTTTTTAGCATTAGTGATTTTCACGGCAATTCCACTTGTTCTTTCGTTAATCCCTTCTTACAGTGAGAGTGCATTCAATCACGGTAAAAAATTGGTAGGTGTACTGCTGATGAAGGCTGGTTTAGTACTTTTAATTGCTGTTATAACTGGAATTGCTACCTTGCTTTACGAATCGGTCAAAGTCACTAATGGAGTAGAAGGATACGCGTTTGTCGTTTTTCTGATTTGTATTACAATTTGGGGATTATTTAAATATAGATCAGAACTATTTGAAGTCGCTTCTGCTGGAATGATTCAAGGGCAACAAGTCGTCGAAAGAGTCACTTCCAACTCATTTAACAAAATGGGTGACGTTGGTGAAAGTGGATTTAAAGGGGTAAAAAGAATGGTAGGTAATGCATATAGAAACCATCAAAAGAAAAAGCGTCATGAAGAGCTTTTGGCAGCAGGTAAAGGGCGGAAAAATTATTCAAGCAGTACTGTATCAAATAGTGGAAGATCAGAACATCGAAAAGCAGTGGTGAGAATTGACTCCCAAAAACAGCGGCCACACAAAAATCAAGAACAATTAGAAACTAGTAAAAGTACAAAAAGTGGAACTACAAAGTCACCTTCTAGAACAGCAGTAAATCAATCAACTAGAACCAATCAAAAACAACCATCTCCTCATCGAAAACCATCAGGAAGATTGGAAAGCCGAAAAGAGGTGGCAGCTTCAAGAGAACCGGACAAATATTTAACTAAGTGGGAAGCAGATCAACAAATAAAAAATAGAAATTCTAAACCTTCGACTGAATCAGTCAAGCGATCAAAAAGTAGAAAACCAAAACAACGAAAATAATATTAAAGCTAAATATTCTGACGCAAATACAATAGGACTCTTGAACAATAAGCCGTGTAATTGCTTCAGAATTGCTTTTAGAAAGGAGAGCATATGCAAGGTGTTCTGAAGAAAGGTGCAAAAGTTGCTGGAACGATGGCTGTTCTGAAAAATCCTTTTACCTGGATACTTGCAAGCGTCCTTCTTCTACTCACCTCTATCTTTGGAATCGCATTATATCTATCAATTAGCTTAGGCGGAGAGAATCAATTTGAATCAGGTGCTCCAGGAAAAGGAGTCGGAGGAACAGCACAAATATCAGCAGAAGTATTGCGTTATAAACCTCTTATACGGAAATATGCTAATGAATATGGGATGAGTGAGTATGTGGCACTAATCATGGCTCTTATCCAACAAGAGTCTGGAGGAAGACAGTTAGATGTGATGCAATCTTCTGAGTCAATCGGACTTCCTCCTGGAGCCATTACAGACCCTGACTATTCGATACAAGTCGGAATGAAATATTTTTCGGAAGTGATGAAACAAGCAGGAGGCGATATTCACTTAGCTTTACAAGCCTATAACTTCGGAAATGGATTTATCCAGTACGCACTAGATCGTGGAGGCTATTCTAAAGAAGTTGCCTCTCAATTTAGTCTAATGATGGCTGAAAAGTTGGGGTGGTCCAAGTATGGTGATGTCAATTACGTGGAACATGTGGTGCGTTATTATAATTCTGAAAATAGCGATGTCATGGTTGAGGGCGATGGTACCCAACGTTTTGATGTGGAAGAAGTCCATTCGATTATGAAACAGTTTCTTGGTCTTCCTTATGTGTGGGGCGGTAGAACACCAGCATCAGGCGGGTTTGATTGTTCTGGGTTATTAGAATATGCTTTCGCTCAAGTCGGAATCAACCTATATGGGACAGCCGAATCACAATACAACAAAACCATTCCCGTTCTGGAAAATCAAATAAGGCCAGGAGATTTGGTTTTCTTTTCTACATATAAACAAGGACCTTCCCATGTCGGAATGTATATAGGAGATGGAAAGTTCATTAACTCAAATGGTAGCAACGGCACTTCTTATTCTTCCGTTGAAGAATGGAAGAAAAACTATCCTTTCTTGGGCTTTAGGCGGATTCCATAATGGAGGTGAACGATTTATGGGACCAAATCAAAAGAAAAACGTCATCTTGCTAATGATTGGTTTTGTCGCTGCGGCTATCGTATTGGTGTATGTGTTCAACTTACGTATACAGTTGCAAGAAGTCAGGGCTAACCAAAAACATTATGAAGAGAAGATTTCGTCTTTAACCTCTATCCAAAATACGGATGCGTTAGTAGTAAACCAGGCATTTTTAATAAACTTTTTCACTTACCAAACGACTGCTGAACGATATCAAAACATTAAACCCTATATGACCGATCAGGGATATAAAGCAACACACCCTTCCAGTATGGAACTACCCAAGCCGGAACAATCGGTGAAATCCTCATTAGTAGGATTAAAGCCCTTTGAATACCAATCATCAAAGACAGAAGCTGAATTCATTAATGAATTTAAGTTAAGTACAGACTTTAATGATGTCACGAGTACCGATACGGTCATTGTTAAAACAGCCTTGATGTATATAAAAGACCAAGGCTGGAAGATAGATGATGTTGAGTTTGTTGGGCAGTTAACAGGACGGAAGTAACATCAAAAAGAGTTCTAGTGTAGGTAGTTTGTTTTATTTACGATCTGACAGTAGTAAATTACTTCACAATAACTTTTCTATATGTTAGAATTTTCGGAAATATAGGTGCGATTAATTTGCAACTATCTTTATCGTTTTAATTTGTAAGCCAAAGGGTAAGAAAATCTTAATAACTATGAAAGGGAGGAATGAAGAATGGATGTTAAATTCACATCACAGGAAGTTATTACTCAGATTCAGAAGTTAGAGAACGAAGGTAATTCACTACGTAAAAAAGAGGTAAAACAACAGTATCCTGATTTAATGCGGAGTGCTTTGCATTACTATCCAAGTTGGCAACATGCTGTAGAAGAAAGTAAAATAAGTTAAATATCTAATTTTAGTGAAACAAACGAATGAATGGATTCTTCCAAATCAAAACCACTAGTCTAAATAGTGGTTTTGATTTTTTATTTTTCACAAAAAATATATGTTTGGTAGTATACTTTTAGTTATTACGGTTGTCTGATTATTTTAAAAAAATATCCAACACAGAGAGTGTAGTTTTATCGGTGTAATACTATTTAAAGATTGTGAGGGGTTATATTTGGAGAAAAAGTATCAAATATTTATTAGTTCTACTTACAAAGACTTAATAGATGCCAGGACCAAGGTCACTGAGACTATTTTATCAATGTACCATTTCCCGATTGGTATGGAGATGTTTAGTGCAGGAGATGATGATCAGTGGACGGTCATAAAGAAAACAATTGATAATAGTGATTATTATGTATTAATAATAGGCCATCGATATGGTTCATTAACTGAAGAAGGCATTTCATATACAGAAAAAGAATATGATTATGCACGTGAAAAGGGTATACCCGTATTAGCTTTTATTAGAGATAGAGAGGCATCTACTAAACCATCTGAAAGGGAAAAAAATCCAGATTTACAAGATAGGCTAGATGCATTTGTAGACAAAGCAATGAGAAGCAAAATGTGTAATTTTTGGAATACAGAGGAAGAACTTACAGCGAAAGTAACTGTAGCCCTAATGAAGGAATTTATTAATAATCCAAGGATGGGCTGGGTTCGTGCTGATCTATTAAATTTGGATTCAAAAATAATTAAAGAAACCAGACTAGAATACCATATTAACAATTACTTAGATGATAAAGAAAGACAGGGATTAAACAAGAAAACACTTTATTTATATAAATTAGAACTTGATTTATTTCTGGAATTTTCTAACGGAAAATCACTACTAGAAGTTGATTCTCAACATATAAAAAATTATCTTAAATATAGAGAGGATAATTTTAAGATTAATGCTAAAAGTACTTTGGAAACAATTCGAATAAATATAAAGATATTTTTTGACTGGCTTGTTGAAGAGAAAATTATCGAAAGTAATCCAGTAAGAAAAGTAAAATCGTATATAGTTGAAGAAGTAGTTATAGAAGCACTTAATATGGAAGAAATAAAAGAGATTCTTGATGCTTGTGAAACACCTAGAGACCGTGCCCTCATTGAAATTTTACTGTCGACGGGATGTAAGTTAGGGGAGATAGAAAATATTAGAATTAATAATATTGATTGGGTAAATAATACAATTTTAATTGCGACTCCCAACAGAAATAGAGTTGTCTTGCTAACAGAAGAAGCAAAGAAATATTTAAAGATATATTTGGAAAATAGAGAGGATAAAACAGATTTTCTTTTTGTGACGGAAAGGAAGCCCTACAGAAAATTAAGTAGTAGAGGTATTCAAAGGGAAATTTCGAATATTGGGAGTAAGACAAAAGTAGGGAAAAAAATATCTCCACGCATTTTTCGACATACTTTTGCTAAAACAATGCTTGAAAAAGGTACTCCAATGCATATTGTACAGTCTTTATTGGGACATAAAGATTATAGAAGTACTTCAGAAACTTACGTAAAAATTACAAACGATAATATTAAAAGTATTCTAAATCTAGAAACTTAAATTAATAAAAAAACGGTCTTATGTGTTGCCATACATACTCTGAAGATGTGAATGCTTTTTACTACTAGTATTAATATAAAAAATATAATAGATGTAGGCGTGTGAATGAAAAGAAGTCTACCTGCTACTAGCAATACTTAAATAGAGGGAGAGTTTACTTTAAAGGGCAACTATGGAATCAATTAAAAGAGAATTATAATGAAAATTAAAAAGAATAACGGTATTATTATTAGTGTAATATGCTCATCGTTATTAGGTTTTGCTGTTGTCGGGGAAGCAGCACCTGTTAGAACTCTTGTTAAAAATTTTTATCAAAGTAGTTTTGGGAACGATTCTTCAAAAGGTACATTTGTAAATAGTACTCGTTATTCTAGTGTGTACGATAATGGAAAAGTAGGTTTTGTACCTGTTTCTTGGCTAAAAGTGCTGGATTAACAATACAAGATTTGAATTCGAGCAAGAATAAAATAACAATTAGTAACACTTATATTGCTAAATACAATTCGACAAAAAATGAAAAAAATAATTTAAGTAAACAAGTTACTTCGCTTACTAGCCAATTGAATACATACAAGTCTGACAATGCTGGCCTTAAAAATCAATTAACTCAATCACAGACAACGGTTTCAAACTTAACATATAATAACCGTGATTTTACTAGTTCGATACAATCACTTTCTACACAAGAGTCAATTGCAAAATTCCTATAATAATTTATTGGTAGATAGAGATGATAAATCTGATTAAATTACATCATTAAGTAATCAAGTTGATAAACTTACTTCAAAAGATCAACAGCTAGTAAGCCAAAATGACTCACTGCTCCACGATGTATCAGAACTACAAAATAGATTAAAAGGAATTGTCTCTAATGGTTTACAATCAAAAATTGATGAGTATCTAAAAATGGATAGTGTTGTATTATCAACTTGGCATCTTTCAAATAATGATGCTATAACTTTACCTACTAGTAGTTATGGTAGTTTAGCTAAGTTTGGCAATTCTATTGTTCTATATAGCAATCGTGATAACGTTAACTTAACAATTCTCGACTTAAGTGGTAAAGAGCAAAATCTTACTGTTAGTAGTGGTAAAAATATTATCTCAAATCTAGATCAAATAGGATTAATTGTATATACACCTACAAGTAACAACTATGGTACTAACGGTATTATTATTAGTTATAATTAACATGTGAATGCAACCAAGTTAATGGTTGCATTTTTACTTATGCTAATACAACATCAACGATTGCTGGGATTGAAAGTGCGTAGATGCAGTCAAAGCTATCAATAAAGAAAACTTCCTTAGTTATATGGTCCATTTTCCTTATCCTCCCTACTTCCGTTTCAATCCGTCCGTTAATCCAGTACACGAATGTTACTTCACTCATGCTCTCAGTAGCTTCTACAAGTATATAATTAATCCGTTCTTGTTCTTCCTCATCGAGTATAGGTTGAGGTATTTTCTTTTGATTTTCTATTATTTTTCTGACACCAGCATATTGTTGAGGAATTGAAGCGAATGGCTGCCATTTAACTATACCTCTACCCAATTTATTTTGTTTTTTCATCATGCATGGTGACCACCTATCTTCTTATTACTTGTTCTCATCGTGCTGTGTTCTAAGTAGGAACATGCCCTTAAAAGACTATTTTTACCATACTTACGTCTTATTTCATCCATAGTTTTTGTTAAGTTTGTTTCTTTTTCTTTTTTTATGGGATTGGAGAAAAAAGTAATTTGTTCAAAATCTTTTTTAACGGAATTTTTTAGTGCAATGGAAATAGACCTAACTGGTTCATTATTGTAATTTTCTTCAAGTATTTTAAGACAACTTTATACCAATCTTTTGTTAACTCTGTTGGTTGAATGATTGTGACTGACTTACTAAATCCACCAACACCTGATGAATAGCCAATACCAAAATGAATTGTTCGACATAATTTATTTTGGTTTCTTAAACGAAAACATACTTCCTCCAATTGCTCTAGTATAAGGTTTTTGATTTCATGAGATTGATAATCTCTAAGCAAAATTTGAGATCGCTCAAGACTAGTATCTCTTGGTTTAAAGTTTTGCATTTCTCCGATTTTAGAAAAATCTATCCCATTCGCATGAAGATGCAGTTCGGTACCCATTACATTTCCAAATTGCTTAATAAGTACTTCCTTAGGGTAGCGTGCGAGTTCGCCAATTGTAGATATACCTAATCGGTTTAGTTTCATTTTAGTTTTAGATGCAATTCCCCAAAATTTATCTAAAGGTTTGATGCTCCATACTTTTGTTGGGATATCTTCATATTTCCAGTATGCAATTCCATCAGGAGACTTCTTAGCACCATTATCAAGAGCCAGTTTTGACATCAAAATATTCTGACCTATACCAATAGTCGATGTGACTCCTGTTAAATTATAGATATCTTCCTGTATTACTTTAGCTAATTCAATAGGTTCTTTCTTATGAATTTTTTTATACGATTTTACATTCATACACAGCTCATCTATCGAATACTGTAAAAAATCCATTGGTACTACATACTTAGAAAGCATTAACTCAGAAATCTGATTAGATACTTTTATATCTTCCTGATAGTTCAGCCCTCCTGTATACTATTTGTATTTTTATGAATAATCAAAAAATATTTTTATATAACAAAACGCTAATGTTAATTAATGCATTAGTGGTTTTTTGTATGAAATAAAATTTCATATTAATATCATAAAAGGATTGGATAAAGCAAAAAAAATTTGGGGAAATAATTCATTCAAACTTTATATAACAAAACCGCTAATGTTAATTATTGCATTAGTGATTTTTAATGTGAAATAAAATTTCATATTAATATCGTAAAAGGCGTTTGAATAAAGCAGTTAAAATCTAGGAAATCAATGATTCAAATTAAAAATAGGTTAAAAAGAAATAAAAAAATCATAATCAAAATTTATTAACCATAATTTTCTAGCTGATTTTACTGTAAGTATATAGGAAAATTCAAAAGGGACAAAAATGAAACCGTTACCAAAAATGAATAGGACTCTTGAAAAGGGGAGGATTGTAAAATAGAGTACTAACATTACTGACCATTTCGGTTATATTTTGTCATTTTATTACTAGAGGAGGAATTAATATGAAATTGAAACGTTTAATCATTTTGTTAGGAGCTCTTATGTCATTATTTTTTATTCTAAATAACGTTATGGCAGCACAAGCAGATAGCTCGCCCAAAAAAGAAAAATGGAAGATAGAGAAACAAGATTTAACAAAAGGGGATAAACCACAACCCCATAAAAATTTAAAGCCCTCTGTCCAAGTACATAAAGGAAACACTCCTTTCGAGCAAGTTGAAACCGATAAAAATATACAGAAGGAAAGGCCTAAAAAAGCCGATTCGTTAAAATAGGAGGAAGAATAAACAATGGGGAAAAAGTCATCTTGGTATCAGTCTTCTTTACAACGTAGGATCAATAAACTTGTAGTTTCAGTATTTGCTGCTTCTTCTGTATTATATGCAATACCTCCAAGTAATCATTCAATGATTGGAACAAAACGAACGTTTGCTGCTACGACTGGAGTTGCAGATAAACCAAATTTAGGACAAGAATCTTATTGGAACTTTTATTCGACAGATTTAAGTTCAGGTTGGTCTTCACAAGTTAATACTGCGACTGGAAACCTAGTCATTAATAAGTCGTTGGTAACTATAGATGGTCGTGCACTACCGTTAAGTGAAGGATTAACTTATAATGCTACGACCCAACAAAACGTAGGTGTAGGTCTTGGATGGACATTAGAAAATGGATTTTTCTTACAAGAAAACGCAGATGGCAGTGTTACTTGGAAAGATGGAGATGCTACGAACCATATATTTACAAAAAATGGAGATGGTACCTATAGCTCTCCTTCAGGTAAACATTTAACATTAACTAAATTGCAAGCGGGTATATTTACTATTCAAGATAAAGACCAATCAGTTTCTCGTTTTGAAAACGGACGTTTAGTCAGTATTACAGATGCGAAACAAAATACAGAAAGTTATACGTACGATACGGATGGAAATTTATCAAAAGTAACCGATCCGTCTGGTAGAAATCTTTTGTATGCTTATGATACAAATAAGCGTTTAGATAATATAACGGACCCTAGTAACCATAAGTTTCAGTTTTCATATGATACTAGCGGTAAACTGATTGGAGTCACTGATTCTCAAAATAATAAAGTTCAATTTGAGTATGATACGTCAAATCGTTTGAAAACATTTATTGATGCAAAAGGTCAAAAAACAACATTTAACTACGATACTCAAAGTAGAATTGTTAAGTTAATTGATGCACGTTCAAATACCACTACTACTTATGAAACGAACTTTGCATACAATGATACTACACATACAACAACGATTACCGATCCTGCAGGGAAAATCAATACTTTTGTACACAACACATTAAATAATTTAACCCAATATAAAGACGGAGCTAATAATATCTTTAACTATGACTGGAACCAAAACGAAATGGTGACAAGTACTGATAGCAAAGGCTCAACAAGTTTCCAATACGATAGTAAGGGAAATACAACACAAGTTACAGGAACAATCAGTACTGGTAATACTGCAACGACTACAATGAAGTATGACAGTAAAAATAATCCAACAGAGGTAACGAATGCAAATCAAAATACACAAGTAGCTCGATATGATGAGAATTCGAATCAAATTTCGAATGTCAATATACAACGCCAAGAAGCGGATGGAAAAACGTTTGATGCGAATGGTAAGGTCACTTCTAGTACTGATTTAGGAGCACCAACGTACAATCTGATTGAAAACGGAAATTTAGAACGCCTTGACACTTCTGGGAATTTGATAGGATGGAATAAAGGGGGGAATACTGCCTCTATTTCAGTTGACTCCACAGTTTCTTCTTACGGTTCGAAAAGTGTGAGAATCTCGAATGCCGCATCAACTACTGCTTATTTATATAGTAACGGTGCACAAGTAACGGCTGGAACAAAATTAACGTTGTCTGCATTCGGAAGAATTCAAAATGTTTCTGGAACTGGTGGAGCCAATGTTGGCATTGAGTTCTATGATTCGAATTGGAATTATCTCGGCTCTTCCTACTCGAATAATGTTAGGGGAAATGGAAACAAAGAATATACAGTAACTGCGACAGCTCCAACGAATAGTGCGTATGCATTGGCGGTTGTTGAATTGGATCAGGCAAGTGGAACCGTATGGTTTGATAGTATTCAGTTAGAAAAACCGATAAAAACAGATGAAGGTCATATTTTAACTGACTTTAACATGATCGAAAATTCTAGTTTTGAATGGGGAGGCTCTTTATGGTTAACAAGTACATCCAACCCTGCAACGATTACAACTGAAGCAGCTTGGGCAGATTCATATAGTGCAAAATTAAATCTTCCTTCAGTAGGCGATTCATGGATTGGAAGTACTGATATCCCAGTAAAACCAGGTGAACCGTTGACTTTATCTGGATTTGTTAAAACAAATAATTTAACTGGGTCTGGAGCTAGAATAGAAGTTAACTACTTTGATAGCACAGGAGCTTATCTAGATTATGCAACAACTAACTTCCAAAAGGGTACGCAAGACTTCACTCGTTATGCAGTTAGTACGACTCCACCAGCTAATGCAGCTATCGCAAGAGTCTATGGTACAGTTTGGTCTTCAACAGGAACAGCTTATTTTGATAATATGAGATTAACGACTAGCGGTACTACTTTATATGGTTACGATAGTAGTGGAAATTATTTGACTTCAACACAAGATGCTGACGGGAATTTAACTCAGTTTTCGTATGATGGCGTTGGTAATCAAACAAGCATGACGGATCCAATGGGATATAAGACTAATTTTACATACGATGGTAATAACAATCTTACTTCGGTGACAGATCCAAAACTTAAGATCACTCGTTATGAATATGATCCATCCAACTTACATGTAACGATCCGTGATGCCCGTAGTTCGTCATCAACAGATAACACCTATAAGACTACATTTGGATACAACGAGTTAAATCAAATTACAAGTATGACTGATCCATTAGGAAAAGTTACTTCTCATACTTACGATAATGTAGGGAATGAAGACAGTACGATCTATCCAAATGGAAATAAGGTTCAGTATACTTATGACAATGCGAATCGTTTAAATAAAAAGAGTTATATAGGCTCCACTGAATACTGGAACTATAGTTATGATGTTGCCAATAATTTGACACAAGTAACAGATAACCAGAGTCGTAGCTATAACTTTAGCTATGATGGGATAAACCGTTTAACATCATACACTAATCTGTTTGGCTATTCCACTAATTATCAGTTAGATAAAGTAGGGAATATACTAAGTAGTACGGACTCAAAAAATAAAACAATTTCGTATAGTTATGGATCGGATAACCGTCTTCTTTCCTTAACTGATCCAAGTGGAAAAGTCACGAAATATAATTATAACGAGTCAGGTCTACCATTTGAAATTATTCGAGGTAATGGTTTAAAAAGTGAGCAAACGTATGACAAACTTGGTCGTATCACTGAAATCGCAGACCCAGGAAATCCGAATGGTAGTGTCTACGACTATGATTACGACAAAAATGGGAATATTACAAATATTTATGGGTATAATGGAGCACAAGCATTCAGCTATGATGAGTTAAACCGTTTAACAAGTTGGACTGATGAAGCTGGCACTGTTACTAGCTATCAGTACGATGCTGTAGGTAATCTAACCAAAAAAGGAAGTCAGACATTTACTTACAATGCAGCGAACCAAATCACGAATACTGGTTTTACTTACGATGTCAATGGTAATCTAACTAAAGATAGTAAATTTAACTATTTCTATAATTATGAAAATCAACTTATAAAAGTTACAAAAGTTTCTGATGGTTCGACGATTGCAACATATACGTATGACTACCGAGGTTTACGAACTAGTAAAACGACCCCATCTGGCGGTACAATCTATTATCATTGGGATGACCAAGGCCGTTTAGTTAGAGAAAGTGACACAAATGGTAACACATTATCTCTTTACATCTACAATGGAAATGATTTAGTTGCAGTTGAAAAAGGCGGATTGATGTACTATGTTCATACCAATCACCGTGGAGACATCCTAGGAGTAACGGATGTAAATGGGAATCAGGTGGCAACTTACAACTATGGCCCTTGGGGTGAGCTTTTAAGTAAGACGGGTACAGTTGATATCCCGTTTCGTTATGCAGGGTATTATTATGATCAGGAAACTGGGCTATACTATTTGAAAGCTCGTTATTACAGTCCAGATTTAGGACGTTTTTTGACTAAGGATCAAATAGAGTATGGTGAACTTAAGAATCCTACTACATTAAATTTATATGCTTATGCGAATAATAATCCTGTAATGAATGTCGACCCAAATGGGACGCATTCGATATCTCGTTCATTAGTGGCATTCGCAATTGATACATTAGTGGGATTAACTCCTCTAGGTGCTGCATACGTACCTTTAAAGTTTCTATATGGTGCAGCAGCTAAAGCGCTAGTAAAAAAGTTGGCACCAAAAATAGCAGGAGCAGCTAGTTGGCTATTAACCAAAGCAATAGGTGGAGCATTCAGCTTTAGTACAAACTCTCTACTTAATTTTATCTACGATAACCTTAGTTCTTTTCTTTCTATAGGAGGGGGGTTAGCGTTATTTGCAGATTGGAAAGATGGAAAAATAGATGGAAGAATACATTATTAATCTATTTTTAAATTTTTCTACATTATAGTTGTTTTTAAAATAATAGATAGTTAGTGGGGTGCTTGTAGTTGAACGGTGAAAAAAAACTTACCATCTTTTTTGTGGATGACTTTCTAAGAGAAAATTATAGCTGTAAAGTAACCTGTGCATCGAAACCTTTACCTATAAAAGAAATTAACAAAAATCTAACAATAGATATTCCTGAGTTACCTGAGTCAAATCGAATTGAGATTTTGTTTACTAGCACTATTCTTT
Organism: Bacillus sp. AFS077874; assembly: GCF_002566505.1. Taxonomy (NCBI): domain Bacteria; kingdom Bacillati; phylum Bacillota; class Bacilli; order Caryophanales; family Bacillaceae; genus Bacillus; species Bacillus sp. AFS077874. The sequence continues at coordinate 110,764 of NZ_NUYF01000004.1, forward strand.
CAGATAAGAAATTCTGGTGGTTTATTTTACCTATATGGATTATGGGTGCTATTGGTTCGATTACCAATAGTGACATTAGAAACATTGGTTTTCCGTATAATTTTTTACTTGTGTTAGAACTTGATGAATCTTTTGATGTTGAGGTGGTAGCACACCTAAATTTTATATCTCCATTTAGTGTTAAAGGCTCAGGATATAAAGAGATACAAAATGGAATTTTACAGGTAAAAGGATATAAATCTAAATGGTTTATAGGGGGGCACTTACCTATTTTGATCTTATCTTTTTTCATTGCATTTATTTTGTATTTTTCTCTTGTTGCGAAAGCATCTATTGTTGCTCAATTAATTTTTATTATAGTTGGAGTAAGTTTGCTTTTTTATTATGGTACGTATTTGTACAAAATACTGACCCAAAAGGTATTGAATAGTTAAGATATTTCTTTAATAGTAAGACAAAAGAACTCTGCTTTGGCATAAAAGTCATTACAGAGTTCTTTTTAAATCTAGACATAGTAGAGTAAAGGATATGAATATTTAGCACAGATTTACATTAGTCACTGTGAGGCAGTTTTGTACACTGGTTACGGGTAAGGATTCAATCGGAGTCATTTTATTTAATGACCACTAATAAGTAAAACAGTTTCCTGTATATCTGTTTAACAGAAGGAGCATCAACTATTATTCTTAGGTTGATGCTATTTTTATGAAGAGTATCTTCTTAATTATATAGTGCTATTTTTTAATTACTTTTCATCATCCTTTAAAAGCTATGAAAGAAGTTGTCTTTTTTACACCAACTTCTTTCATAGCTTTAAGGGCTGTCATTTTCCCTGACTTCCATCGATTATAAATTTCAATAAACTCCAAGGACGCTGCTGGCAATAAAACTACAAAACCGTCATCGTCAAAACAGCCTTGATTTATGTAAAAGACCAAGGCTGAAAGATCGATATGTTGAGTTTGTTGGTCAGTTCACTGGACGGAAGTAGCGTTAAAAAAATTTCTAGTGTAGGTAGTTTGTTTTATTTAAGATTTGAAAGTAGTAAATTACTTCACAATAACAAGTCTATATGTTAGTATTTTCAAAAATATAGGTGCGATTAATTTGCAACTATCTTTATCGTTTTAATTTGTAAGCCAAAGGGTAAGATAATCTTGTTAACTATGAAAGGGAGGAATGAAGAATGGATGTTAAATTCACATCACAGGAAGTTATTACTCAGATTCAGAAGTTAGAGAACGAAGGTAATTCACTACGTAAAAAAGAGGTAAAACAACAGTATCCAGATTTAATGCGAAGTGCTTTGTATTACTACCCAAGTTGGCAACATGCTGTAGAAGAAAGTAAAGTAGGTTAGAATATCACTAGATGCTAAAGGAAACATGGTTTACATATGTTCCTTTGATAGAATCCTCTACTTAAAAAGGTTTATTTGTCATTAGAATGGTCAAATCAAATGAAACAAGGCTATCGATACAACGAAAAAGCCCAATTTCTCTATTTTTATACGAGGAATCGGGCTTTTTTCTATTGGTGTTTCCTTAACGGTGTTAATACTCAGTTTGTTGGTTAGACCAGCCTAAACAGATCAGATGAAATAAGTATTCTAGTAAAAGTGTAATTATTTGATGTAATTTATGTAACTTCTACATTATATTTTGTAATATTCATATAACAAATAGAAGGTTCAGCTCAGTACCGAATTGTACTGGGCTTTTTGCGTTAAAAGAGGCCCAGGAAACATCTTTTTTTCTGATAATTCGAGGATTTTAGTTAAAGTACTGTAATAAGTATCCCATGAATGTAAATGATTTATCATCTCCCTGTTCTTTTTTTCTGAAAAATCTATGCTACGATTAGGGAAAATTAGAAACGAAGGAACATGGAGGGGACTTGTAACATGTTTATATTTAAAAGTCAACCTTATAAGCTCTGGTACAAAACAAACTCGCTAGAGACATAGAGTGTCAGTTTCCTCTAATGCTTATACAGCAAAAGGAGTTAGCACGCCTTTAGGAATTGATTAACTCAATTTTACAAACTGGAGTAACTAATAATAGAAAATACCAACAAACAACTATAGAAAGGACTGTTGAGAATGTTTCGAGACAATCTGATAATTATGTGGTTTGGATTAATGGTAATTCTACCACTTATTCTGCAAGTTGTTACCGTTGTTCAGAAATAACTGCTTCCTGTCACAACATATAGAAATCTACTTCTAAATGAATTATACAAAATTAATAGATTATCATCATTTATATCAATATAAACAACAACATCATTGACATATATTTTATGTTATTTATTAATAATGTTGTATCTATTAAAGTATAATTGGAAAAGGATAATAACTTTAAAGCGAATCAGCATTACTAGAAAACGTCAAATATGATAAGCACAAGAAACGATAGAGCTTATCCGGGATACATTATTCTAAAGGAAAATGTTCTCCAGAAAGTATTAAACGATCAGTAGCAGCATTTAATAAAAGAGCCAAATATGATAAGATAAGGTTTAACTACATATACTTATTAGTTTGGAGGGACTAACAAGATGGTCAAGACAAAAAAGAATGCAGAATTAGGTGATCATATCTTTTTTAAGGATGGAGTCAAAGGGATCGTTGTGAAGGTTAATGAAAATACAGTAATTGTGAATATAATTGAAAATAAAACAGCTTTGGAATATGAAGGAAATAGAACGGTAGTCGCACATAAAAATTATAAAGTTATTGGTGCTTAAGTGAAAGGTATGTCATAAATACCGATTTACTATGAAACTTTTTTTTGAAAACACTCTAGTCAAACTTAGAATTGTAAGCGTTTTCTAAATTGATAACTAGCGGGGGAGATGGCACTGTCATTTTACGTAGCATTGAATTGCACAGTTTAAACTATATCTCCCTATTTCATTATGGAATCTCATTCACTTCATGGGCAACTCGAATTCCCGATTCAATCGCTCCTTGCATCCAACCGTGAGTAAGTGTTGTGTGTTCACCAGCAAAGTGGACCCTACCCTCCGGTATAGCAATGTATGGATATAACTCTGTTTCTTGCCCCGGTTCAAAAGCTGTGAAAGCACCACAAGAATAAGGGTTTTGACTCCAGTTTACGGAAGCTCCTGTTACGAATTCATTGTAAACTTGTGGTCCGTAAATTTCGGCTAAGTCTTTTAATACATATTGAATGCGATCATCCTCAGAAAGGCTACCCCAAGTTAACGATTCGTCTGCCCATGTATAACTTGCTAATATGACTGCACCGCCTTGTGTACCAATACCTAAGCTTGGATAATAAGTGAATCGAATCGGTAGGTCAGTTATCGATTTACCACCTTGTTGACCTTCTTTTTCCCAAAATCTACTTTTAAATTCAACCCCAATTTTTGTTGCAGACAGATAATTGATTTCACGAATCGCTTTTCGTTTCATATAGGAAAAAGAATCGTATGGTTCGACTTTCACAAATCTTAAGGCTGAAAAAGGCACGGTAATGATAGTAAGATCTCCTGTAGTAGTATAGTGCTCTAAATTTTGTTGATGAGTAGTATGGATCGTTACACTGGTTGAGTTCTGGACAAGCTTTGTCATTTTATGATGGAAATAAGTATTTTCCTTTAATTGGGGCAAAAATGCATACGGTAATCGGTCCATACCACCTGTTATCTCATAGAATCGGGTAGTTGAACTAAAGAATACCATTTCTCTTAGTACCTCAATAAAAGACATCCCCATATATGCTTCTAAGTCAAGAAGCACTCCAATCATGTCAATTGCACCATCTGAAAAGTGAGAGCTTAACATAAAGCCTAGTGAATGTTTTTTATATTGTTTTTCTAAAAGATCCCAATTCTTTTTGGGATTTTGTTTAATAAAATCAATAAAAGGTTGTACCAATGAAAGTAATAGATCCTCGGCTGTTTTCTTTCTTTCATCTGGAGCAACAGGATAATTTAAAATGCTTGGATTTTGTTCAAACTGGTTAAGACGTGTTTTAATACCGTTTGCGAAAATGATATCGTTAGGAGTACGATTAATAAATTCATTAATGGTTAACTGGAATTTTTTAATATATTCTAAGGTTAAAGAATGTGTGTCATGAATACGCATTGGTCCTGTGTTAAAGGATAACCCATTACTAAAAGGGGAGCGCAACGTATAAACTCGCCCTCCTAATCTATTATTTGCTTCAAGAATTGTGATACCATGCCCCGCATCTTTTAACAATGAAGCTGCAACTAGACCTGATAATCCGGCGCCAACTATTATAATATTTTTGGAAGCTACTGATTTTTTTAGACCATTTCTAATTAAATTTATCATTTGTTCAGTTGATAATTGATTATCCATATTCCTAGGCATCTCATCGCTCCTCTACAAAAGGACTCAATGAATTATATTCACTTATAAAGTTACCTATGTGTCCTTGAGCGGGAAGGTATTGATTAAGAGGTTATAATAGAAAAAAATTGGATTTGTAAAATTTTTCATAAATGATTAAGTAGCATAATGGAAAATTTAAAGGAGTATAGCTAATGAAGAAAATATTGCTTCGATGGAATATTACTCTGTCGGGCTTGTATATGATATGTCATATTTTATTGATTTTAACAATACTCGAATCCTAAAAAGTATCACTAATCTAATAGAATTATTCTTTTGGTCAAGCATTCTTCTATATTTGTATTTGAGAGAAAAAGAGAAAAAAATTAACTAGCTTTTTTGTTAATCCTAAAAAATAATATTATTACTTAACTGATTCTACATATAAAACACATTGAATCTAATACATCTATCCATATGTTAGTTTTATAGCTTCTGTTTTAAAAAGGAGACTTGTTTTTATGAAACTACTCAAATACTGGCTTAGGATTCCAAATGGATTAAACAGGGCACACTTACAAGTATAGTTTTTTATTACATGATTACTTGTTTTATATATGGAATTAAATGGGTAAGTAGTTTAATTAAGAAACCTTCATCTTTCTTTACTCATATAAATTTAATTCAAAAATATTCTTGTTCAAGTAATGAATGCTTTAGTTGAAGAGCAAGTAGGCTACTTTAGTAGTCTATTTTTTTTTGTTTAAAGGTTAATCATTAGCCAAATTAATAATAAGTAAATATTCTGAATTTTATTGACAAAAATTACCTCTTTAAATAAACTGATTATAAATTATATATAAAACATTGTTTTGTATATAAAACAATTGGGAAGGGTGAAAATATGTCAAATAATTTATCTTCTGTACAAAGATGGCTTGGGGTTTGTGCTATTTTAGTTGTTGTAATTATTTCATATGTCGATAGAATAAATGTTTCTATCCTCATTACGAACCATGATTTTATTAGTGTTTTTGGCATTGCGAATGATCGAGTGGCACAAGGTCAATTAATGACTTTATTTTTAATTGGGTATGGTATTGCAGCATTTTTTCTAACTCCTGTTTATGAATCATTTTTAAGTGTACGGAATGGACTATTAATTAGCATTCTTTTATGGGCGCTTTTTACGCTAATTTCTCCATTTGCTAGTACTTTATTTTTGTTTCTTTTTTTCCGGGCAGTTCTAGGTATAAGTGAAGGGCCTTTATTTTCCCTTAAAACAATGTATATTAATGACACATTTAAGAAAAACGAACGTGGGAAACCGAATGCAGTAAGTTCGATGGGTGTTTCTATCGGACTATCAATCGGTTTTCCATTTATAACATTCTTAATATACCAATTCAGTTGGGAATCATCTTTTTACGTATTATCCTTTTTGAATATATTAATTGGATTACCACTCATTTTATTTTTTATTCGCAAGACTGGTAAAAATAATAGAAATATAGTGGCTACGAAAAGTGAAGGAAGTAAGAAGCACAACCAACTATTTTCTACTATGTCTACTGCTTTTAAGACACCAGGTCTTATTTGGATTCTAATTATCGAAATCGTAACTTTAAGTTATTTATGGGGTAGTAGTGCGTGGTTACCTTCATATCTTTTGCAAGAGAAACACTTTTCTTTAAAACAAATGGGATTTGTCGCTTCTCTCCCTTTTATTGTAAGCATTGGTACTGGATTTCTCGGAGGGTACATAATTGATCGCTTACCTACGAGAAAATTAACCCTTTTATTCGTAGTTGGTGGTGTGGGAACAGCTCTTTCTATGACAATAGCTATCATATCACCAAATACTATTATTACAGCGATTGGATTAATTTTGGCAAATGGATTTTGGGGAATCCAAGGCCCAGCAATTCCAACAATGGTTCAAAATTTGTCTGATACTAAAAGTGTAGGAAGTACATATGGGATTATTAATGGCATTGGGAACCTTGTTTCGGCATTTATGCCGGCAATTATGGGAGCAATTATCGGGAATCTAGGAGGAAATAACTTTGTAGGTGGATTTTACCTATTAGTTGGAACACAAATAATTACAGCTGTTTGTGGGCTATTCTTTTTAGTTTATAAAAAAGATTTGCTCATCATAAAGGATAAAATCATTACGAATTCATAATCATTTGTAAGTAACTGACAATTTAACTAGGAATCATCGTTTGGATCACATCTTCAAAATTTTCACCGTATGGCTCAACGTTAAGAATGGACTTCAGGCGGGCAGCACGACGGACTGATCAGTAAGGAAAAGTGCACCTTCCTGTCATTCCGTATGTGTCGCTTCGGCATTAAATGGACCGATAACCACGGTCTGTACGGTTGCTACCTACATTCCGTAGGTTCCTGTTCCATTTACGGCAAGGCCGCCACACCGAACGAGCCCAGAAACCGTAAAATCAAAGATTGAAAGTATAAAAGATAAAAGGAGAGCAGCCATTACGGCTGCTTTTTGTTTGTGATTTTTCCCATTTGCCTTCCGAATCGTAAAACAACGCAAGCCGACTAACTTTCCTTACCGGTAGGACACCCGAACCTTTCCGTCAGGAAACTAAGTTGGCTAGTCAATCGATCAAGGGGCAAAAAACTTTTTCGATTAACAGCGCTATCGCAACATCAAAAAACTTTTTGTGCTGTTTCCCTTGACCGATTGCCTATGCGTGTTTTTCGTTCTCCTTGCAAAAGGGGAAAAATCCTCCCCTTTTGGGGAACATGGTCGTTTCGTTAGGCAAAAGAAAAAATGAAGAAAAAACAAAAAAACAAGGGAAAAGGAGTTTTGAAAATGGAATTAACATCAATCTTTGAAGTGGTACGAATTAAGCAGGAAATTAGGGAAGTATCATAGACGTTTGCCTTTGGACGGATTACTTCGCCAAAAGATGCACAAAAAATAGCTGCTTCCTTTATCGCAGACGAGACAGAGAAGTATTTCTTGTCCTCATGTTGAATACAAAAAACGAAGTTGTTGGACTTCAATACTGGAATACGAGTTGGAGATCGTATACTGGAGCGGTAATTTCTGGATTAGAGAAGCTGGTGTATAAGAAGCAATTAATAGTGCAACAGAATTATTAACAGGTTCTTACAACCTTAAAATGGAGTATGCAGGTAATTGGTATAGAAGCTAGTAAAGCACCTAAAAAAGTACTAAATTTGAAAATTTTCTACAATTTCTTCACTTGATCTTCATCCCCTTTAGTTCATTTTATTATGTAGCTTACCCTTACTAATTATTAATAGAAAATTGTACAGTTTAAAAACAACGTCTTGGAAATTAGAAATTGATTTATTTTGTGTTAGGCATTTTCCATTAAGGAGATATGCCTTTTTTTGTTTGTTATGGTAAATAGAGGAAAAATAGTAAATTAATGCATATAAAAGTTAAATGCATTTTTTCGACACGAATTAGGTTGTAAGTTATTAAGAATACAGAAAGTTAAGAAGATTATTAAGTATTTATTGATAGAGATTAAAAATTATTTAAGAATATTATGTTGTTTTTTTTAGAGGTATAAGAATATCTTATCGAGTGATTAATATTTCTAACTTTATTAGAAAATTCTGATTAAGTATACTGAATATAGCAAATGGGGAAGGAGATAGAATTTAGTCGAAATCTGATAGATTATGGGTTCAGTTAATTTCAGCTAGTGAAATGAAGCCTGATCGAATTCTATCAACATAAATATATTATTTGCAGGGAGACTGGATAAATGGGGAAGAAGATGAAGAAAAAGCAAACTAAATTACTAGTAAGCGCGCTAACTGCTAGTATCGTATTTTCACAAGCACAAATGGTTAACGTATTTGCACAAAGCCCAACAAAATTAGATGAAGCTTTAGCAAATCTTAACACTAACACTAACGTAGAAAGCAAATTGAATCTAACTGCAGAACAACGTCAAGCTCTTAAGAATATTGACAAGTTCAATGCACAAGGACTTCATTTATCGGACGACATAGACTTAGATAGTTCAAAGACTGTATCAGTTATCGTAGAGTTCAAGAACAAACCAAAAAAGGTTGCTGAACTTGAAGCAGCTGTAAATGGACAAGATCTATCTTCTACAGAAGCACAAAGCAATGTAGATGATGATCATGAAACGTTTAAAACTGATTTAGCAAACACTTTTAAAACAAAATCAGATGGAACATACAAAGTAAAACGTGAATTCAAAACGGCATTCAACGGAGTATCATTACAAGTTCCTGCAAATAAATTACAAGCATTAATTCAATCAGGAGCAGTTAAAGCAATCTACAGCAACCAAACGGTTCAGTTAGATGAGCCTAAAACATCTGATTCAGAAACTCTTTCAACAGAAGCTCACGGACAAGGAATGGCAGCAGAACGTTCTTACCTTAAAATTGATCAACTACATAAAGAAGGTTTCACGGGTAAAGGGGTTAAAGTCGGTATCCTTGATACTGGTATTGACTATAATCACCCAGATTTAAAAGCTGCTTATAAAGGCGGTTATGACCTTGTTGATAATGATAATGACCCAATGGAAACAACTTATGATGATTGGGTAAAAGCTGGCAAACCAGTAATCAACGGTGGTGCTGAACCTTACTACACAGAGCATGGTACGCACGTAGCTGGAACCATTGCAGGACAAGGAACAGCTAATAGCGACTACGCCACTACTGGCGTTGCACCAGATGCAAGTATCTATTCTTATCGTGTACTAGGACCAGGTGGCGCAGGATCAATGGATGCAATCATTGGTGGTATTGATCGAGCGATTACAGATGGAATGGATGTAATCAACTTATCTCTAGGTGCTGCTTACAACGATCCGTTAAGTCCTCAAAGTATCGCACTTAACTATGCAGTACTAAGTGGTGTAACATCGATCGTTGCTGCAGGTAACTCTGGAGATGCAATGTACACTCTTGGAAATCCAGGAAATGCAGCTCTAGCATTAACAGTAGGTGCAAGTGATGTGCCAACAACAATCCCAACAATGAAAGGTAACGACGATACTGCGAGCTATGGAATGCAGTTATTAGCAAAAGGATTTGATGATGATTTAAATAGCTTGAAATCTAAATCATTCCCAATTGTAAACGTGAATTTAGGCCAATCTTGGGATTACTGGGGGGCAAATACCAGAGTAGACGGAAAGGTTGTATTAATTCAACGTGGTACAAGTACAATTAACGATAAAATTTTACAAGCAAAAACTCGCGGCGCTGCTGCAGTAATCATTTACAACAATGCTGATGGTGTAATGCCTTTCTATTTAGCGGAAGGCGTAGATTTTATTCCTTCATTTAATCTATCGATGGCAGATGGTCTTGCATTAAAACAACAAATCTTAAGTGGCAAAACAACATTCACTTTTAGCGATTTAAGTTCAATCACAACAAAAGGTGATGAGTTAGCATCATTTAGTTCACGTGGACCATCTCGAGTAACTTATGATATCAAACCAGAAGTTACAGCACCAGGTGTAAGCGTGTTATCAACTGTTCCTGGATTCGTTCATAGCCCGAATAATCCAACTGATTACAATCATGCATATGAACACATGTCAGGAACATCAATGGCAACTCCGTTTGTAGCAGGTGTCGCAGCATTGTTAAAACAAGCTAACCACAATTTACAACCAGAAGATATCAAAGCTCTACTAATGAATACAGCTGACCCTTTAAGCAAAACTTATTCTGTATACGAAGTTGGTGCTGGACGAGTTGACCCGTACAAAGCTTTACATTCTTCTGTTGAAATTAAAGTAAAAGATAAAACACCAATCGTAATCAATGGTGAACAACAAGACATCAATGAAACAACAAGCGCATTAAGTTTCGGTAACGTAGCTTACACTGGTAAGGATTTAGTTGAATCTCGTTCTTTAACATTTGAGAACAACGGTTCTAAATCTAAAACGTTTGATGTAAAAGTTTCTTATCAAACAAACGTAAGAGGCTCAAAGGATGCAGATAAGAATGAAGTAACAGTTACTACAGACAAAACTGTTAAGGTTCCTGTAAATAGTAATGTGACAAGAAAAGTAGACCTTTCAATTCCAACGACAGCTGAAAAAGGTATTTACGAAGGATATGTAACTTACACAAACCAAGATGATCCATCTGAAACATATCGTGTTCCATTCGGAGTACATTATGTTGAAGAAGGAATTAAAGACTTTAAGCTTTCTCGCAACTCAATCACAAATGACCGAAATCAATTAACGAGTCCGATTATGCAGCCAGCTTTAGGAGCAACAATGACATTAAATTCTCACATGAGATCTTTAAAAGTAGTTCTGTCTGATGCAAAAACAGGTGAAGATTTAGGTATAGCAAATACGTTTGATGGAATGGGTTATGAAGAAGGAAAAACATATTTCTTCCAGCCATTCGTAGGAGCTATCTATCTTTTTGCTGATCAAGAACACAAAACGATCAACAAAGTTGCAACATTACCAAGAGAAGGGCATTACAAACTAAAACTTGTTGGTATAAATGACGATGGTAAAGAATTTGTTAATGCACAAGATCTATTCATTGATAATACTGCTCCTGATAAGTTTGAAATGAACGTACAAGGTGAAAACGGAAGAAGCCCTTTCGTTGAATACAAGAAAGGTGTAACATCAATCCCTGTTACAGCTTCTCTCCATGACCAAATGGTTGATCAAATGAGAGCAGCTGGTATCAATATTAATCAAGGTACAGTGGGTATTCCTTACGCTTGGAACAGCAATCAAATCAATGGAAAATTAAAATTAGATGAAAACGGTAACGGGTCAGACAGCGTTGCAGTACAGCAAAACTCACCAATTACACAAGTACTATTTGTTGGTGGCGACCAAGGAACGAATGCAAATGCTCAAGAAATGTATTACCTTGTTGAAGATACTTATTCATATGTATATGGTGATCCAAAAGGTCCACTTAGACACAAACAAATGATTACACATGTTGGAGATACAAGAACATCTACACTAACTGCTTACAATGTAACAAAAGTAAAATCGGCTGTTTATACTTTTAGTGCAGATACACTTGATACAAGTTTCGATAGCATTAAGTTAAACTCTGCAGCTCAAGATTTAGGTGGAACTTTAACTACAACAACAACTACAAACGGCACAAAGGTTACAGTAGTTGCAACAGTTACGTTTGATGGTTCTAAAGAAGTAACTGGCGACATCCCAATGGTTGATGTAGCAGTTAAAATTCAAGATATTCAAAAACCTACACTAGGTTCAAGTTTATATCTTTCTTCTACAAAAATTACAAGCGTTAGTGGTACTGTAACAAGCCCTTGGGGAACATTCCCTAAAATTGTTATTTTACCGAAGTTTTCTGCTTTAGGTGGTTATGTATATGCTCAAGGCTTATTCAAGAACGGCAAGTTCGATGAGTCTACAACTAGAGATTACACAAAAGAAGGATTGAAGGCGTACGTTCAAGATAAAGACGGAAAAAGATACGATGGCACAATAGCTAAGAATGGTCAGTACTATGTAAATGGTTTACCAATCACTCATGATGACATGTCAATCGTATTCGATGTTCCAGGTCATTTTAATACGTACACTAACTTCCATGGTATGTACCAAACTTTAGATGGTGAAGATTATGGCGTATCTGGTTACATTGGTTCTGATGTTTATACAGCTACTGCAGGAGACGTTAATAAAGATAATGTAATCGACATCATGGACGCACTGGCTATCCAAACATATTGGGGAACAAATACACGTAGTGCAGATATTAACGACGACGGAATAGTTGACGTAAATGACTTTGCTTATGTGTACTACAACTACGGACATGGTAACCCAACAAATCCAAATGAAAATCCAAAAGCTAAGAAAACGTACAAAGGTCAAACGTTAGAAAGCATCATCGTAGAATTAGGTTTAGATTGATTTAATTGGTAACCTGGGCAGCTTCTGCTGTTCAGGTTATTCCATTTTTAAATACTTAAACAGAAATTAAAGGAAAGGAACGATAGGAGGAGAAGCATTTAATATGAAGGTCAATTTGATAATGTAAAGATTACACTATGACTTCTCCAACAATCACGATTGTAGTTCATAACAGAAAAGAAGTAAAAACGAATAGCTTTAATAAAAATGGCCAGTTTGATATGTTAGGTCTTGAACCATCTAAAGTAGATTAGACAATTATTCAAGACATTCCTGGACACTCTACTACCTATAAAAACTATAATATTTATGAGAATAATTATGGGATGAGCAGTTAAGAAGTATAAAGGTGCAACTTAAGAATCATTTAAGAGTCAATTAGGATTACAATAATAGTAAGCTCAAAAAATCATTTTTTCGTACTTTGTCTTCATACTGTAAGCCTGTTCTCAATACTTGAGAACAGGCTTTTCATATATTTAAAAAATTTTAAAAAATAGAATATAGAAAATATAGCTTGTAGTATACTAATAATGTTGTTAGAAGGAGAAGAGTATGAATATCGAAAAATTAGTATATCTTATCGAAGTCGCCAAAACAGGTTCCTTCAGGGTTGCTTCACAAAATCTTTTTGTGAGTCAGTCTGCTATTAGTCAATCGATTACTAGTATCGAAAAGAAATTAGGCGTAATATTGTTCGAACGGTCCAAAGGTAATCGTGCAATACTTACGGATGATGGAGTAGCGATTGTTACGATTGTAAAAGAACTAAATATAAAATATCAAGAACTAATCGAAAAAGCACAGTTAATTAAAAATAATGTGAATGGTAAGCTGAAAATATCTACCACGCCAGGTTTTTTTGGAGTCCTTTTAAGCCCAATTTCAGCTATTAGAGATGACTATCCTAAAATCAATATCGAGATTTTTCAAAAGCCGGGACAAGATATTATTGAAGATATTTTGGAAGAACGAAGTGATATCGGTGTATTACCATTTATTAAACATTTACTAGTAAAAAATGATCGTCTAGTTTATTACAATTTATTTGAAGCGAAAATGAAATTAATGGTAAATAAAAACTCCCCATTAGCAGAAAAAACATTTGTTACACCACAACAAATCGTAACCGAAACACTGATTACTTATGATGGGGAATTCGTTCATTGGTTTAAAAAACTTTTCTATAGTGAGTTTGGCAGGATGAATGAGTTATTTACCACTACAAATACTGATATATTAAAAAAAGCCGTCGAAGAAAACTTAGGTGTGTCATTTGTTCCCGCCTTCAATGGAGTTGATTACAATTTGAGTGATGATGTTATATTACTGGATATTATAAATTACGATGCTGTAAATCTTCAATATGTATGGATCATGCCTAGTAATAAGGTTTGTTCAAGAATGATAAAAGACTATATATCGAAATTAAAAGAAGAACTAAAGTCATAATGTAAAAAGTGCAAACGATTGTTCTTTATTGATAAACATATGAACTTCATTGATAGCGTAAGATTTTTGGTATAAAAACAGGTGAATTTCTTGATAAAAATTTAGGGTTTTTTTAAAAAATCTAACAAACTTCTTTTATTATTAAGTCAAAAATCAATCGTTTTTGGGGTACTTATTGATACATAAAGGATATTATGTATAAGATTGTTATTCTAAAGTTAAAATGATGTATATTTTTTTTGCTGAAGTTGATTTGAGCATAAGGCTGCTCGATTCCTGTGGGAGATGCGGAAGGTTGAGACCCCACTGGCGTGAACGCGCCTGGATTAATGTAAGAAAGAATAGAGAAAAGCAGTGGAATCAATTTCCACTGCTTTTTCAACGTATTTGATTAACTTATGCATAATCTATAGTGGCTGGCCTTAAGCAGTTGTAGTTGTTAGCCTAAGGCATGGGTGTCCGCGTTGATAGGGAATATAAAGGAAGGCAGCGGCAAATTCTATGGGGCACTAACTTCATAAAAGGTAAGGTGATACTTAATTAATATGCAATACAAACCAAAGTCCTCAATGCCGAATAGGTAACAGGGAAAATGAAGAATGTACATAGAAAGAAAAGGTGTGCACTTACGGGGGAGATTACTTAATATTTAAATCAGAATCAATATATCGAAAAAAACTTGTCTTCATTGATTAAGGTAACCCATTTAGTATTTATTAGTTTTATAAATTTCGTATATATAAATCAAGAAAATAAGTACTCCAAGGGCAGATTCAATGAATCTTTTTCTATTTAATTTAAAGGAGCATTCTATTAAATTTCTTCCTTTTATTTCAGCGATAATTAAAATAATTACACAAATTATACTTTCATATTTGCCTCTTTTGTTAAATGAAATTCAATTTTTTTTAGAGATAAAAACAACTATAACATACAAAACAAAATATATGTTATTATTAACAACTATGTAGTTTTTATTGTTAATATTAATGATATTTATAATTGTTTATACGGAAACTACGCCTGATGGACAAGTATACATATATCCTGACAATGTGTTCAACGATGTTGCCCGTAGGCATCTCTTCACTCCTCTATCTGCTCCGTCTGCTCCTGGATTGCTGCGCCTCCAAAACCAATAAAAAAATATAAAGAAGCACGTTTAAGTCAAATCAAAAAAATTAGGAGTACAATAAAATGAAATGGCCTGTTCTCTATATATGAGGACAGGCTTTTTTTAAATGAATCATATTCAAGAATGAGCTTTTTAAGTAATTGAATTTATCACATTTAGAGATTTAAATTATTACCAAATCAATGGTTAAGTTTGAATCTATTTTATGAAATTGATCTAGAAGTGTATTCCTATCTTCCAAACAAAAGTGACTAGCAGATTTTTGTTGGGTTGCACTTATATTTTTAAGAGAAATAGGTAATTTAAAATAAAATTAAAAATATATCAATAAAATATAGGTTCATAATTTATCAGATCAACCTCAACGATTTTACCATCAAGTATATGCTCCTAATTTTTCAAAGAAATATTAGGAGCAAAGAATAGCCCGAAGTATCTCCTCGGTATGATTGGAAGAGAATAAAATATTTAGTTTTCCGATGTTCCGTTCCAAATTACAGCTAAACCATCTTAGATAATATCACCGTTATATAGGATGATATTTATTTAATTTTTATATCAAAAAACGTGAAGTTAGATTAGAAGTTATTTAAGAATATTATTTTGGGTTTTTTAGGGATATAAGAATATCTTATTTGGTGATTAATATTTCTAACTTTATTAGAAAATTCTGATTAACTATACTGAATATAGCAAATGGGGAAGGAGATAAAATTTAGTCGAAATCTGATAGATTATGGGTTCAGTTAATTTCAGGTGCAAAGACTCGAATAGATGAAAAAATCACATTCTTTCAACGTGGTACAAATACGATTAATGATAAGATTTTACAAGCGAAAAACCGTGGCGCTGCTGGAATAATCATTTACAACAACGTTGATGGTTTAATGCCTTTCTATTTAGCTGAAGGTGGGAAATGTAAATTTACATAATCATTTTGCAATTATAGAATCGTTCAAATGTTACCTAATATAAAGGAGGCTAATATGTTAGTAGGAGAAATCATCAAATATTATCGAGAGAAAAAAGGGATTAGTCAATCAAAATTAGGTGAGGGAATTTGTGGTAAGGCCTATATTAGTAGATTTGAAGGTGGAAAAGTTGCTTTAACACCCGAATTTATTTCCAAATTAGCAGATCGATTAGAAATTGATATAAATAATGAAATTGAATCATTAAATGAAATTGAAAATCACTTAAATGATTGGAATCATGCGCTCATCATGCAAAAAACAGCACAAATTGAAGAAATAAAATTAGAATTAGAACAAAATCCATTTATTAAGACATCTAAACATGCGGTTTACTATTTGCTCTTAACAGCAAAGTATTATCACTTTAAAGGTATGTTTCTAGAAACTAAAAATACAATTGCGTACGTCGAAAAGAAGTTTTCAAATTTGTCTAATTATGAAAAAAATCTTCTTCTACATATAAAGGGAATGTATTGTATTAGCACATTTGGGACTGTTGATAGTGAATTGTTTCAAACTGCTGTGAACATATTAGAACAAATTAACATGGATGAATATAAAAATGAAGAATATTACTACCACTTAGCTCTTGCTTATCATCATGCGAAAGCAAAAATATTTGCATATAAATACGCTGAAAGAGCACTTCAATTTTTTAATAAAACATCTAACTACGTTAGTGCTATTAGTGCACAAATAATAATATTAATGCAATTTGATAGTGATCAAGAGATTGATTTTTTAGAATTGGTCGGAAACTATAAAAATCTAATTCATAATTGTGAAGTTTTAGATGCTCTTGAAAATAAAATTATTATTTTATCTAATTTAGGAGAAGAATTTTTTAAAAGAGGTTATTATAGCCAAGCTGCTCATTATTTTGAAAAAGCAGTTTTATTGACAGATAAAACAGATGAAACAGATAAAATATCAATAAAATATGTCCGCCGATTATATCATTTCGTGGAAGCATGTTTAGAGGGAGAGTTATTGAATCAAGAAGAGTTGTTAGCAAAAATAGAAATTGGTACGAAGCTAGCTAAGAAAGCATGTCCGATCTTTTTTAATCTATTTAACCTGTTTGCATTGAAGTGTAAACAAGAACCTAACCAATACTATGAATTGTTAGCTGAAGTAGTCATACCACAGTTAATTTCAACCAATAATATTTTCTTTTATGAGCAATATGGCAAAAAATTATTTCGTTATTATCTAAAGATAAAAGAATATAAAAAAGCTATTGAGTTAGATCAAGACTTTAGTTTTATGAATTAAGCATTAAATTAAAAAGTAATTAGACAACGAGGTTCGTTGTCTAATTACTTTTTTAAGTTAACAAACGTTATTTAATATTAAAATATGAAGAAAATGAAATGTTTATAAACAATCGATAAGAATTTCGTCAAAATTCATCTTGTAAACCCCGAAACCTTGAATTAATAAGGAAAATATAACCCAATTGATTAAAGAATGAAAATTCTTAATAATAAAATTAAATAAGTAGACAATTTGTTACAAATCGTTTGTTTATTTTCAGGAAAATAGTAAGGAGTTTTGTTAGAAAAAGAATATTTTTGTACTTCAATGTAGCAATCTACCTTGTCGTAAATTATCTAGGAGGAAGAGAAATGGGGAAAAAGACAGAGAAAAAGTTATTAAAAAGCTTTACCGTTTTAGCTTTAACATCGAGCTTCATATTGGGTTCACTTGGACAAGTATCGAATACCACAAAAGCAGCAAGTCCAAGTAAAGCAGAGGATATTTTAGCAAATTTATCTTCTGAGCAAAGAGCGGCTCTTGAACAGCTATCGACTAGTGAAGAAACGGGTCTTCAAATTTCTTCAGATATTAATTTAAATTCTTCAGAACAAACAAGTGTCATTGTTGAATTTACAAATAAACCTGCTAAAGTCGCGCAAATTGAAGCGAGTGTAGAAGGTAAATCATTAACTACATCAGAAGCAGCAAAATTAGTAGATCAAGATCACGCAACATTTGCAGAAGATGTTGGTCAAGTATTAGAAACTGGTAAAACGAAAAAAGTAGATTATACGATTAATCGTTCATATAAGAATGCCTTTAATGGTGTCTCGATGAGTCTACCAGCAAACCAAATTAAAAATCTATTAAAATCAAAGGCTGTTAAATCCGTTTGGAGTAACAAAACATTTACCATTGATCCTCCAAAGGAAAACGATCAACTTAAAGCAGATGAAGCAAATGTTGGAAACTATACACCTTATGACGCTTTAGATCGATTACATGCAGAAGGATTTACTGGGAAAGGAATTAAAGTAGGAATTCTAGATACGGGTATTGATTATAACCATCCAGATTTAAAGGATGCATATAAAGGCGGATATGATTTTGTCGATAATGACAATGATCCGATGGAAACAACGTATGCAGATTGGAAAAAATCAGGTCAATCAGAATTCATAAGTGGTAGTGCATATTATACTGAGCATGGTACACACGTAGCGGGAATCATTGGTGGTCGTGGTAAAGCGAATAGTGAATATAAAACTGTTGGTGCGGCACCAGAATCGGATATTTATTCTTACCGAGTACTTGGTCCGTACGGTAGTGGAACAATGGATGCAATCATAGCCGGAATTGACCGTGCAGTAAAAGACGGTATGAATGTTATTAATATGTCTCTAGGAGCAACATTAAATGACCCTCTATTTGCAACTTCAATTGCGGTAAACAACGCAGTATTAAGTGGAGTAACAACTGTCATTGCAGCAGGAAATAGCGGGGATCAAATGTACACTCTTGGTGCTCCTGGAGCTGCAGCCTTAGCTTTAACTGTTGGGGCATCATCTATTGCACTTGATATCTATCAATATGCTGGTGTACAAGATGGTAAAAATTATTCTTTAAGACAGCTAGCAAGAAATTATAAAGATGATTTAACGACATTAAAAGGAAAAACATATCAGCTTGTTGATGTTGGATTAGCTAACTCATGGGACTTTACTGGAAAAGATCTGAACGGTAAGATTGCGTTCATTAAACGTGGATCAATTGCATTAATTGATAAAATCAAAAATGCAAAAGCAGCTGGTGCTGCTGGCGTATTAATGTATAACGATGAAACAAATAAAGCAGAAGGTGCGGTTCAAGCATTCCTTGGTGAATCAGTCGATGCGATTCCTGCATTCTCAGTTTCAAATGATGAAGGTAATACGATCGCAGCTGCAATTAAAGCTGGTAAAACAGATTTCACATTTGGCGATTTTACGAAGCTAAAAACAGCTTCTGATGAACTAGCACAATTCAGTTCAAGAGGTCCATCTCGTGTGAACTATGATATTAAACCAGAAGTAACTGCACCGGGTGTATCAATTCTTTCAACAGTACCATTCTATGTAAACGATAAAACAGTTGATGGATCAAAACCAGAGGAT
The DNA here is from genome assembly GCF_002566505.1 of Bacillus sp. AFS077874. Classification (NCBI taxonomy): domain Bacteria; kingdom Bacillati; phylum Bacillota; class Bacilli; order Caryophanales; family Bacillaceae; genus Bacillus; species Bacillus sp. AFS077874. The sequence continues at coordinate 130,023 of NZ_NUYF01000004.1, forward strand.
TACAAGTATGCGTATGAACGCTTATCAGGTACTTCTATGGCGACACCGTATGTAGCAGGTGTATCTGCTTTATTACTTCAATCAAATAAAGATTTAAAACCGGAAGATATCAAATCAATTTTAATGAATACAGCTGATCCATTATCAAAGGCTTATAGTGTTTTTGAAGCAGGTAGTGGCCGAGTAGATGCTTATGAAGCAATTCACTCAAATGTGGAATTAGAAGTAGTTGATAAAACACCAACAATCATTAATGGAAAACAACAATCAATTCAAGAATTAACAGGTGGAATGAGCTTTGGTTCATTTGGCTTTGATGATCAAGATATAGCTGATTCTCGTACTGTTACATTAAAGAACCGTAGTGAAAAATCAAAAACATTTAATGTAGATGTAAAATTCCAAACTGGATTAAGAGGATCGAAGGACGCAGCTCAGAACAATGTAACTTTATCAGGTCCTTCAACTGTTAAATTAAATGGAATTGGCCAAAAGTCAATTAAGTTTGACTTAAATATTCCAAAAACAGCAGATAAAGGAACGTATGAGGGATATATCACTTTCACAAATACTGCTGATCCAACTGAAACATATCAAATTCCATTTGGTGGACGTGTAGTATATGAAGGCATTGATTCAGTTGACGCCTTACCAATGTATTCATCAGATACTGCTTGGCCAGAAAATGCGTGGCCTTTCGAATCATTTTCATTCTCATTAAAATCACATATGAAAACATTAGATATCATTTTACAGGATCCTAATACAGGCGAAGACCTAGGATTAGTTGGTTCATTGTCTCCGATTTTATTGAATGAAAATCAAACATATTATGTTTCAAGAGGATTTACTGGAACATATTATCCATTTACTGGTGATCCAGCGAAACCGATTAGCTATCAACCAGAAATTGCTCAACCAGGACACTATAAAATTAAGCTGGTTGGATCAAATGAACAAGGTAAAACATTCACAAAATCATCTGATTTCATCTATGACTTAGGTGCACCAACTATGACTTCTAGCTTTGATTCATTAGACCAAAAAGTAATTGAATACAATGATAGTCAATTTGATTCAAATGGACAATTCTTATACGATTTTAACATTAACTTAAATGATCCTGAAACAGAAGAAGCAAGTAAAATGGGTCTTCCAGTTGATCAATCAAACAATGCAGTTGTTACGTTTTATAATAGTCCATTTCCGAAAAATCCAATTTTCACAGATAAAAATGGAAATTACACTGATAAACTTGTAGTTAGAAAACAAGCTGCACCTTTACAAGTTCAGTTTTATGGAATGGATTATGCAAGAAACTTTACTGGAAATGCTTTTAATATGTTAAGAGTTGTTTTTGTGGATCACAATTTACCATATTACTATTTAAAAGCAAATAAACAAATCGTAACTACAGGAGATACAGTAAATTATAGCGTTCGTTCAAATAATGTTAAAAACTTAAAATCATCTAAAATTACAATACCAGTTGATCCTAACATTGCTTCAATTGAAAATGTAGTTGTAAATGATGTGGTAAAGCAATATGGTGATGCAAAAGTGTCAGTATCTACGGCTCCATCAGGGGGTAATTTAAACTATACAATTACATTCACTTATTTAGGCGATAAAGTATTACCAGAAGACTTACAGTTATTTAATTTCGACCTTAAAACTTCTAAAAAGTTTACAGATGGTGTTTATGGAGGATCTGCTTTCAATTGGTATACAATGACAGCCTCTACGACTGATCAATCAGATGTAGTGACTAATAATGTTTACTCTTACATGGAAAGTATTAAATATAAACCAACCTATTCAAGATTAGATGGAGCATTGCGTTTTGAAGGAGCAATTAATCCTGCAACAGGTCAGCAAAATTATGCGCTTGATCAAAGTGCAATCGGTGCAAAAGTAACAGTTACTTCTTATGATGGAAAAACAAGTGTTAATGCGCCGAGTTTCAATAAGAGTGGGCAGTATATCATTGAAGGTCTTAAAGCTGAAGTAAATCCTTATACGGTAACAGTTGATGTACCAGGTCATTTCACGATGAACAAACAACTTGTTTTATCTAATAATGTACGTGGGGAAATCGTAGGAAAAAGATTAGCTTGGAACTTACCAGTTGCTGCAGCTGGCGATGTAAATAAAGATAATGTGATCGATATTTTAGATGCTTTAGCAGTACAAACCTATTGGGGTACAAATAAAGCATCAGCAGATTTTAACTTTGATAAAGTAGTAGATAAAAAGGATATGGATTTCATTGTTAAAAATTACGGATTAAAGAATCCTACTGTAACTAATGCGCCAAAAGCAAAAACTGCTTATAAAGGCGTTACCTTGGATGATGTATTAACTCAATTAGGTTTACAATAAACAAAAAATGAAGAGTAGCTGAATACTTTCTTTGTAGAGTCTGTAAAATATTTTATTATATAATATTGGCACAGGTGAACTGAGAATATTTCTGAAATGGTATAAGAAAGATAAGGGATTTAGACGAATAACACTCGATGTAAAAATAGAAATCATGTTTTGTTTTAGTTTTCACTTGTTCCTTAATAAAGCTAAAGACTCCTGCTAGTAAATTTAACTAGTAGGAGTCTTCTTATGTATAAAAGATGAAATAGTATACGATAGTTATATTCTAGTTAGGATAGCATGAGTTAATGGAGTAACATTAAGGTGTTTTATTGGTATAGCCCTATTCAATGAAGGTAGGGAGTTTCTATTTTCAACTTTAATCATTAACTCAAATATTTCTTTCCTTTTGTCACGGTTAACAACAAGCATACTCGGATTCAATAATTTAGAATCCGACTTTATATATATTATAGAATATAAAAAAAATCCCTATTCATCAAAAAAATAAGGGGATAATCTAATGTGTAAATTGGCAATGAAAATGCTTTAAGGTATCATAGCCTTTTAAAATGAATAAACAAATATCTACTAAATTAAGTTGAAATAACTAAAATGAGAATAATGGCACCTAATGCTGGGCCAAGATAGTTACCAGTAATTCAGGAAGACTGTGCCCTTCCAAGCTCTCGTTTATTAAACCAATTCGAAATAAATTTACCCGATACCGGAATCATCATACCTTCACCGATTCCCAGGATTACTCTGCTAAATAAAAACATTTCGTACGAAGTAGACATCCCTGCCATAACCATGGTTGATGTCCAAATAAGTAGACCAATAATAGCTGTTTTCCTTGCCCCTAATTTGTCGATAATAAATCCTCAAAAGATGTTAGAACATGAGTATGAAATCATGAAAATGAAGGTGATAAAGCCAATTTTTGCATTCTTATCTGGCCCAATTAAACCAAGATCTCTTAAAAATCCTGGGTCTGTTTGAATTACCGAAATACCTACTTTATCAATCTGACCGAAAAACCAGAAGAAAAAAATAGGAACCGCAATGTACAACCATCTTTTTTGACCTTGCAACATGTTAATACCCCCTTTAATTTTAGCCAACCCTTACTTACGTTTTCATCACCTGCGGTTAAAATGCAATTTTTCACATTATTTATCAACTCGCATCTTAAACAAAAACAACTTTGTTTTATATACAAAACAAAGTTGTTGTTATTTATAATTAATTTTAATAATTTTCAATAAAATCTGAATATTTTGTTACTTAAATAAAAAAGTGTTTTATATTCAAAACTCTATCCTGCATTTTCATAGAAGAGGATAACTATGAAAAAGTACTTTTTTTCTGTATTACCGCTGCAAAATTAAACTAGAAAACTAGTATTAGTAAAAAAATTGCTTAGTTTTAAACCAACTACTGAACACTACTTGTAGTCTGGTGAGCAATTCGTAAATATAGTAAAGATGTATTATTCTGTTTTATCAATACCATATATGTACTTATTCTAGAAGTGATAATCCTCTAATTAAAATTACAAATTGCTTTCTTATTGAAACCAATCCTTAAAGTTTATAAACAATTAAATAGATTTTCCCGATTTAATAAATTTTATTCGAACTTTATCGACTTAAAATGTCAAAAACTTCTTTTTTTCTACTCGTTCTTATTGATTTCTCTACTAATCGAATATGCCAAAAGTCCAATTGAATAACCCGATATGATAATAGAGGCAACTTAATTAAAATTAATATAGTATCGATTTTCTTAGTATCACATTAGCAACTTATTGGATCTGCTTGGATTGAAATCTATTTATATATTAATAGATTAACAACATTAAGATTACTGTAAAGGGGATTAAATTAGAAATGAAGAAGAGAAAAAGCTTTCCTTACAAAGTCCTTGCAACGACAACTTTAGCTTCCATGTTATTTACATCAACTGGATTTGCTGAAGGAACAAACGAAAATCAAGTACCAGCTCCAAGTTTAGATGAAATTGTAAAACAGGGTCAAAATATTTTTGCTGAGGAGCAGAAGCAAACTGAAGGTGACACTGTAGACCCATTTGGCTATAAAGAATTAAAAGATGCCCATGCTTATAAACCAAATGAAAAGGTACGTGTAATCGTTGAGGTAGAACAACCAACAACTTCTGATAATTCTACTGAAACTAAAAAAGCACGTTTTAAAGAGAAGCAAGACCAAGTAATTTCACAAATTTCAAAGGAGAGATCAACTCCTAAAATAAATCAACGTTTTTTTGAAGGATTTAATGGATTTAGTATGGAAACTGAATACCGTAACTTAAAAGATATTCAAGAAACTCCGGGTGTAACAAATGTACATATCGCTAGACAATTCCAACCATCAATGGGAGCAAGTAAAGAATTAGTACAAGCTCAAAAAGTATGGCAAAGTTACGGATATCAAGGTGAAGGATTGTTAGTAGGGATTGTCGATACAGGTATTGACTATACACATAAAGACATGACAATCACTGAAAAAGGAAAAGCAAAAGAAAAATGGAATCAAGAAAACATTAAAAGTAAACTTGCAGAAACAAGTGTAGGAGATGTTTGGTATAGCGATAAAGTTCCAACAGGTTATGACTGGGCAGATCATGATACAGATGTTATTCCACGTGTTGTTGGGAATGAGCATGGTATGCATGTTGCTGGTACAGTAGGTGCAAACGGTGATGAGTCTAATGATGGTGTTCAAGGTATTGCTCCAGGCGTGCAGTTATTAGCAGAAAAAGTATTCTCTGATAAAGGAAACGGTGGTGCGTATGAGGATGATATCATAGCAGGTATCGAGCACGCGGTAACGATGGGTGCAGATGTTATTAACATGAGTTTAGGTTCGGACTCAGGATTTGTTAGTGAAGAAGATGATCCAATTCAGAAAGCGATTCGTGAAGCGACTGAACAAGGTACACTTGTAATTGTCGCGGGTGGAAACTCTGCTTATAGTACACAAAACAATTTATTACAATCTTCTGCAAAACCATACGCTGAAAATCCTGATATTGGTACGGTTGGGGAACCAGGAGTAAGCCCTTATGCTATTTCTGTTGCTTCATATGAAAATACAAGCATACATATGAGTACACTTCAAGAAGAAAATGGTTTACAGCTTCCTTACCAAAATCAAACACAATATAACTTTAACCTTTCCAAAGTATTATCACCATTAGAATCTTATGAAATGGTATATGTAGGAGAAGGTAAAACGGCAGATTTTAAAAATCTTCCTGATTTAACTGGAAAAATTGTTGTAGCAAAACCAAAGGTAAAGTATGGTACATACTCTTATATTCAATCTGAAGCGCAGAAGAAGCACGCAAAAGCGGTGATCCTTGTTCCTGCAAATGAGGATATTGATTACCCGAGAGTTTATTGGAGTTCTTACTCATTATTTCCGCAAGCAGCTACGACAAGTAAAGCAATCGGTGATGCATTAATTTCGAAATTAACGAGCGGTTATGTTGTAAAAATGAAACCGTCTAAAGGTGTATACGTTGACAATCCAAATAAGAACACGATGTCATATTTCTCATCTTACGGAGCACCTCATACATTAGACTTTAAACCAGAAATATCAGCGCCTGGAGGTAATATTTACTCAACGATACCAGGTAATAGCTACGAAGTAATGAGTGGTACATCAATGGCAACTCCACATGTGGCAGGTGGCTCAGCTTTAGTACTACAATCACTTTACGAAAAAGGCTTAAAGCACTCAGAAGAAACAGCATTAAAAGCAAAAATTGCTTTAATGAACACTTCTAAACTAATTCAAGATCCTCGTACAAATAATGAAGTACCATATTCACCTCGTGTACAAGGCTCTGGTCTAATGCAAATTCAAAATGCAATCAAAACGCCTGTACTTGTGACAAGTGAGAATACATCACTTGAGAAAGCAGGGGCAGTTGCGTTAAAAGAAATTAAAACGAATAACATACATTTCAAATTAAATGCAGAAGCTCTTCAAAATGTGAATGTAAAAGATTTAGAATATCAAGTGTATGTAGATGTATTAGCTGATGGCAGAGAAACAAAAGAGTTTGATTTAGACTATGATGGAACATTGGATTCAAAAGAATATTTAACGTTAAAAAGTGAGCGTATCCAAGGAGCTACGGTAACTGTAAATGGTGAAACAGTAACAGACACGGAAGGAAAGACATTAAAAATCAAGCCTGGACAAGAGAAGAATCTAGATGTTCAGATTCAACTTCCATCAAGCTTAAAGAATGGTTCATTTGTTGAGGGATACGTACGTCTAGTTCCTTCTGGCAATAATAGTGATTCAGCAGTACCGTTATCAGTTCCTTATATGGGATATTATGGCGAATGGGATCAACCAAAAAACATTGATCCAGCAGCATATGAGAAGGATGCATTCCTAGGCTATACTACGCTTTGGAATGATGAAATCGGAGCAGAAGGGGTTTACCCATTAGGTTATGATCCAAGAACTGGTAAGTTTAATATGGATCGAATTGCAATGTCTCCTAATACGCCATTGAAAGAAGTTTATCCATCATTTACCGTACTTCGTAACTTAGCTAAAACAGAAATGTACGTAGAAAATGATAAAGGTGAATTACTTCAATACTTAGGTGATTTTAGTGAATATACTGGTAAGCCATGGAAATTTCATAAAAATATTATGTCTTTTAGAGACTATTTTAATACTGGATATGGTTGGGATTTAAAAGATCAAAATGGGCAAGTAGTGAAGGATGGCGTTTATAACTATGTAATCAAAACAACGCTTGATTATAATGGCGCGAAGCCGCAAATCGTAAAACTTCCATTCCATATTGACTCAGTTGCTCCAGTTGTTTCGGATATTAAAGTTACACCTAAAGATGGTCAATATGAAATCTCGTTCAAAGCGGATGATGTTGGAAGTGGTTATAATGGTGCGATCGTTTGGTATAACGGTAAATATAAGCCATTACCTCAAGGTGCTACATCTACTCTAGTAAAAGAAGAGCCAAAGAGCGTAGTAGTATTAGGAGCAGACTATGCACTAAACCAAAGTTATACAGTTTGGGGAGACCCTTCTTATATTAACGATGGAATGCTTGTTAGCTACTTCAGTGTATATCCGAATAAAAATGTAAATGCAAAAACACCTGCAGGAATCAATGCATTCGCAAATAACAATGTAAATTGGAAAGTTTATGTTAAAGATGCAAATGGTAATGTAGTTGATTCAATGGATGTACAAGATAAAACAGAAATTCACTTAAAATGGACTCCAGAAGCAGATGTTCCAAACGGTACGTATTCAGTGTATGCCGATGTAACTAGTAAAGATGGATTTAAAGTAACAACTAAGCCACAGACGGTTACAGTAGTACAACAATAAAGAATTAATAAATAAAAGTGTAGGGAAGAATTAAAAAGCACCATATAGAGAAGACGCTTGAAAAAGGTCACCTCTATAGGGTGCTTTTTTATATAATAAATAGAAATAGAAAATAAATTTGAAATGAAAAACTGGGCTGATTATGTAGTTGATAATTTCTAACTAGCGCATGCTTAGGCTGTATTAGACCAAGTTCCTAATTTTATTGAACTTCCTATTCCACCAAATGTTAGGTTTATTGTTAATTCTTCTCAAATAAATGTACTATTCATGAAATGTAGATTGATGTCTTTTAGATTATACAAGTTTATAAACTTTCTCCGAACATTATGTCGAATAACGTTGAAAATTTGGATTATTACTCTAAATACTCACTATATACAAGGTTTTTATAACCCAATCGAAAAAATTCTGAATATTCTTTATAATTAATTTTGTAAAGTAACTTTTTCTGAAAGATTGAGTATGAACATTAAAAATTTTATTTAATAGATTCATATAAGCAGTCGTCATTAGATTTTACTTGCGTTAAAGGATACTAGGAGGAGAATGTAAATGATAGGGAAACCGAAATTTAAGAAGTATGTTACTGCAATGATGACAACTGCTCTAATTGCCGTTCCGACCTTTCAAGCGTTTGCTGATGGTACTAGCAATACAATCTTAAATGCAGCAAATAGTTCTGAAGAAACAAATCTTCAGGGTATTAACGCAAAAACAAGCACTGGAAAACATGTAATTACACTCATTACAGGTGATGTTGTAACAGTAACAGAATTTGCTGATGGACAAAGTGTCATAAGTGTAGAGCCCGCAGACAAAGCAGCAGGCGGATCGCGTATTATGACGGTCGATAAAGATACATATGTAATTCCGGATCAGGCAATGCCCTACTTAGCTTCAGGAGTTTTAGATATGGATTTATTTAATATCACTACTTTAATTGCTGACGGTTATGATGATGCCTCTCAAGAGACACTACCTGTTATCGTACAATATTCAGAGTCAAAAGCACGCTCTGCAGTTCAACCAACGCTAAAAGCTTCAAAAAAGACTTATGTACTTGAAAGTATTAATGGTGCAGCACTTATTACTGACAAAAAAGATTCGAAAGTATTCTGGCAGGACATAAAGAAAAATATACAGCCTGAGAAATCTACAAGGTCACTTATTACACCAGGAATCAAAAAAATATGGTTAGATGGTCGTGTTAAAGCTTCTCTTGAACAAAGTGTTCCACAGATTGGGGCACCAACAGCTTGGAATGCCGGTTACAATGGAACTGGCGTAAAAGTAGCAGTTCTTGACACAGGGATTGACGCAGAGCATCCTGATTTAATTGGACAAGTAAAGGAAACAAAAAGCTTTGTTCCAGGGGAAGATGTTCGAGACTTTAATGCACACGGTACGCATGTTGCATCCACTGTTCTTGGAACGGGCGCAGCTTCAGGAGGAAAAAATAAAGGGGTGGCTCCAGGAGCAAGCTTACTTGTAGGAAAAGTTCTAAGTAATGATGGTTTTGGTTATAATTCATGGATTATTGATGGAATGGAATGGGCTGCCCATAACGCCAAGGTAGTAAGTATGAGTCTAGGCAGTAGCGAGGCTAGTGATGGAACTGACCCGATGTCTCAAGCCGTTAATAACCTAAGTGCAGAAACAGGATCTCTTTTTGTAATTGCAGCCGGAAACTCTGGTGGTGAGGGTATTTCGGCTCCGGGGGCAGCAGATGCGGCACTAACAGTTGGTGCGGTTGATAAATCTGATAAACTTGCTTATTTTTCATCAAGGGGTCCACGTTTTGGAAGTTCGGGATTAAAGCCTGATCTCACAGCACCGGGTGTAAATATTAACGCTGCTCGTTCACAATATACTACGAAAGGTAGCGGTTCTTATCTTTCGATGAGTGGTACTTCAATGGCAACCCCACATGTAGCAGGTGCAGCTGCAATTCTTTCACAACGTCATCCTGATTGGACAGGAGCACAGCTGAAAGATGAACTAATGAGTACAACGAAAAAACTAGATAATATTAAGCCACTTGAAGGTGGTACTGGACGACTAGATGTTGCAGCTGCAACATTAGGAAACTTACGTGCAACCGGATCACTTGACTTTGGTTTCTACGATTGGCCACATAATAATGATGTTCCAGTAGATAAAACGATTACATACACAAACGACAGTGATAATCCAGTGACATTAGATCTATCAGCGAAGGTAACAGATAATAGTAATTCAAATGCGCCTAATGGATTTTTAAAACTGTCAACGAACAAGATTACAGTGCCAGCAAAAGGAAGTGCTAAAGTTACTGTAACACTTGATCCGAACCAAGGTGCAGCGGGTTCCCGTTATCAAGGACAGATTTCTGCAGATATAGATGGTAAAACAATTGTACATACTTCATTGGCTATGATTAAAGAGGATGAAAGATATCCTCTTACTCTAAAAGCAATCGATCGTGACGGGTCTCCTGCGCTAGCATATGCTACCCTCTTTGGTCCAAGTGGAAAACCTGTACCTGTTACCATTGACGGAACGAAAGAATTACGACTTTCACCTGGAACATATTCTGTTATGTCAATGATGAATGTAGATACGGATACTGATCACTCAGGTGTTGCACTTGTTGGTAATCCCGAAATTAACTTAAATAGTCCACAAACAGTTGAACTAGATGCTCGTAAAGCGAACGAGATTAAAGCTAATGTTCCAAAAGAGACTGAAGCGACTTTTAGAAAGCTGGAATATTATCGCACAATTAATGGGAAAAACTATAGAGAAGCATACATCTTGCCAGTTAATCCCGATAAAATGTACGCTGCACCTACTATGGCAGTGAAAAACGGAAAATTCACAATGAATACACGCTGGCGCCTAACTGAACCTAGATTGACAATTAATTTCCGAGGCCATGAATTTGATGATATCCCTCAAGTTGGAAGTACTCTACTAAAAGGTAACTACGAATTAGAAACTGTATATGCAGGTAAGGGTGCTTCAGAAG
>NZ_NUYF01000008.1:0-294448 GCF_002566505.1 Bacillus sp. AFS077874
ATATCTCAGCAGTACCTATTCTGAAGAAAGAAACACATTTACCAGTTGTTGTAGATGTTACACATTCTACAGGTCGTAAGGACTTACTATTACCAACAGCAAAAGCAGCATTAGCAATTGGAGCAGATGCGGTAATGGCTGAAGTACACCCTGATCCAGCAGTTGCTTTATCAGATTCAGCTCAACAAATGAATATCCCACAATTTGAAGAATTTATGTTTGAGTTAAAAGACTTCCGTGCAAAACTTCAATCATAAATAATATTACTTAATGAAGGATAGGCGGTGAATGCCTTGAAAAAGAACGTCCTTTTAATTGGCACAGGATTAATCGGAGGCTCAATTGCCTTGGCAATAAAAAAAGTTCATGATGTAAATATAATTGGATATGATATAAACGAAAGACAACTTGAAATTGGTAAAAGAATTCAAGTTTTAGATGAAATCTCGGTACAGCTTAAAGACTGTGCCGAGAAGGCTCATCTAATCATTTTTTCTTGTCCTGTAGAGGAGTCAATAAAATATATACATATGTTAAGTGAATATGAACTTAAGAATGATGTCATATTAACTGATGTAGGTAGTACGAAAAGTGAAATTATGAGACATTCGAAGACTCTTACAGATAAAGGTTATTGCTTTATTGGAGGCCATCCAATGGCAGGCTCCCATAAAACGGGCATCGAGAGTGCAAAAGTTCATTTATTTGAAAATGCATATTTTATTTTGACACCAAGTGAAAATACTAAAAATGATCAAATTGATGAATTAAAAGAATGGCTTAAAGGAACAGGTTCACATTTTGTTGTAATTGATGAGGAAACACATGATCAAATCACCGGAGTGGTAAGCCATTTTCCACATCTCATTGCTTCTAATCTTGTTAAGCAAGTTAAAACTTACTCGAAGGACGAGCCTTTAGTAACAGCCTTAGCTGCCGGAGGGTTTAGAGATATTACTAGGATTGCATCAAGCAGCCCAAAAATGTGGACTGATATTGTGATACAAAATAAGGATACATTGCTTTCATTAATTTCGAATTGGATTGATGATATGAAAAAAATGTATCAGCTTGTTGAAAGCCAGGATAAAGAAGACATCTTTCATTATTTCAAGGAATCAAAAGATTTTAGAGACAACATGCCAGCAAAAGCAAATGGCGCCATCCCAAGTTATTTTGATTTGTATGTAGACGTTTTAGATCGGGTCGGTGAGCTTGCTAACATCACGACAATCTTATCGATTCACCAAGTAAGCATTACGAATCTAAGGATCATTGAATCACGTGAAGGGCTACCAGGTGTACTAAGAATAAGCCTTCAAACGGAAAATGACAGAGAGAAAGCTGAAAAGTTCCTAAATGTTAATGGTTATGAAACATACATTGTTTCATAAAAAATTTCAGACTTATTTACACAAAAAAAGCACTTTGAAGAGTGCTTTTTTTGGTTAAATAGCGACAACTAATCAAGTCATTTGCTAATCAGGTAAAGTCTCTCTGACATTTCAGATAAAAATGAATAGTCAGTCTCTTTTAAGTACCAATTTTCTGAACTTTATATTATAATTTAGTAGGTTAGGTTTTTAATTCGTTAAACATGGAGGGATATCAATGTCTCAGTTTGAAAAATCATTAGAAAAATATGCTGAACTTGCGGTAAAAAGTGGTGTTAATATCGTACCAGGACAAACATTACAAATAAATGCACCAATCGGAGCTGCAGAATTCGTTCGTAAAGTAGTAAAATTCGCTTACGAAGCTGGAGCTAAAAATGTAAACATCGATTGGAATGATGATGTAATTACTCGTACTAAATATGAACTAGCTCCTGATGAAGTTTTTGAAGAATTCCCAGGCTGGAAAGTAACAGCAATGGAAGAATTAGCTGAAAATGGCGGTGCTGTTTTATCAGTAATTTCACCAAACCCAGAATTATTAAAAGGGATCGATCCAAAACGTATTGCAAATTTTAATAAAACAGCTAGCAAAGCACTACATAATTATCGTGAATACATGATGGCTGATAGAATTCGTTGGTCAATTGTAGCTATTCCATGTGTTGAATGGGCTGAAAAAGTTTATCCAAATGAACCAATTGATAAAGCGATGGATTTACTTTGGGATTCAGTATTCAAAATTTGCCGAGTTGACAATGAAAATCCAGTTGAAGCTTGGGTTAAACACAATGATTTCTTACAAGAAAAAGTTGTTCAATTAAATGACAAACGTTACAAAACATTACATTACACAGCACCTGGTACTGATTTAAAACTAGATTTAGTAGATAATCATGTATGGAAAGGTGGCGGAGCGAACAGTGAAGATGGAAAATGGTTTAATCCTAATATTCCAACTGAAGAAGTTTTCTCTATGCCACATAGCCATGGTGTAAATGGTACTGTTCAAGCGACATTACCATTAAATTACGGTGGAAATTTAATTGAAAACTTCTCTTTAACATTTAAAGATGGTAAAGTTGTCGATTTCACAGCTGAAAAAGGCTATGATACTTTACAACACTTATTAGATACTGATGAAGGTGCTCGCCGTCTAGGTGAAGTAGCATTAGTACCACATGATTCACCAATTTCAAATACAGGTTTAATTTTCTTCAACACATTATATGATGAAAATGCTTCTTGCCACTTAGCTTTAGGTAAAGCATATCCAAACAATATGAAGGATGGAGAAAAATTACCTTCAGAAGAGCAAGAAAAATTAGGAATTAACCAAAGTTTAACTCACGTTGATTTTATGATCGGATCAGCGGAATTAAACATCGATGGAATTAAAGAAGATGGTTCAGTTGAACCAATCATGAGAAATGGTAACTGGGCATTTTAATAGTAAATAAAAAGAAAAGGGGAGTCTCAAAAGATTTTTTGGGACTCCCCTTTATTTTTACTGTTCTTAAATTGTTTGAAATTGATCGTTACTTCTTAAAACCGTTATAAACCCATCTAATATTGTATGACTAACAGAGAATCCCTTACGTTTATAAAATTCTAGAGCGTCTTCATTTCCATTTGAAACATAGATAAAATAATCCTCTACATCATCAAATTGCTTTAGCCAGTTCATTGACATTTTGAATAGTTTAGAGCCTACTCCATATTTTCTATATTCTTCTTTAATGTAAAATTGAGATAAACATCCAACATTCTTTTTATGGACTGAAGAAAGGTCAAAAAAAGTTGCAAATTCGCTTGAATATACTTCTTTTGGAGAAATATTTGAATAAACGTAACCAACAATTTGATCTTCATCTTTCACGATCACAATATAATTATGTATAGCCTTTTTTACTGAAGGAACCATACGTGAATCGAAATTCATACGATCAAACAACTCTGGTTTTATCTTCGCTTTTGCCTTCTGAAAAGTCATTAATTCATTACATAAATCTTTACATAATTCAATGTGATTCTCGTCAATCACTTCATAAGTTAACTTCATCTTGTCACCCCTCATTAAAATTGATTCTTTAGCTTTAAATAAATTTCGTATGATTTAATTTTAATCTATAAGTACTGGAAAATAAATGAAATAATAAGTTGATCCGTTTTTGGTATATAATGGAAGTGTCATCTAGAATCAATTCATCATTCTACACATAAAACAAATGGAGGATGAGAAAATGGAAGATCTTAAGTATGAGTTTTATATTGGGGCTAAACCTGAAGAGGTGTGGAACATATTTGTTTCGCCAGAAGGAACTAAAGCTATCTTTTTTGGTTGTATTTTAAAATCAACATTTGAAGTCGGAGCACAATATGAATATGTCGGACCAGGAGAAGCTGGAGATCATACAGTGCATGTTTATGGGGAAATTCTAGCATTTGAGCCTCATAAAAAGATGAGTTATACAGAACATCCAGGCCCAGTTTACCGTGAAAATCATGCTGAATTAGAAACTAGAATTACACTTACACTTGAAGAGATGGGTGAATGCACAAAATTAACACTAGTAAACGACAAATGGCCAGAAAATCACCCTTCATATGAAAATACGAAATCAACCTGGCCAATGATTTTAAGTAATGTAAAAACTTATTCAGAAGCTGGTAAAACACTAGATTTCGGCTGGTGAAAATTGAAAATAAAAAAAACCTCTGGGAACAGAGGTTTTTGTTTTAGATTTAAATTTATCGGTTCATCTAAAAATATGAAAACCGACATATGCACTACAAATACTAATAATAGTAGATAAAATGATATAAGATAACGCAGTTTTATACTTTTTTGCAACCAATAATTGAATCGATTCGTAACCAAATGTAGAAAAGGTTGTAAACCCACCTAATATTCCTACCCCAATAAACAGCCACATTGTAGTAGAAATCGATCTATCGAGATATAAATGGTTTAGTAAACCTAAAATAAACGATCCGAGTATGTTTATAACGAATGTTCCAGCAGGGAAATTTGTTTTAACTTTTTTATTAACATAGTTTCCAAGGGCATAACGAAAAATTGCTCCGATTCCCCCACCTATTCCAACAATAAAAATCATGATGAGGTTTCTCCTTTTACTTTGTTGAATTTCTCAGCCCCTTTAAAACCAAGATACGCCAAACTTATTCCGATCACTAAACTTGAGATGATATAGACTAAACTTATTAGTAATTTTTTTTCATCCATCAGAGCAACATTTTCAAGTGAAAAAGTAGAGAATGTAGTGAATGCTCCAGTAAATCCAGTTCCGATTAGTAAAGTATATTCAGGTTTTAATTTAACTTTAGCCATCGGTAAAAAGAAACCTAAAAAGAAGCATCCTATTATATTAATTAAAAACGTTTGAATTGGAAATCCATTTGAAAGAGGATGGATTGATAGACCTATTAGGTAACGGAGAATTGCTCCAAAAAATCCTCCGATTAGTATAAATAAATAATTCATAAAACACCTCATAAAAACATTATAAAAACGCTCCTTAGAGCGTTTTTTTTGTTAGTTTACAATAAAAAAAGCAATAATTGAAACTAAGTTATTTAAAAAATGGGCAAAAATCGTAACTTCGATTTTTTTTGTTTTGATATAGATAATACCAAAAATTAAACCAGCTAAGGAATAAGATAGTAATGCATAGATTGAAAAACCAGCAAGCATATGCAATAAACCAAACCCAAATGAACTTACAATTAAACCAATAATCGGCGAGTTTTTAAAAATTGATCCAATAATTAACTTTCGTGTAATCCATTCTTCTTTTATTGGTGCAAGAATAACCGCAGATATAATCATAAGGACTGGATTTGTCCGTAATAAGCCTTCCACTGCTTTTTGGTTATCTGGCGTAGCAATTGAGTAATTGAAATGTTGAAAAATAACATCAAGAAGTTGTGAAGAAGCCATAAGAACTACGTATGCCCCTAAAACGATCACAACATCAATCACATTTATATTTATTCGTCTTAAAGTTAGAAGTCCTTTTTTCTTCGTATAATAATAGAGCCATAATAAGCTGAGGACACCAAAAATTGAATCCGAATAAATTGATACGGTATTTACAAGATTATCAAATTGTTTTTCAGTAAGGTTTATATCCGCTACACTAACAAAAATCATACCCCATATTGAAGCAATCAAGATTAGTAAGTTCAAGCCAACAATAAATATTAAAAAATAGTAGCCAAGTGTTTTTAAGGCGGACTTACGTTCATTCGGAATATTTTCTGGAATGATTGTTTTATAGTTTAATTCATTATCCAAATCGGCTCCTCCAATTTTTTGATCTATGTTCATAAACTTTTTAATTTATATTTATACTAACATATCCTATTTTATCTTAAATTTAAAGCTGAAAGAGCTAGAAATAGAATATATGAGTTTAATTCTTTTAAAAGCTTTGTTATTTAATATATGAAAGATTGAGTGGATTATATGAGTTGTGAATGTACTAAAACATAATTAAAAAACAAGGTATGCTAATATAACTTGTTTTCACGTTGTTGAAATAAAGGGAGTAGAGTGATGTTGATTTCCATTACAGGATGCTCGCTTTCCATTGGGCGAGATTCTTTCGCCTCCTCGGCAAGCCTGCGGGGTCTTTAGCCAAAAAAGGAATTTTAACATCATTAATGTTCCACTTAATTTTGTTTTCTCTAGAGACCGTTTTATATTTCATCACTCTAAAAAACAAGGTATGTCAATATACCTTGTTTTTTCAATTACAAATTTAATTTTAGGAATACTAGGAAAGAAAATAGCCTAGCCTTAGTTCTTCAATTCAATTGTTCTACTTGATCTCTAATCATTTCCATTTTAAAGTCTAATGAATTTACAGTTGCAGAAGCTTCATTCAGACTTTCGATAATTGCTTTTGGTACCTTTTTATTGTATTTATAAAAAATCTTGTGTTCAAGGCTTGCCCAGAAATCCATTGCAACGGTTCTAATTTGGATTTCCACTTTTACTCTTTTTGTTTCAGAAGCAAGGAAAATTGGAATTTCAATAATCATATGAAAGCTTTTATAGCCATTTGGTTTTGGATTTTTTATATAATCTTTTATTTCTATTATATGGATATCGTCTTGTTGTTTTAATAGTTCATAGATCATATAAATATCACTAATAAATGAACAACTAATACGAACTCCAGCTATATCACTCATATAATTTTCCAAATTATATTGGGTAAGTTCTAATCCTTTTCGCTCAAGCTTTTCTATTATACTGTCAGGTTTTTTTAAGCGTGATTTTACGTGTTCTATTGGATTATGATTATGAGTTAAAGTAAATTCTTCATTTAAAATTCTAATTTTAGTATTGATTTCATCTAACGCAAATTTATATATTAAAAGTGTGTTAGTCCATTCACCTAAGCTTTGATCTTTCAACATAGGCAACCTCCTAATGTATATTACATCAGTAATTGTACCAGCTTAATGTGAACTCAGTGTGAAATCTTGGTGAACAGTTAGTGACAAGTAAAATACAGGGATATTAAGTGTTTTCGGTAAAGGGAATAGTAAAGGGTAGCAATGGCAGGATCATTAAAGAAGTAGAGAGTGCAAGTTATATTATAAGAATAAACAATTTATAGCAGCGAAAGTAAGACATTTAGGGTTTTGTTAGTTTTGGAATAATATGTTATAAATTTATATATATAATTTTAGTTAGGAGTACATTGATGAAACAGAGTTTTTATCGTTTGTTTATAGAGTTGACCAATAATCGTTTTACTTCGGGTCTTTTGCGTAGGCTTGCTACTTCTAGATTTAGTAGGGTTTTTATTAATCCTTATATTAAAGCGTTTAATTTAAATATGGATGAGAGTAAAGAGACTGTTTTTCCTACTTTACATGCTTTGTTTACTAGAGAACTAAAGCAAAATGCTAGACCGATTCATGCTGGAGAAAGTGAATTAGCTTGTCCGGTAGATGGTGTGTTAGAGTCATGTGGGAAAATTGAGATGGATATTAAATTTGTCGTTAAAGGAAAGACATATAGCATTATTGAGATGTTAGGTTCAAAGGAAATGGCAGATAAATATGATGAGGGTTATTATATGGTCTTGTATTTAAGTCCTAGCCATTACCATCGTATACATAGCCCGATCGAAGGCGAAATTGTATCACAATTCGAGTTAGGTGCTAAATCTTATCCAGTAAATAAAGCAGGATTAACTTATGGTAAAGATCCACTTTCAAAAAATTATCGAGTTATTTCAGAAGTATTATGCTCTGAAAACAATAAACATGTTGCGATGATTAAAGTTGGTGCTATGTTTGTTAACACAATCGTAGTAACCAAAAAAGAAAAGCGTTTGAAAAAAGGTGAAGAAGTAGGGTATTTTTCTTTCGGTTCTACAGTTGTTTTACTTTTTGAAGCTAATAGTTTTTCACCAAATTTGAAACTTCAATCTGGCCAAGCGATCAGAGTTGGTCAAAATCTTGGTAAATTACACTAAGTATGCACTTTTTTTCACGAAATGAGGGCCATCGTATAGAAAGATGGTTCTTTTTCTGTTATTGTAAAGAGTGCTTGTATTTTAATTTCACTTGTATTATTTGCATATATTGAAAATAATAAAAATGTTTAAGATGTTTTTTTTATATAGTAATCTAGACCTCTTCGTTTAATTTCTTTTTCAATTAAATAAATGAAGGCAGGATCAAGCTGTAAACCTAGAGCTTTTTTGTAGGACTCAAGTAACAACTCATCATTTAATTTGTACATATTATTTGCCCGGTTGGGCATTCACCTCCGAGTGAGATAAGTTTTTTGAATTTCTTCGTAAACTTAATGTATCAAATTTTTAAAAATAGAACAATCGTTCGTTTATCCACAGAAAAAGGTGGATAAGTTGTGGGTAAATTGTTTATATATTCTAAAAAAGGTAGATTTTTGGACTAAGGATAATGTGTATAAGATTTATCCACAGTTAGAATGATTGTAGTTATTTGTCGAACGATTTTAAGAATATATTGAGGTGTAATAATGTTTAATAAATTTTTACCGAGTGAAACTGTTAATAATGTTTATGCAATTACGCCTGAGCATTTAAAAGGCTTAGGAATAAAAGGGATCATTACTGATTTAGATAACACGTTAGTAGAGTGGGACCGTCCATTAGCTACTCCAGAGCTAACGAAATGGTTTAAAAGCATGGATGATGTAGGAATCAAAATTACAGTTGTATCGAATAACAATGCTGAGCGTGTTGGAAAGTTTTGTGATCCTTTAGGAATTCCATTCATTCATCGTGCGCGTAAACCACTCGCTACATCATATAAAAAAGCATATAAACAAATGAATTTAAAGCCAAATGAAGTCGTGATGATTGGAGATCAATTGCTTACAGACGTATTTGGTGGTAATCGTCAAGGAATTCATACAATTTTAGTTGTTCCGGTTGCAAGTACAGATGGAATTTGGACAAGATTTAATCGAATGGTAGAACGTAGAATTCTTTCATCCTTAAGGAAGCAAGGATTGCTACAATGGGAGGATAAAAAGTGAGTAATACAGAAGTTAGATGTATTGGTTGTGGGGTTGAAATTCAAACAGAAGATAAGAACAAGCTTGGATATGCACCGCCATCTTCATTAGAAAAAGATGAGATTATTTGCCAACGTTGTTTCCGTTTAAAAAACTATAATGAGATTCAAGATGTAGAGTTGACTGATTCGGACTTTATTCGTATCTTAAATGGGATAGGTTCTAAGGATTGTCTTGTTATTAAAGTCGTTGATGTTTTTGATTTTTCTGGTAGCTGGTTAAATGGAATTAATCGATTCGTTGGAAACAACAAAATATTATTAGTTGGAAATAAGGCAGATTTAATTCCGAAGTCAGTTAAGAAAAATAAGCTTACGCAATGGATGAGCGGAACTGCAAAACGTTGGGGACTTAAACCTGTAGGTGTTCATTTAATTAGTGCAGTAAAAGGCACTGGTATAGATGAATTAGCTGAAAGTATTGAAAAGCATCGTGAGGGTAAGGATGTATACGTTGTAGGTTGTACAAATGTTGGAAAATCAACATTTATCAATACGATGATTAAACGTTATAGTGAAGAGAATAGTAATATCATTACAACATCGCATTTTCCGGGTACAACACTTGATATGATTCAAATCCCACTTGATGATCAGAGTGATCTAATTGATACACCAGGTATTATTAATCATCATCAAATGGCTCATTTCGTTGATAAAAAAGGTTTAAAGATTATTACACCGAAAAAAGAAATTAAGCCTATGGTTTATCAATTAAATGAAGGACAAACATTATTCTTTGGTGGATTAGCTCGTTTTGATTATTTAGAGGGTGGAAGACGTTCTTTTACTTGTCACTTCTCAAACGAATTATCAATTCATCGTACTAAACAAGAAAATGCTGATGATTTATATGAAAGACAAGCTGGGGAATTATTAGTCCCACCATATGGTGAACAAATAAATGAGCTTCCTAAATTAGTGAAACATGAATTTATGATAAAAGATGCTAAAACTGATATAGTTTATTCAGGGTTAGGATGGATCACAGTGAATGAACCAGGTGCTAAAATTGTTGCTCATGTACCAAAAGGTGTATCTGTAACTCTTCGTAATTCTATTATATAAGAATAATTTGGGGGCTAAGAGAAATGAAAGACCAATATTATGTAATCGGTCAACCGATTGGTCATTCAATGTCACCAACTATGCATAATGAATGGTTTGGCTCTAATCAGATTTCGGGTCACTATTCTGCAAAAGAAGTTGGGATAACAGAATTAGAATCAGTTATGACAGAATTTCGTTCAACAGTTAAAGGATTTAATGTAACAGCACCACTAAAAGTAGAAATTATGCAGTACTTAGATGAAATAGATCCATTAGCAAAAGCAATTGGGGCAGTTAATACTGTCATCAATAAAAATGGAAAACTTTATGGTAAAAATACGGATGGAATCGGTTATTGTAGGGGCTTATCTTATGTTTTGAAAAATCCGATTGAAGATGAAAAAATTTTAATCATCGGTGCAGGCGGTGCTGCTAGAGCAATCCTTTATAGTTTACTGCACTTAGGGGTTAAGCATATTACAATCACCAACCGAACGTTAGAAAAAGCAGAGGATCTACTAGATGGTAAGCTGATGAATGAAGTTAATATTATGCCCATTTCAGATGCTGAAGAACATTTAGGTAACTTTTCTCTTATCATTCAAACAACTTCTGTTGGAATGAAGCCAAATGAAAATAGCACGCCAATAGCACTAACGAATTTATCACCAGATGCAATTGTATCGGACCTAATATATAGCCCATTTAAAACAGTATTCTTAAAAGAAGCTGAAGAAAGAAATGCGACTATACAAAACGGATTACCGATGTTTATATATCAAGGAGCATTAGCATTTCAAGAGTGGACGGGAATTTTTCCAAATACGATTGATGCATACTCATTATTAGAAAGAAAACTTGGAGGAACAAAATGTTAACAGGTAAACAAAAAAGATTTTTACGTTCGAAAGCTCATCACTTAAACCCTATTTTTCAAGTAGGTAAAGGTGGAGTTAATGAAAATATGGTTAAACAAATTTCAGAAGCGCTTGAAGTAAGGGAACTTTTAAAAGTAAGTATACTTCAAAATTGTGATGATGATCGTTATGATGTAGCGGATCAGCTTGTTGAAGGTACAAACGCTGAACTAGTACAAGTAATTGGACATACAGTTGTTTTATATAAAGAGTCTGAAGAAAATAAAACAATCGTACTTCCTTAATATGTAAAATACCGTTAATTAGAGGAGAAGCGGATTAATGGATAAACAAAAAGCACTTTCACTTGTAAAAGAAAAACTAACGAATGGGCGTTTTACACATACTATTGGTGTGATGGAGACAGCAGTTAGGCTAGCCGAAAAGTATGGTGCGGATGTAAAAAAAGCAGAACTAGCTGCAATTTTCCATGATGTCGCAAAATGCATGCCGATTAAAGACTTAAAATCAATAATGGAAGAAAATAAACTTTCATTAAAGCTTTTAAAGTACAATAAAGAATTATGGCATGCTCCTGTTGGTGCATATCTTACTGAACATGAATATGGAATTGATGATCAAGAGATATTACAAGCAATCACATATCATACAAGTGGTCATAAAGAGATGAATTTATTAGATAAAGTAATATATGTAGCAGATTATATTGAACCTAATCGTAATTTTCCAGGTGTAGAGGAAGCTCGTGGATTAGCGGATCAAGATTTAGATCGAGCTTTATTATTTGCATTAAAAAATACAATTACATTTTTGATTGATAAAGAACAAACAGTCTACCCATTAACGGTTAAAACATATAACTCAATATTAAAGCAAGTTAAAAGCCAGGGGGAATAAAAAAATGAATGAAAAAGAATTAATGAAGCTAGCTGTAAATGCTGCTGACGATAAAAAAGCTGAGGATTTAGTCGTATTAGATATGAAAGGAATCTCTGCAATTGCAGATTATTTCATTATTTGTCACGGTAATTCAGATAAGCAAGTTCAGGCTATTGCAAGAGAAGTGAAAGATCAAGCTCTACAAAATGGTAAAGATGTTAAACGTCTAGAAGGATTTGACGAAGCTCGTTGGGTATTAGTAGACATCGGTGACGTTGTCGTTCATGTTTTCCATCGCGACGAAAGAAACTATTACAACTTAGAAAAACTTTGGGGAGATGCACCTTCTCTTGATGTTTACGGAGAGCTTCTTTCATGACATACAATCGCTTCGCGTATTTGTATGATCAATTAATGAATGATGTCCCATATGAAAGATGGGTTCAATTCCTAAAAGATGCATTTCAAAAATATGAAATGCTTCAGCCTTCAATTTTAGATATAGGTTGTGGAACAGGTACATTACCCATCTCATTGGCAAAATTGAATTATTCAATTAGCGGGGTTGATTTATCTGAGGAAATGTTAAGTGTTGCAATGGCTAAAGCAGAAATTGAAAAAGTTAATATCCCTTTTTTTCAACAAAATATGGTGGAATTAGAAGGGTTTGATCAATTAGATTGTGTAACGATTTTCTGTGATTCACTTAATTATTTAGAAACAGAAGATCAAGTGAAACAAACCTTTATAAGAGTAAATGAAAGCTTAAAAGATAATGGTTTATTTTTATTTGATGTACATTCTCCATATAAAATTGAAGAAATCTTTGGTGAAGAGACATTTTTTATTGATGATGCAGAGTTAAGCTTAGTCTGGTCTTGTACGCAAGGGGAACATCCATTAAGTGTTGAACATGATTTAGTTTTCTTTATGAAAGAGGAAAATCGTGATTTATATGAACGCTTCGAAGAGTATCACAATCAAAGAACATTTCCAATAAATACGTATAAATCATTGTTAAATCAAACTGGATTCGAAGTAAAAGAAATCATAGCAGATTTCGATGAAGATGTAGATGATACTTCTGAACGAATCTTTTTTATTGCAATGAAAAAATAAAAAAACCCTTTTAAGAAAATTCCTTTTCTTAAAGGGTTTTTTTCTTTGTTAGACGTACAAAATTGAATTTTGTATTTTTGTTACGAATGAAGTAAAGCAGTATAATCATTTTTAAGATAATCAAAACTGTTCCTTTACTCGCTCAATTTCCTTATCAAACTTATCATGTGTTTTTTCAAAAATTTCTTCGAATAAATCTCCTACTCGTGCTTCTAATACTTTAATACCTTCACCAGTAATTCCGCCTTTTACACATACCTTTTCTTGAAGTGTCTCAAGCGTAAAATGTTTTTGTTCAATTAGTTTTCCAAAACCAATAATCATTTCTTCAGCTAAGATCGTTGCTTGCTCTTTTGAAATTGAAGTTTGACAAACAGCCGCATCGATAAATTTTTGAAGCAAGTAACTAAAAAATGCGGGTCCACAGCTTGCAATATCCGATGAAACTCTAGTGATATCTTCTGTAATCATGACTGGCTTAGATATGTTCGAAAAAAGTTCGATTATTTGTTCCTTACTTTTGGCCGTACACCTATTCCCGAAATTAACTAAAGTTACCCCACTCAATGCTTGATTCGTAATACTTGGAATAACGCGTGCAACTTGACATGGTAAGATCGCCTCTAATTGTTCAACATTAATTGGACTAGTGATCGATATAACGCAATGTTTTTTAGTGAAATATTTTTGTAAAGATGATAAAAGTGGCTGAATTTCTAAAGGCTTTACACACACTAATACAATTTCAGAAGCGGTAATTACTTCTTTGGCTGTCTCAACAACATTTAAATCAGGATATATATTTTTTAGCTCATAAGCTTTATACATTGAGCGGTTTGTAACAGTTATTTCGGAGGGCTTCACGGCATTTGATTTTATAAATCCATTGAGCAATATAGTGCCCATATTTCCTGTACCTATGATTCCTACGTTCATGAGTACATCCCTTCCTTTGCATACATTCTCTCCTACACTATATGAAGCAAGGTCGAAAATAATGATATAAGTTAAATGGAGGACTAATAATGAAAAAGTTAATTCATAATAAACTAGTTTGGCTCGGTCTCGTAATTGTCGGTATATTAGTCGTGAATTTTTATCAAACCGAGCGTAAAAATGAAGTGGTTTTTGCGAAACAATCAATTGAAGAAGAAATAGTAAAGAAGAAAGATGATCAGAAAAAAGAAGTTAGTATGCCAGTGAATTCAAAAGTATTTATGGTTGATGTAAAAGGTGCAATACAAAAACCAGGTGTAATCCAATGTAATGAAGGAGAACGTGTTTTTGACGTGATTAGATTGGCGGGGGGATTTAAAGAAAAAGCTGATGTTAATAAGGTTAATTTAGCCGAAAAAATAGTTGACGAGATGGTCATTTATGTACCGTTCAATGGAGAAGAAACCGATCAAACTATCATTACTAATAGAGGGGATGAAACCAAACAAAATGAGATGATTGATATAAACCATGCATCACAGTCAGATTTGGAAAAAATACCGGGTGTTGGTCCAGCGAAAGCAAAAAATATTTTAGAGTATATTGATCAAAACGGACCATTTACTTCAGTAGAACAATTAGAATCTGTAAATGGAATCGGCAAAAAATCCCTTGAAAAAATGACTCCGTATATTGTCATTCGCTAATTTAAATTATTATGAGTATTTATCTGGCTTATATTGTTTTTGTACAAATAATAACAATCGTCTTTTTTAAAAGCGATAATTTATTCTTTATATTAATATTACTCATTTTAATGATTTTTTTAGTCGGAAAGAAAAAATGGCTGCTTTTAATAATTTGTGTTATTTCGCTATGTATTACCTCTAGTATATGTTACCTACAAAACAATAAAGTGATTTCCTCTAAACCAAAGCCCACGCAAAATGTTCGTGGTGAAATTACTTCTACTCCAATAATAGATGGTAATAAGGTTTCGTTTACATTTAAACTCCATAATCAAGAGATCTTACTTAATAGTTTTGCTAATACAAAAGAACAATTAAAAGTTTTTCAAAAAAGAAAAATTGGTGAAATATGTGAAGTAAAAGGTGAGGTTACATTGCCTTTAGAAAACTCGAACCCATACTTGTTTAATTATAAGAAATACTTATTAAATAAAGGGATTCACTGGATTATTACTGCTAATCCAAATAGTTTAGGGGATTGTGAAAATGGAAAACGAACCATCATTCAATCAATAAATTATAGTCGACATGCTTTAACTAAATATGTAGAGGTAAATTTTAATTCCAATACAGAAGGTTATATTAATGCTCTACTATTTGGGGACCGTACAAAAATGAATGCAATTACAGAATCTCAATATCAAATAATTGGGATTGTGCATTTACTTGCGATTAGCGGTTCTCATATTAGTTTATTGAGTCTTGGTATCTATTTTCTCTTAATTAGAATTGGAGTAACGAAGGAAACCAGTTTATTTATAACGATTTTGTGTATTATATCGTATGGATTTCTTGCAGGTGCTTCAGCATCAGTTGTCAGGGCAGTTATTATTGGGGTTCTAGTTTGCTTCTACAAGTTAGCAAAAATGAAAGTTGACATTACTTCACTATTATTCACTTCTTGTATAATCATGTTATTTACAAAACCAAATTATATTGATGATATTGGATTTCAATTTTCCTTTGTAACAAGTTTTGTACTGGTTTTAACTTCTGAACAAATTTTAAATTACAAATCTTGGTATGCAAGGGCTCTTTATACATCGAGTATTACCCAATTAGCATCAATCCCTATATTACTTTTTAATTTTCATGAATTATCACCTTACAGTATAATAATCAACTTACTTTTCATTCCTTATATTAGTTTTATTATAATGCCACTATGTATTTTTTGTTTTGGCTTAAGTTTTATTAATTTAGAAATCAGCGAAATGTTAACATTATTGCTAACATTCTTTATTAACATGTCAGATAAATTATTGAGTATTTGCATGCAATTACCATTTATTAAGTTGATTTTTATACATCCTTCAAAAGGAATTCTATTTATATATATCGTGTTAATATTTTTAATTTTATACTTTATGGAAAGTCAGAAAGAGAAGAAATTATTGATGAATTGCCTGATTGGTTTTTTTATTCTTATTTTCGGGCATTTAGTATATCCCTCTATTAACCCTGTTGGAAAGATTATGTTTATAGATGTAGGTCAAGGTGACTGTATACTAATAAAATTGCCTTTTAATAAAGGGAATTATGTAATTGATACTGGAGGTAAGTTAACTGGTAAAGAAGAAACATGGATGAAGCGTAAAAAGCCATTTTCAACGGGCAATGATCTATTGATTCCAATATTAAAAGGAGAAGGAATAAGTAAAATAGATAAATTAATATTTACACATGGTGACATTGATCATATTGGAGGTGGAAAAGAGGTACTACAGTCATTTAATGTTAAACAATTAATCGTAGGTGACAAGACGGAATTTACTTCAGCAGAAAAAGAAAGAATTAGTATAGCCATAAAAAAGGGAGTCGAAATTAAAAAAATAAGCGAAGGTATGAGTTGGAAAATCGATACAAATTATTTTCAAGTGATTTCGCCAATTAAAGACTATGTAGGTGAGGAAAACCAAGGGTCAATTGTTTTAAAGGCATACATAGGCGGAAAGAATTGGATGTTTTCTGGTGATTTAGATGAAAATGGAGAAAATCGACTGATCTCTAAATATCCTGATTTAAAGGCAGATGTTTTGAAAATAGGGCATCATGGGAGCAAAACATCTACTTCCGAAAGGTTTATTAAAGCAGTTATGCCTAAAATTGGCATTATTTCAGTTGGCGAAAAAAATCGATATGGTCATCCAACAAAAGAAGTACTTGATCGATTAAAAAAGTACAATGTTAAAATCTTACGTACTGATGAACTTGGTGCAATAACTTATGAATTTAAAAGAGGACAAGGTACCATAAATACATTTAAAGCATATCGTAAAACAAATAACAGAAACCAAGAAAAAAATTAAAAAGACTGCCGAGGCAGTCCCGTCATTTGATTCTATGTATTATCTCGTAACAAACTCCACAATTGTTGCGATGATAAATAGAGTAGCGAAGAAACCAAATGAAACAGCAAAACCAACGCCAGAATCTGTTGAATCATTACGTTTGCTTTGAACATTTTTTTCAAAAGTATTCACAAATAACCCCTCCTAATTCAATTTTAGTATAAATCAATATAACTAAAAAATCCATAGTATGTTTGTTTTAGTTATACCGTTTTAAATGAAGAAACCGGGTCTTTATTTAAAACGTTAATATAAATTAGAGATTAGTATTTACTAATCTCTTCCTTCTCATGTAGGACATGTTATACTATACTAAGAAAATTAGTGTAGAGGAGCAAAACATGATTAATGATTTACATAAAAAATTGAAAAAGAATGTGTCGCCAATGTATTTATTGGTAGGTACTGAAGATTTTTTACTTCAAGAAGCAGAAAACTTAATCGTGAAAGCAGCTTTACAAGGAGAAATTGATGATTTTAACTATCAAACATATGATTTAAAAGAGTCTTATTTAAGTGAAGCTCTTGAGGATGCACAAACACCGTCCTTTTTCGGTGGAAATAAAGTCATCATCATAAAATCATGTTTGTTTTTAACAGCTCAAAAAGAAAAAATTGTACAAGATATAGAACCACTATTTGATTATATTGAAAATCCTGCGCCTTTTACTACTGTTGTTTTTGTTGCTCCTTTTGAAAAATTGGATGAGCGGAAAAAAGTAACAAAAGCGATAAAAAAACAAGTAGAGCTAGTTGAATGTCATCCTGTTGAAACGAGTAATTTAGACGGCTGGATTAAAGAGCGGTTCACTGGGAATGTAACGATTACTAAAGATGCGATTGAAAAATTAAAATTACTAGTTGGAAATAATTTATCAATTTTAAAACTTGAATGTGAGAAGCTACAATTGTTTATTGGGAATGAAGGCGAAGTTGATGCAGACCTAGTAGAAATGATGGTAGCAAAAACCATTGAACAAAACGTTTTTTCTCTTATTGAAAAAACAGCAGTAAGACAGACAACTGAGGCACTTAAAATTCTTCATGAATTATTATTTATAGGTGAAGAACCGATAAAAATAGTTGCCTTGTTAGCTAGTCAGTTTAGATTATTGTATGGAATAAAACAATTATCAAGTAGTGGATATTCAAATAATCAAATTGCCTCTTCAGTTGGTGTATCACCAGGAAGAGTGTTTTATGGACAAAAGCAAGCGAATAACTTTCAAGCAAGTGAATTGAAAGAAGCAATACGATTAATTGCTGAAGTTGATTACAAAATGAAAACTGGTCAAGGAGATAAGGTTATGATCCTTGAAATGTTGATTCTTCAATTAAATAAATAAATATAAGAAATACAGTCTTAAATGAGTATAAAAACAAATCAAATGGCAGTCCGATAACATTAAATTGGACTGCCATTTTTGTGTTATAAAAAGGCCACGATTTTCAGTCTACAACTTTTACAATTTGTTATAATGTAGTAATTGTTAATATTTACCAATAAGAGCTATTTGGGAGATGGGTGAATGAAGGAAATTCCTAAAGAAATAAACGTTGTATTAGATACATACTTACAATATTTTGATTTAAAATTACCCAATTTAATTGATTCATTTTATCTTTATGGATCGATTACATTAGGTGCTTTTAAGAATGGATTTAGCGATATCGATTTTATAGCAGTTGTTAAGCGTAAAGTATCTGATGCCGATGTAAAAATACTGAGAGAAATTCATAAAGATATGCAAAGAAAGTTTCCTAATACAATTTTGGATGGGTGGTATATTCTTAATGAAGATATCATGTCCTTAAATGAAGAAGGAAATTTATGTATTCGTTTCAATGATGGGAAGTTTCAAGGTTTAAATAAATTTCAAAAGAACTCCATAGATGCTTTTCAATTAAAAAAATACGGCATAACTGTCAGAGGGCTAAATATTGATAATGTGGATATTTCGGTAAACTGGGATATAATACTAGCTAATATGAGAGACAATCTTAATTCTTATTGGCTTAGCTGGTTAAACAAAAGTAAGAAGTTTCCTACAGTTAAATACTTGAGTTTATTTATAAGTTTAAGAAGTATTGAATGGGGGATTTTGGGAATTTCTCGACTTTATTATACATTTAAAGAAAAAGATATTACATCGAAAGTAGGAGCAGGTGAATATGTTTTAGAGGCTGTTCCGAAAAGATGGCATAAGATTATTACCGAGTCAATGAGATTACGAACTAATCAAAAAAAATCATATTACAAATCAATTTTTACAAGAAGAAAAGATGCAATTGATTATATGGAGTTTATGATTCGCGAATGTAATAAACTTATACGATAAGTGGACCTGTCTTTTGAAATTAAAAAACAAAACTTTATTGCACGAAAAAATGGTGTCTCAGATGAGACACCATTTAATTCATTACGCGTTCATAGCGTTAACTTTTTTAGCTAAACGAGACTTTTGACGTGAAGCAGCGTTTTTGTGGATTAGATTGCTGTTAACAGCTTTATCTAATTTTTTAGAAGCAGTTAATAAAGCTTCTTGCGCTTTTTCAGTTTCGTTATTAGTAACTAAAGCTTCAACAGTTTTCACTGCAGTACGCATTTCTGATTTTAGAGATGCGTTGTGAGCACGATGAGCTTCAGCTGTTTTTACACGTTTAATAGCTGATTTAATATTTGGCATACCTTTCACCTCCCGAATGCAGTCGAGAAATTTGCCTCGAATACAAATAGAACAAAACTTATTTTATCAAAACAAGTCCCATTTGGCAATAGAATTCATAAAGCTATTTTCGCCTTTTCAAAAGAAAAATAAACAACTCGTTTAGAATTGGTAACATCTAGCTAAACTAGTTAAGAAGAGAATTGTTAAATTTCGATGAGTATTGTGGAGGCTAGATAAATGAGTGAGTTAGATTTAAGTCAATATAGTGTTCGAACAGATTTAGCAGTAGAGGCAAAAGAGATGCTCGAGGAGCGTGAACAGACAAAGGAAGAAATTACCGGCGTAATCGTCAAAGAACGTGAAGCAGATGGTGTAAGTATTTCTCATGTTCATATTAAAGAATCGGCATCTGAAAGAATCGGTAAAAAGCCAGGGAATTATTTAACACTTCAAGTTCAGGGAATTCGTGAACAAGATACTGAACTTCAAGAAAAGGTTGAAAAAGTTTTTGCAAACGAGTTTTCTGCATTCCTAAAAAATTTAGGCATTACGGAAGATCAAACTTGTTTAGTAGTCGGATTAGGAAATTGGAATGTGACGCCTGATGCACTTGGTCCAATGGTTGTTGAAAATTTAGTTGTTACGAAGCATCTTTTTGAATTACAGCCTGAGAGTGTACAAGATGGATATCGTCCAGTTTGTGCTTTATCCCCTGGTGTAATGGGGATAACTGGAATTGAAACGAGCGATATTATTTCAGGTGTCATTGATAAAGTAAAACCAGATTTTGTTATTGCAATTGATGCGCTTGCAGCTAGGTCCATTGAGCGAGTTAATACAACAATCCAAATTACAGATAATGGCATTCATCCAGGTTCTGGGATAGGGAATAAACGTAAGGAATTAAGTAAGGAAACATTAGGTATTCCAGTAATTGCTATTGGCGTTCCAACTGTTGTTGATGCTGTTGCTATTACAAGTGATACAATTGACTTCATTTTAAAACATTTTGGACGAGAAATAAAAGAGGGAGACAAGCCTGCTAAAGCGCTAATCCCTTCAGGAATGGCATTTGGAGAAAAGAAAAAGTATACCGACGAAGATATGCCTAATGAAAAAGAACGTATGGCATTTATGGGGATTGTAGGAACACTTGAAGAGAATGAAAAACGGAAATTAATTCATGAAGTACTATCGCCACTAGGTCATAACTTAATGGTTACACCAAAAGAAGTGGATACATTTATTGAAGATATGGCAAATATTATTGCTGGCGGTATGAACGCTGCTCTGCATTCTAAAATTAATCAAGACAATATTGGCTCATATACTCATTAATATTTCGTAAGTGAGGAGAAACAAATGAAATATATGGTTCGGTATTTTACACTAATCATCATTTTTTCGATAACAATCATTACTTGTATGCAAGTTGCAAAAGATGGAATAAGTAAAGTTACTTCAACTGATTACTATCATGTAGACGATGTAGTAAAAATCTCAAAAGAAGATGGGAAAGCTGGTCCAGTACTTTTTGGAAAGGATTACACGAAAGAAGGACTAGCAATTAGAGAAGATCATTTAGAAAGATTAGGGGCATTTAATTATTTTACAGTTGTTGGTAAAGGACTATCCCATTTTGTTACGTATGTAACTGAAAAAGGGGTTAAGATTGTTGAAAAAATTCCTTCTATTATTGATAGCTTTAATTAGACCTTCTAAACTTCATTCGACATATACTGCTAATATAGATTGAATATTTCCCTATTTCTTTGATATAATCAAAACTATCTATGCTGTCGAGAAATTTAGGAGTGATGAAATGAATAAAGAGTCAAGATCAGAAAGACAAAAGAGAATTAGAAACTTTTCAATCATCGCACACATTGACCATGGAAAATCTACATTAGCAGATAGAATTCTTGAGAAAACAAATGCATTAACTCAGCGTGAGATGAAGTCTCAGCTATTAGACTCAATGGATTTAGAGCGTGAACGTGGAATTACCATTAAATTAAATGCTGTGCAGTTACAATATAAAGCCAAAAATGGAGAAGAATATATTCTTCATTTAATTGATACACCTGGACATGTCGACTTCACTTATGAAGTTTCACGTAGTTTAGCTGCTTGTGAAGGCGCAATTCTTGTAGTTGATGCTGCACAAGGTATCGAAGCTCAAACATTGGCGAACGTATATTTAGCTTTAGATAATGACTTAGAAATCTTACCGGTTATTAATAAGATTGACTTACCAAGTGCAGAGCCTGAACGTGTAAGACAAGAAGTTGAAGAAGTAATTGGTCTAGATGCTTCTGAAGCGGTATTAGCATCTGCTAAAGCAGGAATCGGAATAGAAGAAATTTTAGAACAAATCGTAGAGAAAGTACCTGCTCCAACAGGTGATCCAGATGGGCCTTTAAAGGCACTTATTTTTGATTCATTATTCGATCCATATCGTGGTGTTGTAGCTTATATTCGTATTGTAGAAGGTACTGTAAAAGTAGGCCAAAAAATTAGAATGATGGCTACAGGTAAAGAATTTGAAGTAGTTGAAGCTGGAGTATTCACTCCTCGCACTACACAACGAGACGAATTAACTGTAGGTGACGTAGGTTTCTTAACAGCTTCTATTAAGAATGTTGGAGATACTCGCGTTGGGGATACAATTACCCTCGCTGAGAATCCAGCAACTGAGCCACTACCAGGTTATCGTAAATTAAATCCTATGGTATTCTGTGGATTATATCCAATTGATACTTCTAAATATAATGATTTACGTGATGCACTTGAAAAGCTTCAATTAAATGATGCAGCTTTACAATTTGAAGCAGAAACTTCACAAGCTTTAGGGTTTGGTTTCCGTTGTGGATTTTTAGGATTATTACACATGGAAATCATTCAAGAGCGTATTGAACGTGAATTCAAAATTGATTTAATTACAACAGCACCAAGTGTTATTTATAATGTTTACACAACAAAAGACGAAATGATTATTGTTGATAACCCTGCTCATATGCCAGACCCTCAATCAATTGATCGAGTGGAAGAGCCTTACGTAAAAGCAAAAATTATGGTTCCAAATGACTTTGTTGGAGCAATCATGGAGCTTTGCCAAAAGAAACGCGGGAACTTTATTGATATGCAATATTTAGATGCTAACCGTGTAACATTAACTTACGAAATTCCATTATCTGAAATTGTTTATGATTTCTTTGACCAATTAAAATCAAGTACAAAAGGTTATGCATCATTTGACTATGAGCTAATTGGCTACAAAGTTTCTAAACTTGTGAAAATGGATATTTTATTAAACGGTGAACAAGTAGATGCTCTATCATTTATCGTTCATAGAGACGCTGCTTATGACCGTGGAAAAATTATCGTTGAAAAATTAAAAGAACTTATTCCAAGACAACAGTTCGAAGTACCAGTTCAAGCGGCAATCGGACAAAAAATCGTTGCTCGTTCAACAATTAAGTCAATGGGTAAAAACGTATTAGCAAAATGTTACGGTGGGGATATTTCACGTAAACGTAAGCTATTAGACAAGCAAAAAGAAGGTAAAAAGCGAATGAAAGCTGTTGGATCTGTAGAGGTTCCACAAGAGGCATTCATGGCTGTTTTACGTATGGATGACTAATAATTAATAGGAATTCATCCTAAAAATGCCACCGTAATTTATTTACGGTGGCATTTTTAATTTAAGAATCATTATTTTTTTACCCAAATTGTTATTAATAAAAAGTAAGATGTAAATAATGATTAGTAAAAGTAAAGCGATTAATTAGACAAATATGATAAGAAAATATACAATCATAAAGTTAAAATCAACAAAAGTCCCTGAATCTCACCTTAGATGGTATTGAATCAGGGGCTTTTCACATAGAAAAGAGGAGAAGGTATGGCATCTTCCGTTTATATTCATATACCATTTTGTCAGCAGATTTGTTACTACTGCGATTTTAATAAATTTATGATGGACCGTCAGCCGGTTGATCAATATTTAGAATATCTTGAGAAAGAAATTGTTGAAAGTCTAAAAAGAAATCCGATTTCAGATTTGAAAACAGTTTTTGTAGGTGGAGGAACTCCTACTGCATTAACTTTGCCTCAAACTCAAACGTTAGTAGATATGATTAATAAACATATCATTAAAGGGAATAAAGAAATTGAAATGACTTTTGAAAGTAATCCGAATGAAATTTCAAAAGAGAAGCTTCAAATTTTAAAAGATGGTGGAGTGAATCGAATTAGTTTTGGAGCGCAAACATTTGATGAAGGTTTACTTAAAAAGATTGGAAGAACACATTCACCTAATGAAATAGAAGAAGCAATTCAAACCGCCAAAGAAGTTGGAATTGATAATATCAATCTTGATTTAATGTATGCATTACCTGGTCAAACAATGGAACAATTCGTTGATTCGTTAGATAAAGCAATGAAGTTACCGATTCAGCATATCTCAGCATATTCATTAATTATTGAACCAAAAACTGTGTTTTACATAGAAATGAATAGGGGCAAGCTTAAGCCGGCTCCTGAAGAAGATGAAGCAGCTATGTATGACTTTTTAATGAAGTATTTAGAAGAAAAAGGTTTTCATCAATATGAAATCAGCAATTTTGAAAAGAATGGCTTAGAAAGTAAGCATAATCTTGTTTATTGGAATAATGAAGAGTATTTTGGATTTGGTGCAGGAGCACATGGCTATATTAATGGAATTCGATATTCAAATGCAGGACCATTAAAGAAATATTTTCAGTTGATCGATGATACTGGTGTCCCAATTGTTCATGAGCATACGGTAACAAAGCAAGAAAAAATGGAAGAAGAAATGTTTTTAGGGTTACGTAAAATGCAGGGAGTTTCGGAAAGAAAGTTCCAAGAAAAATTTGGCTCAAACTTTAATGAAGTATTTCCGAACGTAATTGAAAAACTAATGAAAGATGGATTAGTCGAGATGAATGGAGTATTTCTTCGATTAACTCACAAAGGGAAGTTACTAGGAAACGAAGTATTTCAAGCATTTTTACTTTAGTGTGAACAGCAGGAGAAGCGGATTAGATAAGGGACAATAGTTAAATCAGATGTATTAAATAGTTCCTAATCCATTAATCCTGCACTTCTTTATTCCTTCCTTTAACTTCTTGACATCGTATAAAGGATTTGTTAAGTTAATAATATATTTAGCACTCACTAGATAAGAGTGCTAATAGAGGTGATAAACATGTTGACTGAAAGACAGTTATTGATACTCCAAATTATTATCGATGACTTTATTCGCATGGCACAACCTGTTGGTTCAAGGAGTTTATCTAAAAAGGAAGGTATTTCATTTAGTTCAGCAACGATACGAAATGAGATGGCTGATTTAGAGGAACTTGGTTATATTGAAAAGCCTCATAGCTCTGCAGGTCGAATCCCTTCTGAAAAAGGGTATCGTTTTTATGTAGACCATCTGTTATCACCACAAATTGTTAATGACGATGATGTTCGTTCGATAAAAGGTATTTTTGCCGAGCGTATTTTTGAAATAGAAAAGCTTGTGAAAAATTCAGCTGATATACTATCTGATTTAACAAATTACACAACAATTGCTCTAGGACCAAAGGTTACTGAAAATAAGCTAAAAAATATTCAGCTTATTCCAATAGGACCTAATACAGCAGTATCAATTATTGTGACAGACACAGGTATTGTTAAAAATCGAACAGTAACGATACCACCTGGTGTGTCTATGAGTGATATTGAGAAAATGGTAAATATTTTAAATGAACGACTAGTAAATGTTCCAATTCATCAAATAAATGACAAGCTTTATAAAGAAATTGCAATGATTTTACGTACGCATATTTCAAATTATGAAAGTGTTATTAAGATGATTGGTGGCACTATTGACGTACCGATTGAACAAAAGCTGATTTTAAGTGGAAAAACGAATATTTTAGCTCAACCAGAATTTCATAATGTTGAGACAATGAAAGTATTGTTAAACATGATTGAAAAGCAAGATGAACTAAAAAGTATTATTCCTTTTGAACAGATGGGTTTAAGTGTCAAAATTGGTAAGGAAAATGAAAAGTCTGGATTAGAAAATGTAAGTATCATTAGCGCAACCTATTCATTAGGTGAAGATCAAATTGGTACAATCGCAGTATTAGGACCAACTCGAATGGAATACTCCCGAGTAATCTCATTAATGCATTTAATAACAGGGCAATTGAATTTATTATTTTCATCTAAGGATGTTGAATAAATCCATTGTGAAAAGAAACAATGGATTACATATAAAAAAATAGGAGGTGAAGGTGACATGACAGAACGTCAGGAAGAACTTTTAAATGAAGAAGTAGTGAATGAAGAAACTACTGTTGAAGAACCTTCAATCTTTACAGAAGAAAATACAGAAGAGAAAACTGACAATGTGAATTCTTCTGAAGAAGAGCTTCAAAAACTTCGTGCTGAAGTGGATGAGAAGGAAAATAAGTACTTACGTCTACATGCTGATTTCGAAAATTATAAACGTCGTGCACTTTTAGACCAACAATCATTAATGACTTATCGTGCTCAAAGTTTAGTAACTGATTTATTACCAGTACTAGATAATTTCGAACGTGCACTACAAGTTGAAGCAACAGACGAGCAAACTGCTTCTTTAAAACAAGGTATGGAAATGGTTTACCGTTTACTTGTTGAAGCTGTGAAAAAAGAAGGGGTAGAAGAAATCCCAGCACTAGGTGAACAATTCGATCCGAATGTCCATCAAGCTGTAATGCAAGAAAGTGATGATTCTAAACCATCTAATGAAATTTTACAAGAATTCCAAAAAGGCTATAAGCTAAAGGACAGAGTAATTCGTCCATCAATGGTGAAAGTAAACGAGTAATTCGTTAAGCTTCTATTTAAATCGCCAACATAAATATAAAAATTTTTTAAAAAAACTAAAATATAACTTATGTAAATTTTAGGAGGAACATGCAATGAGTAAAATTATTGGTATTGACTTAGGGACAACTAACTCTTGTGTCGCAGTATTAGAAGGTGGAGAGCCAAAAGTAATTCCGAACCCAGAGGGTGGACGTACAACTCCGTCAGTTGTTGCGTTCAAAAATGGTGAGCGTCAAGTTGGGGAAGTAGCAAAACGTCAAGCAATTACAAACCCTAACACAATCATGTCAATTAAACGTCATATGGGTACTACACATAAAGAAAACATTGAAGGTAAAGATTTTTCTCCACAAGAGATTTCTGCAATTATTCTTCAAAACTTAAAAGCATCTGCTGAAGCTTATTTAGGTGAAGCAGTAACGAAAGCAGTTATTACAGTACCTGCATATTTCAATGATGCTGAGCGTCAAGCAACTAAAGATGCTGGTAAAATCGCAGGTTTAGAAGTAGAACGTATCATCAATGAGCCAACTGCGGCTGCATTAGCATACGGTTTAGATAAAATGGATGAAGACCAAACAATCTTAGTTTATGACTTAGGTGGCGGTACATTCGACGTTTCAATCCTTGAATTAGGAGATGGAATTTTTGAAGTTAAAGCTACAGCTGGTGACAACCGTTTAGGTGGAGATGACTTCGACCAAGTGATCATTGATTACTTAGTAGCTGAATTCAAAAAAGAAAACGGTGTTGATTTAAGCCAAGATAAAATGGCATTACAACGTTTAAAAGATGCTGCTGAAAAAGCGAAAAAAGATTTATCAGGTATTACTTCAACTCAAATTTCATTACCATTCATTAGCATGGGTGCAGCTGGTCCATTACACTTAGAGTTAAACTTAACTCGTGCAAAATTCGAAGAGCTTTCTCACAACTTAGTAGAAAGAACTTTAGGCCCAACTCGTCAAGCAATGAAGGATTCTGGCTTAACTGCTAGTCAAATTGATAAAGTAATTTTAGTAGGTGGTTCAACTCGTATTCCTGCTGTTCAAGAAGCAATCAAAAAAGAAACAGGAAAAGAACCACATAAAGGTGTAAACCCTGATGAAGTAGTAGCATTAGGTGCTGCAATTCAAGGTGGAGTATTAACTGGTGATGTAAAAGACGTAGTATTACTAGACGTAACACCATTATCATTAGGTATCGAAACAATGGGTGGAGTATTTACTAAGTTAATCGAACGTAATACAACAATCCCAACAAGCAAATCTCAAGTTTTCTCAACAGCTGCTGACAACCAACCTGCTGTAGACATTCACGTACTACAAGGTGAGCGTCCAATGGCTAATGACAATAAAACATTAGGTCGCTTCCAATTATCGGATATCCCACCAGCACCACGTGGAATTCCTCAAATTGAAGTATCGTTTGATATCGACAAAAATGGTATCGTAACAGTACGTGCCAAAGACCTAGGTACTCAGAAAGAACAAAACATCGTAATTCAATCTTCTTCAGGTTTAAGTGATGAAGAAGTAGAACGCATGGTTAAAGAAGCAGAATTAAATGCTGATGCAGATGCAAAACGTAAAGAAGAAGTAGATCTTAAAAACGAAGCTGATCAATTAGTATTCCAAG
Organism: Bacillus sp. AFS077874; assembly: GCF_002566505.1. NCBI lineage: Bacteria > Bacillati > Bacillota > Bacilli > Caryophanales > Bacillaceae > Bacillus > Bacillus sp. AFS077874. Next base: position 28,163 of record NZ_NUYF01000008.1, read on the forward strand.
TAGAGAAAACTTTAAAAGATCTTGAAGGAAAAGTTGAAGAAGCAGAGGTTACAAAAGCGAACGAAGCTAAAGACGCATTAAAAGCAGCTTTAGAAGCTGGTAACTTAGATGATATTCGTACTAAGAAAGATGCTCTTTCTGAAATCGTTCAAGCTTTATCTATGAAGCTTTATGAGCAAGCTGCTGCTGCACAGCAAGCTGCAGGTGGAGCTGAAGGCGGAGCGAAACAAGACGATGTAGTAGACGCTGAGTTTACTGAAGTTAAAGACGAAAAATAATAACGAAAAGTGGAAGGCGTTTGGTCAGCCCCGACAAGCATAAGAACGAGTATGGAAAAAGTTGGGATTATAACTTTTACCATAATTGGGCTAATGACCTCGAGGGGCTAACGCCTGGAACTAGACAATATATATATCTAAAAAAGGGAAGTCAAAGTCAGGGTAGCCTTGGCTTTGACTTTTTCTCACTTTAAGAAATCATAAATTGGCATCGATGATGAGAATTCGACGTAGTTCCCAATTTTAGGAATAAAGTATAAGTGCAACTACGCCTCTGACTTCGCCTAAAAGGCTCGCCAGTAGACGAGTTTTCTTTATTTTCTTTTAGAAAAGCACAGGATATGTTAAAATATTCTTTATGTGAAAGGAGCGGATTGTAACACTATGAGTAAACGTGATTACTATGATGTACTTGGTGTTAGTAAAAGTGCATCACAAGATGAAATAAAAAAATCGTTTCGTAAATTAGCAAAAACATATCATCCGGACGTTAATAAGGATCCTGATGCACCTGAAAAGTTTAAAGAGGTGCAAGAAGCATACGAAAATTTATCAGATGATCAAAAACGTGCTCATTATGATCAGTTTGGTCATACAGATCCAAACCAAGGTTTCGGCGGTGGCGGATTTGGCGGCGGCGGATTCGGTGGATTTGAAGATATTTTCAGTCAGTTTTTTGGTGGTGGCGGTGGACGTCGTCGTGACCCGAACGCACCAAGAGCTGGAGCAGATTTACAATATACAATGACGATCCAGTTTGAAGAAGCAGCATTTGGAATGGAAAAAGAAATTGAAATTCCAACTGAAGAAACATGTCATACATGTAGTGGATCAGGTGCGAAACCTGGTACATCAAAAGAAACATGTAAACATTGTCAAGGTTCGGGACAAATGAGTGTTGAACAAAATACTCCATTTGGACGTATTGTGAACCGTACGACATGTTCACACTGTCAAGGTACTGGTCAAATGATTAAAGATAAATGTACTACTTGTCATGGTGCTGGCCGAGTGAAAACTCGTAAGAAAATCATGGTTAAAGTACCAGCTGGTATCGATGATGGACAACAAATTCGACTTTCAGGTCAAGGAGAACCAGGTAAAAATGGTGGTCCTGCTGGAGATTTATATATTGCATTCCATGTTCGTGAGCATGAATTCTTTGAACGTGACGGAAATGATGTTTACTGTGAGCTTCCATTAACTTTTGCACAAGCTGCATTAGGTGATGAAGTTGAAGTTCCTACATTACATGGTAAAGTAAAAACGAAAATTCCTGCTGGAACGCAAACTGGTACTAGAATGCGTTTAAAAGGTAAAGGAATCAAAGATGTGCGTGGATATGGTCAAGGCGATCAGCACGTAATCGTAAAAGTTATCACACCAACAAAACTAACAAGCCGTCAAAAAGAATTGCTTGAGGAGTTTTACAATATTGGCAAAGGTCAAAAAGACGACAAACACGATTCTTTCTTTACAAAGTTAAAGCGTGCAGTTAAGACTTTTGGCGAACAATAAGGAAGTTATTAATTCAGTACGTTAGTTAAGGTAAAAAGTGGAAACACTAATAGAAGAAGTAATTTAAATGGCACCCTCTAATTCTGACTATGATTAGAGGGTATTGCCAAGTAAAGAAGAGAGTATGAATGGAGTTGGTAGGTAATGAAATGGTCAGAATTAAGTATTCACACTACACAGGATGCGGTTGAACCGATTTCTAACATTTTACACGAAGCTGGTGCAAGTGGTGTTGTCATAGAGGATGTGTTTGATTTGACGAAGGAGCGAGCACAGGTTTACGGTGAAATCTACCAACTTAACCCAAAAGATTATCCAGAGGAAGGTGTAATCGTTAAAGCATACCTTCCTGTGAATAGTTTTTTAAACGATACGATCGACGGTATAAAGGAAGCAATTAATAATTTAATTTCATATGATATTGATTTAGGAAAAAATACATTTGCTGTGCATGAAGTTAACGAAGAAGATTGGGCGACTGCATGGAAAAAATATTATCATCCAATTTCAATCTCAGATCGATTTACAATTGTACCTTCTTGGGAAGAGTATGAAGTCAAATCGTCAGATGAATTAATTATCGAATTAGATCCAGGAATGGCGTTTGGTACTGGTACTCACCCTACAACTGTTATGTGTATTCGTGCACTTGAGAAAGTTGTTAAATCAACTGACCGTGTAATCGATGTAGGTACTGGTTCAGGAGTATTAAGTATTGCAGCTGCTAAACTTGGCTCTACAAATATAGAAGCTTATGACTTAGACGATGTAGCTGTTCGAAGTGCAAGAGAAAACGTTGTATTAAACAAAGTTGACGATGTTATAAAAGTTGGACAAGGTAACTTACTACAAGGTATTGAAGGTCCGTTCCAAGTAGTTGTTGCGAACTTACTTGCTGAAATTATTCTTCGTTTCGTAGACGATGTGTTTAATGTTTTAGAACCAGGTGGAACATTTATTTCTTCAGGAATTATTGGTGCTAAACAAGAAGACATCGAAAATGAGCTTAAACGAGTTGGTTTTGAAGTGAAGGAAGTATTACATTTAGAGGACTGGGTTGCAATTATTGCAAAAAAGCCAGAACAAGGAATGTAATATGCAAAGATATTTTATAGAAGAAACGCAGCTTCAAAATGATCTTGTTACAATAGTTGGTGATGATGCTCATCATATCGCAAATGTTATGCGAATGAAGCTAGATCAAGAAATCATTTGTACAGTTCCAGGTTCTTCAACTGTTCGTTGTACACTTACAAATATTTCTAGTGAACAAATAACTGCAGCTGTTGTAGAATATGTTGAGAATACAAATGAACTGCCTATATCAATTACGATTGCTAGTGGACTACCAAAAGGTGATAAACTAGAGTTAATCATACAAAAAGGTACGGAGCTTGGTGCTTCTGGTTTTTTACCTTTTGCGGCAGCTAGATCAATTGTTAAATTAGATGATAAAAAAGCTGGTAAAAAGGTTGTTAGATGGCAAAAAATTGCAAAAGAAGCGGCTGAACAATCCTATCGATTTATTGTACCAACCGTGGAACAGCCAGCATCTTTTCAACAATTACTTAACTCAATACAGTATTATGATGCGTGTATTGTAGCATATGAAGAAAGTGCAAAAACAGGAGAATCAGCAGGACTTGTTCAGACATTCCAGTCATTAAAGGAAGGTTCACGATTATTAGTAGTTTTCGGACCAGAAGGTGGTTTGTCAGAGAAAGAAGTTAATCAGCTAGAAGAAAAAGGTGCTAAGCTATGTGGACTTGGACCAAGAATTCTACGAACAGAAACAGCACCATTTTATGTTTTAGCTGCTGCCTCCTTTCATTTTGAATTAATGGGGTGAAGAAATGCCACATGTAGCTTTTCATACATTAGGCTGTAAAGTTAACCATTACGAAACAGAAGCAATTTGGCAACTGTTTAAAGCAGCAGGCTATGAACGTACTGAATACGAGACAAAAGCTGATGTTTATGTAATTAATACTTGTACAGTTACAAATACAGGTGACAAAAAAAGTAGACAAGTAATCCGTCGTGCCGTGCGCAAAAATCCAGATGCAGTAATTTGTGTAACTGGATGTTATGCACAAACATCTCCAGCCGAAATCATGGCAATTCCTGGGGTAGATATCGTTGTTGGTACACAGGACCGTACTAAAATGCTAGATTATATCGAGCAATATCGTGTAGAACGCCAACCAATTAATGGCGTAGGAAATATTATGAAAGCACGAGTTTATGAAGAGTTAGATGTACCGGCTTTTACTGACCGTACACGTGCTTCATTAAAAATTCAAGAAGGTTGTAACAACTTCTGTACTTTCTGTATTATTCCATGGGCACGTGGTTTAATGCGTTCTCGTGATCCAAAAGAAGTTGTAAAACAAGCTACGCAATTAGTTGAATCAGGCTATAAGGAAATTGTTTTAACTGGAATTCACACTGGTGGATACGGTCAAGACATGAAAGATTACAACTTAGCAATGTTATTAAAAGATTTAGAAACAGTTGAAGGATTAAAACGTGTTCGTATTTCTTCAATTGAAGCTAGTCAAATTACAGATGAAGTAATTGAAGTACTTCGTCATTCAAATATTGTAGTTCGTCACTTACACGTACCATTACAATCGGGATCAGATACTGTCCTAAAACGTATGCGTCGTAAATATACAATGGCTGAATTTGCTGAAAGAATTGAAAAATTACGTGAAGTCTTACCAAACTGTTCAATTACATCTGATGTAATCGTAGGTTTCCCAGGTGAATCTGAAGAAGAGTTCATGGAAACGTACAATTTCATTCGCGACAATAAGTTCTCTGAATTACACGTATTCCCATACTCTAAACGCACAGGTACTCCAGCTGCACGTATGGAAGATCAAGTTGACGAAGAAATTAAAAATGAACGTGTACACCGTTTAATTGAATTATCAAATCAGCTTGCAAAAGAATATGCATCAATGTTTGATGGAGATGTTCTAGAAGTTATTCCGGAAGAAAAGTATACTGAAGATGGCGCAGAAGGACTATTAATTGGTTACACAGACAATTATCTAAAAGTCGTGTTCGAAGGAACAGAAGACATGATCGGTAAAATTGTAAAAGTTAAAATCGCTGAAGCTGGTTATCCAGTTAATAAAGGTGAATTTGTCCGAGTATTAGAAGATGTAGCTGTTAACTAACGATAAAATAAATAAAAGGATAGATAATCTAGTATTCATCTGGATTATCTATCCTTTTTTGTTCTACGTGTTGTTATTTGTTATTTGATAAGAAATTATAAATGTTTGCTTCACCAGAACCAAAAAGTGGATCTTGTCCTTTTTTACCATAATCAAGAGCAGTTTGTCTGATTGCTGCTGCTACTTGAGAAGGATTATATTCAGGGTGAGCTGCCTTAATTACGCCAGCAATACCGGCAACTTTTGGTGCTGCCATAGAAGTTCCATGTAGATATGAATAACCATGCCATTTTCCATCACTAAATTGTGTTGTTGCATTTGTCCCATTTGGATTAGCTGCATTTACACCTACTGGATATGTAGGATAAGTAGACAAAGTACGATATGTATAATCACGTTTATTTAAAAAGTTACCTGTTGGATTTTGACGATATAAACCATCGTATACAGGCCCGTTATCTCCACCAGGTGCAGCTACATCGATTACACTTCCATAATTTGAGTAGAAAGCAATACTATCTTTTGACCATTGATTAGAAGAAGAAACTGTGATGACACCTGGGATTTGCGCAGGAACAACACGTGAAGGTCCTTTAATATCTAAACCGTAAGTTGTTTTCCAATAATCTTGCATATCGTGTATATTGTTAAAATCTCTTGAGTCATTCCCCGCAGATACAACGACCGTTACACCTTTATTAATTGCATATTGAATCGCTCTGTGATATGCCACCATTGAAGCTGACTCACCTTTTTCATCTAAGTTATGAGCCATCCAGCGCCATCCACCGATCGACATATTAATTACTTCTACTCCATCGTTTGCAGCTGAAACAATTGCATCTGTTATCCATGACTGTTCAGCTCCGCCAGTTGCACCGAAAACTCGATAAGCGCGAACTGTTAATTCTGGGCCAACGCCCTTAACTTTTCCATTTGCTGCAATTGAGCCAGCTACGTGAGTTCCATGACCATTTTTATCCCATGCATCGGTTGTTCCAGGAACAAATGTTTTTGAACCAGCAAGATCTGCATTAGCTTTTAAATCTGGATGGCTAAAGTCAATTCCAGTATCGATTACAGCGACGACCGTTTTATGGTTTCCTTTATTAATATTATAGGAATCACCATTATGAGTTAAATGCTGCATGTCCCATTGTTTATCCCAGTACGAGTTAGCATTTGCATCAAGAGTTACTTTTTCACCATTCGGAGTTCCTGGCGTAAACTCAATATGATCATCCGGGTCAGCTTCTAAGTATGCTTGAAGCTCTTTACCAGCTGATTGAATGCTAGTATCTTTTTTAATATTAGTTAGAAATTCATCATTAGACGATGAAACTTCAACAATTCCAACTTCTGAAATAATTCGTTCAATCGAACCTCCAGCTTTTGAAATTGTATCTGAGAAATTGCTTGGTAAATTTCCTTTATAAGCTAAAATATAAAGAAGTTCCTCAGATGCAGCATTTGCTTGTTTGGATTGTGTACCAATAAGTAATGAAAAGGATAAAACAGAACAGATTGATAAGGCAGCAATTCTTTTTTTCATGAAATCTCTCCAATTTGTATTATTTACGTATATACGCATTTAATCAAATTTTAATAAATCTCCCTATATAAACTTGTCGAAATATGAAGTGAAAATTACAAAATTTTTTGATAATTCATTGGAGAATAAATCGATAAAGGGCAGACTAACAATACAAATGAAAAGAACAACATGAAATAAACTTTGAAAAGGATAATAATTCCCTCAAACTACCTGTAATTAAAAATTTATAATGATACAAAATATAAATACAGAGGTGAAATAATCATGTCAAAAGAGAATCAATCAAGAAAAACTGATGACAATCATATCCACGTTGCTACCAACTCATATTTAGACACGAGTGAGAGCGATGATTCTAATAAAATTAATTATGACGATGGTGGTAGCCCTTACCTAGATACAAGTGAAGACGCAACTTCAGCAGCCAACACAAGACGAGGAGCTCCATATTTAAATACTTGATGGTGAGAGGAATGGGGAAAGAGGGAAACTCTTTTCCCTATACCTTTTTTTACTTATCTTTTTCTGCAGTCCTATTAATATCTTCAACCTCAATAAATGGCTTATGATAACCAACTTTTGCAATATTGATCATTGATCGACCAATCTGTTCTGAAGTTGTTATTGAGTTTGGAAAGACTTTTTTTAGCATTGGATAAATAGGTTTCGTTAGGTTATAGCCGTATTGATATAGTTTAGTTTTTGATTTTATATCTTTATGTGGAATAATTGCGCCTGGTCGAAACATGTATGCGGCTTTAAATGGTAACTTTAACAAGTCATTTTCGGTTTTTCCCTTCACTCTAGCCCACATTATACGACCTTTCTCAGTACGATCGGTACCTGATCCAGTGACATAAATGAAAGTCATTTGAGGATTTAATATTGATAATGTACGTGCGATGGATAATGTAAGGTCATATGTTATCCTACGATAATCTTCCTCTGTCATTCTAAATGATGAAACACCTAAACAGAAAAAACATGCATCAAATCCAGCTAACTGATTTTCAATTGAAGATAAATCAAGCAGATTAGAATGCTTAATTTCATAGAATTTTTCATGTTGAATTCCTGTAATACTACGCCCAATTGAGGAAATCGAGCTAACAGAAGGATCTTGTAAGCATTCTCTTAATACACTTTGACCAACCATTCCAGTTGCTCCAAAAAGTAAAACCTTCATAATGTAACCTCCATAATTTATTTTCACCGCTTTAGTCTCATGGGCAAATAATAAATGATAAATCATTTTTAAGCAATTTAAAACTGAAAAATAATCGTTCAAAATATGTAAGTGAATAGATAAAAACTAATAAAATAGGTCGTTTCTTGAAGGGGGAAATATAGAACGATTACTTACTTTTCAGGTGAATACTTCAAAATAGAAAAGAGCTAATCAAGTCAACTGATTAGCTCTTCTTTATGACATATTTACAGACTCTTTCTTACTAAAAAATTGGATTGAAAAACCAAAAATAATTATCACAATAGAAAATAATAAACTCAACCAAATGCTTTGAAATTCACCTACATACGGCTGAACAATATATGAAAGTATGATGCTGATTACAATACTAATTGGAATGTAATTACCGACTTTACCCTTACTAAAGACAATAACTAAAATTGGAAATAGCAATGCAGAATATACATTTCCTGAGTAAAATAATAGTTCAATAATTTTTTTTGATTGAATAATTGTAGCAAAAAAGATGATCGCCCCAATTATCATGGATAGAAGATAAGCAAGCTTTATTTTTTTTTGATCATTTTTTATCGTGTGAAATGGCTCGATTATATTGATAATGATTAAGCTAGCAAGCGAATGTAAAACCGCACCAAATGTTGATGTAATTGCATTAAAAGCACATAAAACGAAAAGTATGAAAAAGAATGGTGTTGTAATTTTATTTGCTAAACCAACTAAAATTGATTGAATATCTGTAAATCCACCTGTGAATATAACGATAATAAAAAGACATGAAAATGAAAGTGGGAAAATACACCATATTAACCCGGAAATTGAGAATGTTAAAGGAAGTTTTTTCGATTCAATCATAAATAATCGGTGCCATGAAGTAATGTCAAAGAAAAATTGACCAAATCCAACTAATAAGCCTGAAAATAAAAAACCCCATAAATCGTAATGATCAATGACTAGCATGTATGGATGGTATAATTTAATCCCATCATATACGGGTTGAACGCCTTCTTTTACGAAAAAATACAACGGAATTAAAATTGCCGCTGCAAACATGGTAATGACTTGGAATCCAGCTAATCCATGTATCATCTTTAATCCACCAAAACCTGCAAAAAGTACACAAAAGCTTATAAAAATGATTATTTCTATGTACAACGGTAAATTAAAAAGAAAATGAAATAACGTAGATGCAGTCATCGACTGTATATATAATATGTGTAAACTAGTTAATATTAAAATACAAATCATAATCCAATAACCAAGTGGGTGTAGTTTCTTCTTCAAATAATCTCCAATTGTTAAACCATCAGGGTACTCTTGTCGAACTTTTTTCCCGATAAAACTAAATACAAATAATGCAATCGCGCCTAAAAATGCATATCCGATTCCACCAAATACGCCATATTTAATCATTGATTCTGGCGAAGATAATATCGTAGTTCCTGTTACCCAACGTGCCAAGAGAGAAATAATTCCCATACCCATTCCAATTTGAATAGGACCTTGTACGTATTCTCTAAATGAACGTGAATTCACTGTTTATTTTCCTTTCTCACGATACTCTTTTGGAGTAATGCCCTCAATTTTGCGGAATAAAGTACTGAAGTAATGCTGACTATTAAAGCCTGAGTTTTCTGCTACATCGGATATGTTCCAATTTGGATTATTTGTTAAATATCGCTTGGCTGCTTGTATTCTATAGTCTATTAAATATTCTGAAAACGATACTCCGACTTCTTCGTGAAATTTTCTACTTAAATAAGTATGATTTGTATGAACTTCTCGAGCAACGTCAGAAAGAGAAAGTTTTTCAGCGAAATGATCATGAATATATAAAAGAGTTTGATGTATTAAACTAGAATATTGGTTTGATGTGTCGGTGTCACTATATTTAGATAAAACTTTATATAATTCACTTTCTATAATTGGCTTAGTTAAATAGTCTAGAACGCCGATTCGGATTGACTGTTGGGCATAATCAAAACTTTGATATGCTGTAACCATAATAATATCAACGTCATTATTTAGTGCTCTAAGTTCTTCACCAAACTCTAGTCCTGAACGTCCAGGTAGATTGATATCTAGGAACGCAATATTAATTTTATGATTTTGATTAATTGTGATTGCTTGGCATGCATCAGCAGCTTTAAAAAACTTCCATAATGGAAACATATTTTTTATCAAATATTCCATCTGTTCAAGCTCTAATGGTTCATCATCTACTAATAATACATTCAATTTATTTTCCCTCCTTTACTCTCATATATAAGTGGCCAAACAACTTTAACATTTGTTCCTGATTCATTTGAAGTAATCAGTACATGTCCACTATTACCAAAATATAGTTGTAATCTCTTTTTTATATTGTCTAATCCATGGCCTTCTTCATTAGAAAAAGAATTAGTCATTCCCATTAAACCATTATCAATTACTTCTAAACAGACTAGCTCGGAATCTTGATAAAATCGAATATGCAGTAAAGCCTCTCCAACCTTTTTTTCTAAACCGTGTTTAAATGAATTTTCTACTAAGGTTTGCAAAATAAAAGGGGGAACTAGCGCATCATATAAATCTTTTGGACAATCTAACTGTGTTTTAAGACGATCTCCAAACCGTAGATTTTGAATGTCTAAATAATATTGAGTATATTGTATTTCTTGATTTAACGGAATTAAGGGCTCGGATGATTTATATTTAAATTTTAAAAATTGAGAGAACGTTTCTAGGGCACGGATTAATTCCGAAGTTCGATTTAAACGCGCTAAGCTTAATATGACATTAAGTGTATTAAATAAAAAGTGCGGTTGGATTTGCTGATTTAATTTATTGTATTGAGCTTCTTGTAATGCATGTTCTAACCGAATTTCTCTATTTTTATTTTCAAGTAAGTCAATTCTTTTTTCAAAGATAAACAAAAATAATAAAGCAATAGCTCCCATAATAGGAGCTAAAATAAATAGCATAATTAGTAAAGTAAATCCCTCGTAACTAAGCATGAAGAACCTCAAATAGTTTTTTTGATAATATTTTTAATTTTTTTGAAAACTTTGTTTATAAATGGTTGATTTCAAGTAAAGTTGCTCCAATGGGAATGGAACGAAAGCTGAACATCCTATTGGAGCTTCTTAGAGGAGTCTCTAACCTTCGCGCATTTTCCATTGGAGCTTTAGAAAATCTTGATCCAATCAACATTCGATTTATCCAATTTTATAAGCATTTATTATATTGAAGAAAGAAAGAGGATATCTACATGGCAGGATCAATTCTCTTCATTTCCTTCACTTCATGCCTATAAGAATACTATTTAATTAATTATGTGACAAGCAACTTGATGATTTTGCTCGGATATTTTTAATTCAGGTGCTTGTGTTTTACAAATATCAATCGCAAAAGGGCATCTTGTGTGAAAACGACAGCCGCTTGGAGGATTGATTGGAGAAGGTACATCTCCTGTTAAAATGATTCTTTCTCTTTGATGTACCGGGTTCGGTACTGGAATAGCAGATAATAGGGCACGTGTATAAGGATGCTGCGGATTTTCGAATATCGATTTTTTATCGGCAATCTCAACAATTTTTCCTAAATACATTACCATTACCCGATCAGAAATATGTCTTACTACACCTAAATCATGTGAGATAAAAAGAAAGGTAAGTGAGAATTTTTTCTGTAACGATTTTAATAAGTTTAATACTTGAGCTTGGATCGAAACATCTAGAGCAGAAACTGCTTCATCACAAATGATTAGTTTTGGATCAACTGCAAGTGCACGTGCAATTCCGACACGCTGACGTTGACCACCACTAAATTCATGAGGATATCGCTCCATAGCTTCTGGTCTTAACCCGACATGTCCTAATAATTCCTCAATTCTAGCTTTACGCTCTTCTTTTGGAACGACATTTTGAATGGCTAATGCTTCACCTAAAATTTGTCCAATTGTTTGTCTAGGGTTAAGTGAGGCAAACGGATCTTGGAAGATTACTTGTAGATCTTTTCTTATTTTACGCATTTCTTTTTTTCCTAAGCTTAATAAATCTTTTTCCTTAAAATGAATGCTTCCACTTGTAGGCTCGTCCAATCTTAGAATGGCTCTACCAGTAGTAGACTTACCACAACCAGATTCTCCAACTATACTTAAAGTTTCTCCCTCGTAAATGTGGAAGCTAATATCATCTACAGCTTTTACGTGATCAACCGTTCTTCCTAAAATACCACCTTTAATTGGAAAGTATTGTTTTAAATGATCTACATTAAGTAGTATTTTTTTATCCACTAGTTGTAATGCCATTATTCAATCCCTACTTTCTCTTTGATGGTATGATCTGTTTCCCATTGTGATGTGTACATCCAACAACTGACTTCAGTATTTTTGTCGAGTGTTTGTAAATCTGGTACTGATTCATGACACATTGGCTTTGCATGTGCACAGCGTGGTGCAAAACTACAGCCCTTAGGCATATTGAATGGACTAGGTACAGTACCAGGAATTGTTGTTAATTCATCTTGATCCATATCAAGACGTGGAAGGGAGTTTAATAACCCGATTGTATATGGGTGCTTAGGGTTATTATAAAGTTCTTTTGCTGATGTATATTCAACAATTCTTCCAGCGTACATGACAGCTACTCGATCGCAAGTCTCATAAACGACGCCTAAATCATGCGTGATTAAGATTACAGCTGTACCTAAATCCTTTTGAAGTGATTTAATTAATTCCAGAATTTGAGCTTGAATTGTCACATCAAGAGCGGTAGTTGGTTCATCTGCGATTAGCACTTCTGGATGACAAGCAAGTGCCATTGCGATCATAACCCTTTGTCTCATTCCACCACTAAGTTCATGTGGTTCTTGCTTTGCACGTTTTTCAGGAGAAGGGATCCCTACAAGTCGTAGCATTTCAACTGCTTTATCCCAAGCTTCCTTTTTACTTAATTTTTGGTGAAGACGAATCGCTTCTGCAATTTGTTCGCCGGCTGAATAAACTGGGTTTAAAGATGTCATTGGCTCTTGAAAGATCATTGAAATTTCATTACCACGAATAGAACGCATTTGTTTTTCAGTTTTTGCTAGTAAGTCTTCACCTTTAAAAAGAATACTACCACCAGTTATTTTTCCTGGAGGAGAGGGGATTAATCGTAAAAGGGATAATGATGTAATACTTTTACCACTTCCAGATTCTCCTACTATTCCAAGTGTTTCACCTTTTTTTAATTTAAAGCTAATTCCATTAACTGCTTTACTTATTCCATCATCTGTATAAAAGTAGGTTTGTAGATTTTTAACCTCAAGAATTGTTTCATCAAATTGTTTTTTCATAGTAGTACCTCCTTAATTCAAGTCAACTCGTTTATTAAAGTAACGGTAGAGAATATCAACAGCTAGATTCATAAATACAAAGATAACCGAAGCGATTAATACGCCACCTTGAACCATAGGTAAATCTCTTGTTCTAATTGCATCAACAATTAATCTACCAAGTCCATTAATTGCAAAAACTGACTCTGTTAAAACGGTACCACCAAGTAATGCACCAAACTGAAGTCCAACAACAGTTATTACAGGAATAAGAGCATTCTTTAAACCATGTTTATAGATAATGACATGCTCTTTTAATCCTTTTGCTCTTGCTGTACGCATATAGTCTTGACGAACAACTTCAAGCATACTTGACCTAGTCATTCTAGCTACTATTGCCGCACCACCTGCACCTAATGTTAATGCTGGTAGTACCATATGTTTAAACGTTCCCCAGCCAGCAACTGGGAATATATGAAGATTAACTGAAAAGAAGTAGATCAGCATTAAACCAAACCAGAAACTTGGTAAAGAGATTCCTAGTAAAGCGACAATCATAATTGTAATATCAGCCGCGGAGTACTGTTTAGTCGCTGATATAATTCCTGCTAGCATACCAAGTACAACTGTAATGAAAATACTAGCCAGTGCAAGTTCAATTGTAATCGGCAAACGAATCATAATCTCATCTAATACTGGACGATTATTTCGAAGCGATTCACCAAAATCTCCTTGAAGTACATGAACAACATAGTCGAAATACTGAATAATGACAGGGCGATCAAGTCCAAGTTGATGACGAATCATTTCGATTGTTTGTTTCGTAGCACCTTCTCCAGCAAGTAGTGTTGCTGGATCACCAGGAACCATCTGCATAATTAAAAAAACGACTAAACTTACACCAAGTAAAACCGGAATAGTTTGTATAATTCTTCTGACAATAAATAGAAACATTTACTTTCCTCCTTATTTTTTCATTCTTGGATCAAGAGCATCTCTTAGTCCATCTCCGAAAATATTAAATCCCAATACAAGTGTTGAAATCGCAATACCCGGAAATAAGGCAATGTGAGGTGCTGTAAATAAGTAATCACGTCCACTGCTTAACATCGCTCCCCATTCTGGTGATGGAGGCTGAGCACCTAATCCTAGATATGATAAGCCTGCTGCTGAAAGAATAGCTGTAGCCAGTTTTAACGTAGCTTGGACAATTATTGGTGAAAGAATATTCGGAAAAATATGTTTGAAAATAATTGTTGAATCAGTTGCACCTAATGCACGAATTGCGTCTATATACTCAAGTTTTCTGACGGATAACGTAGATCCTCTAACGATTCGTGCAAACGTTGGGATTGAAAAGATACCGACAGCAACCATTACATTAATTAGACTAGGACCTAGTGCACTAATAATCGCAAGTGCTAGTAAAATACCTGGAAATGCTAGTAAAACATCAACAACCCTCATAATGATCGTGTCAACCCATTTTCCGTAATAACCTGCAATTAACCCGAGCGTGATTCCGAAAATTGCTCCAAATAAGACAGATACGAAACCAACAGAAATTGAAAGTCGACTTCCATAAATGATTCTACTTAAAATATCTCTTCCTTTATCATCTGTTCCCATCCAATGTTCTAGCGATGGAGTTTGCAGTTTGTTCATTAAATCAATCGCAAAAGGATCCTTCGGCGAAATGAGTGGTGCTAAAAAAGCTACTAAAATATAAAAAAGTACGATATATCCACCAACTAGTGCCAATTTATTTTTTTTAAACTTCTTATAAAATACTTTCCATCTTTTTAGTTTTTGAGATTCTTTTTTTTCTAATTTGATTTCATTGTTATTCAATACAATCTCTGTTTTCATATTTTTTCCCCCTTTTCTTTGTTTAAATTTATTCAAAATTGGAATTGAAGTAAATATAATGCGGAAAAGCAGTAAAGATAATTAAAAAACGAGTAAAGATTCTGAAAATATAAAATTTTATTTTTTTTTATAATTTGAATAAGCCTACGTAATAAAGAAAAATGGTGAACAAGAGATCATAGGGAAAGTATTAAGAGGAGGAAGAAAACAATGAAGAGAAAGACAGCTGGAGTATTATTTGCATCATTATTAACAGTTTCTACTGCGCTTGCAGGTTGTACATCTGACCAAACAAGCAGTAGTGCAACAGGAACAAAGGCAAAAGCAGGAGGAACTTTGGTCGTAGCTAGATTATCTGATGCGACTACATTGGATCCACATTTTATTACTGATATACCATCAGCAAACGTTGTTTATGAAAAGGTATATGAAACATTAGTAGAACCAGATAAAAATATGGAGCCACAACCTCTTTTAGCAACAGAATGGAAGCAAGTAGATAATGTGACTTGGGAGTTCAAATTACGACAAGGCGTTAAGTTCCAGGATGGATCACCATTTAATGCAGATGCAGTTAAAACAAATTTTGATCGAGTACTTGACCCAAAAACAGCATCACCTCAAGCTGGTAAATTTGAAATGATAAAAGAAGTTAAAGTCGTAGACGATTCAACTGTTCAATTTATTTTGAAATACCCATACGCTCCACTTTTATCAATTTTAATGAGTAATGAAGGAGATATTATTAGTCCAAAATCGATTAAAGAAAACAGTGATAAAATTGGACGAAATCCAGTTGGAACTGGTCCTTATGTATTTAAATCGTGGAAATCAGGAGAAGAAATTAAAATTGAAAAAAATAAAGATTACTGGGGTAATAAACCTAAAATTGATGGTGTAATCTTTAAAGTAGTTCCTGAAGATGCTACAAGACTAGCAATGATTGAAACTGGTGAAGCACATGTAACTGATCAAGTGCCTGTAACAGAAATCGATCGAATTGAAGCTTCTGACACAATGGATTTATACCGTACAGATGGACTAGCTGTTGAATATTTAAGCTTCAATACAAAGAAAAAACCATTTAATGATGTTCGTGTTCGTCAAGCAATTGCACATGCAATTGAAGTAGATTCAATTATTAAAGGTGTCTATAACGATGTTGGAACAAAAGCAAATTCAACAATGAGTCCAAAAGTATTTGGATATGACCCAAATCTTAAAGGATATGACTACGATATTAATGAATCTAAAAAGCTATTAAAAGAAGCCGGAATTAAGGACGGCCTATCATTTACGCTTACAACTAGTGACCGTAAAGAAAGAATAAATATGGCTGAAGTTATTCAATCTCAATTAAAAGGTATTGGTATTAATGTGAAAATCCAAGTTCTTGAATACGGAGCTTATATTGATGCAATTGCAAAAGGTGAGCATCAAGTTTCGATTGGTGGATGGGGAAATGCTACTGGTGATGGCGACTATAACCAATTTAACTTATTTGATAGTAAATCCCAAGGTGCAGCAGGAAATAGTTCTTTCTATAGTAACCCAGAAGTTGATAAATTAATTGAATCAGCTCGTCAAGAAGCGGATAGTGAAAAACGTAAAGAACTTTATGCTCAAGCACAAGAAATTGAAAACAAAGATGTACCATATGTACCTATTCGTAACTATGAGCACTTAGCAGTTACTGCCTCATCAGTTAAAGGACTTTGGTTAAACCCAGCAAGTTATTTAATGCTTGATGATGTAACAGTGAAATAAAATTTTAGAACTTTGTCTACAAACTGACAGCATAATCGTATTATGCTGTTTTTTTGAGAATATCACAAATTGATGAAAATCAGACTAAAGAATAGGAGGAGAAAAAATGATTGATTTGCTTTTAGTTAATGGAACTGTTATCACAATGGACACAGAAAGAAGAATTATCGAAAATGCCTCCGTTGCTATTCACAATGGGAGAATACTAGATATTGATCTTACCGAAAACTTGAAAACTAAGTATGAGGCGAAAAAAGTTATTGATTGTAGTCATCAGTGTATTTTACCTGGATTAATAGATGTTCATGGTCATGGTGGACATTCAATGTTTAAAACAATCGCGATGGAGAATATCGATTTTTGGATGCCGATTATGACGAATACGTATAAGCATTATGTAACGGATGATTTTTGGTATTACGAAGGAAAGCTGTCAGCACTTGAACGACTGAAAGCAGGCATAACAACAGGGGTTAGTGTTTTAGGCTCAGTACCAAGATCTGATGATCCAATATTTGCAATAAACCATGCAAAAGCTTACAACGAAGTAGGAGTTCGTGAAGTAGTATGTACAGGTCCGTGTAACCCACCATGGCCACATTCATTTAGTAGATGGGTTGATGGGAAAAGAATTGAGAAAGAAGTTACTTATGAAGATGTGCTAAAAGGGGCAGAAGCTGTTATCGAGGCATTAAATCACGCAAATGATGATCGAACAAGAGCCTTTATTACGCCATTTGTTATTGTAACGTCTGTTGATCCTTCCTATCCGACTTCTCCAGATCGACTATACGGGTTAACAAAGCATGATCTTTATCAAGCTAAAAAAATAAGAGAGATTGCTAGGAAATATAATACAAGAATTCATTCAGATGCATTTGGTGGAATGATTCATTTAGCCATTCAAGATAAAGAAAATGCGCTATTAGGTCCTGATGTCCATCTTCAGCATTGTCGAGGCATATCATTTGATGAAGCCAAAATATTAGCTGAAACTGGTACAAACATAAGTGCTTCTCCAGGTTTTGGACAAGTTAATGCACGTACACCAATTACAGAATTAATTGAAATGGGCGCAACTGTTGCGATTTCTACAGATGGTACCTCACCATCTACGAGCTTTGATTTATTCCAAGCAATGAGGAAGACACAGTTTGTACATCAAGCAGCTCTTAGAGACTATTACTATCTACCACCAGGTAAGCTTTTAGAAATGGTAACAATTGATGCAGCAAAATGTATAGGTTGGGATGATGAAATCGGTTCACTTGAAATTTGGAAAAAAGCAGATGTCATCACAGTTAATCTTCATCAACCACATTTGACTCCAGAGTATATGGATGTGCATCGATTAGTATTTCAAGCTGTAGCAAATGATGTAGACCATGTGATTGTTGATGGAAAACTTATTATGGAAGGCAGAAATGTAAATACCGTTCATGAAAGCACAGTTTTAAATGAAGCAAATGAAGAAGCTTTTGCAACGATAAAACGCGCTGGATTAGAAAAATATATGCAACCTACAAAGTATTTCTGGGGACATGCTCGTGCCTATGTTGACGAGATGAGATATGTTGAAAAATAAAATAAAATTTTCAAATTCGAAGGGAGAAAAAATGAAAACGAAGCTAAAGGGAAGATATGTAATTGGTTTTGACGGAAGTGAACATGTCATATTGGAAAATGCAGAGATTGTATATGAAAAAGATACAATTTTGTTTGCTGGAAAAAAATATACAGAAGAAGTAGATCAAGTAATTGACGTTGGAAATGCGATCCTTAGTCCTGGTTTTATTGATTTAAATGCATTAGGAGACATTGACCATGATATTTTGCATTTAGAAGCGAAATCAAATAAACAAAAAAATCTCCTTTGGTCTGAGGAGTTTATAAAAAATGGGCATCATGAGCTAATGAGTGAGGAGGAAGAAGCATTTAAATCTTTATATGCATATTCGCAGCTTATTTTAAATGGAATTACTACTGCTATGCCGATTACATCCGTTTTTTACAAAAATTGGGCGGAAACTTTTGAAGAGTTAGAAGCAGCCGCGAATCATGCAGGAAAACTAGGATTGAGAATTTACCTTGGACCAAGCTATCAGGCTGGAATTAGAGTAGTCGAACCAGATGGAAACATCAAAATTCATTGGGATGAAAAAGCAGGCGAGGAAGGATTAGAAAGAGCAGTAAAGTTTGTTGAAACCTTTGACGGTGCATTTGATGGATTGGTCAGAGGGATGCTAGCTCCAGAAAGAATCGAATCACAGACTGAAGAAATTTTGATAAAAACAAAATATTACAGTGACAAATTAAACGTTCCAATCAAGCTCCATGCCGCGCAAGGAAGTTTTGAATTTAATACAATCTTAAAAGAACACGGAGTTACACCAATTAAGTATTTATATAATCTTGGATTCTTAGGTCCAAATACTGGAATACCACACGCTCATTTTGTATCGGGCTATAGTGGAGCGAATTACAATATTGATAATGACATTTCACTTCTGAAAGAAACAAATACTACTGTTATCCATTGTCCACTTATTATAGGAAGACATGGAGAAGGGCTTGAATCATATGCAAAATATAGAAAAGAAGGAATCAATATTGCATTAGGTACTGATACTTTCCCTCCAGATATTTTTCAAAATGTACGTACTGGTAGTATGCTTTCTAGACTTGTAGAAAAAGAAGTTGAAGGATCTACATACGCTGATTTCTTCAATTCTATCACTCTAGGGGCAGCGGCATTTCTAAATCGTGAAGATTTAGGTCGCATTGCCGTCGGAGCGAAGGCGGATATCATTGCGATTGATTTAGATGGATTCCATATGGGTGTTATTGATGATCCAATTCGAACAATGTTTGTAAGTGGTTCAGGTAGAGATGTAAAACTATCCATTATAAATGGAAGAATTGTGATGCAAGATCAAGTAATTCCTAATCTTGATATGGAGGTATTAAAACAAAAAGGACAAGTGTATTTTAATAAGATGAGAAGAGGATATATGGAAAGAGATTACGAACAACTTCCTGAAAATGAGCTATTTCCACCATCTTTTAAAAGGCTTGAATCAATTAAAGAACTAGAAGTAAAGTCAAATAATTAAAAAATAAGTAAAGAAACTGAAAAAACAGGTAAAGATAATCAAAAATAATTATCAGAATATTTTATATAATTAGATAAATATTTGTAAGACAACTTTAAACAGGGAGGCAGTGCCATTGAAACGAAAATCGGGAATAGGTAAATGTTTTCTAGTATTATTTTCTGCTATCACAATTACAGGATGTTCATCTAATCAAGACGTAGGTACGAAAGCAAATGGACAAGCAAATGATTCCAAAGGAGGAAGCACGCTAGTAATCGCTCGGTTATCAGATGCCGAAAATTTAGATCAGCAATTTATGTCTACAATAAATGCTGCGAGTGTTACCCATCATAAAATTTATGAAGGTCTAGTGCAGCGAGATAGTAATAACGAAATTCAACCAATGCTAGCAGAGTCATGGAATCAAATCAATGATAAAACTTGGGAATTTAAACTACGACATGATGTAAAGTTTCACGATGGTACACCATTTAATGCAGAGGCTGTAAAGAAAACTTTTGATCGTTTATTAGATCCTAAAGTTGCTTCACCAAGAGCTGTTGTATTCAAAATGGTAAAAGAAGTTAAAGTAGTCGACGAATATACAGTCCAATTTATTTTAAGTGAGCCATTCTCACCACTTCTTTCAATTTTAGCAAATCATGAAGGTGGAATTATAAGTCCTAAAACAATTGATAAATATGGTAAGAACATTATTCAAGAACCAAACGGAACAGGTCCTTTTAAATTTAAATCATGGTCTCCTGGTCAGGATATTATACTAGTTAAAAATGAAAATTACTGGGGGAAAAAACCAAAGATTGACAAGGTTGACTTCAAGGTTGTCCCAGAAGACTCAACAAGAATTTCAATGATTGAAACAGGAGAAGCTCAAATTGCAGAGCCACTCCCAATAGCAGTTATGAAACAAGTTGAATCATCCTCGGCTATGGAAGTGTACCGAAGTGAAGGATACGGAACAGAGTATATCGGATTCAATGTAACGAAAAAACCGTTTAATGACGTACGTGTACGTAAAGCAATCGCTCATGCTGTTGAAATGGATTCGATTATAAAAGGTGTATATAACAATGTTGGTAAAAAAGCGAATTCAGCAATGGGCTCAAAAGTATTCGGATACGATGAGCAATTAAAAGCATACAATTACAACTTAAAAGAAGCGAAGAAACTATTAACAGAAGCAGGATATCCAAATGGATTTGATGCAACGATCCTAACGATGGATAGTAAAGAACGAGTAAATTTAGCGGAAGTTATTCAATCACAATTAAAAGGAATTGGCATTAATTTAAAAGTACAAGTGATGGAATACGGATTGTTCGTTGAAAAAGTTAATAAAGGTCAATCAGAAATGTTTATTATTAGCTGGAGAAACGCAACTGGAGATGCTGATTACAACCAGTACAATCTATTCCACTCAGACTCACGCGGCGCTGCCGGAAACACATTCTTCTATAGCAATCCAAAAGTTGATGACTTAATTAATGCTGGAAGAAAAGAAAAAGACGAAGCAAAACGTAAAGAAATTTACGCTAAAGCACAAGAAATTGAAATGGATGATTCACCTTATATTCCTGTAAGAGTAATCGAAAATGTCGCTGCAATCTCGAAAAATATAAAAGGCTTCTCAATCAGCCCTTCAGGCTATTTAGAGATTAACGATGTAACGGTTAAATAATCTGATTTTTCTGCAAGTGAAGGTTCATCCTGATTTAGGGGTGGGCTTTCTTTCTTGTAGAAGTATAACTAAAACTTACTCGGAACAGGTTCATGAGGGAGCAAAACAGGAAAAAAATGAAAATAGCTTCCTCATAAAAGGTTCATTAGGAAGTAAAACAGGAAAAATGTGAAACTAACTTCCTCATAGAGGGTTCATGAGGAAGTAAAACAGGAAAAATGTGAAACTAACTTCCTTATAGAGGGTTCATGAGTAAGTAAACCAGGAAAAATGTGAAACTAACTTACTCATAGAGGGTTCATGAGTAAGTAAACCAGGAAAAATGTGAAACTAACTTACTCGTAAAGGGATCATGAGGAAGTAAACCAGGAAAAATGTGAAACTAACTTCCTCATAGAGGGTTCATGAGGAAGTAAAACAGGAAAAAAATGAAAATAGCTACTCATAAAGGGTTCATGAGTAAGGATAATAGTGTCTTAAAGATAATCTTTTTCGTGATGAATAAGTTGTTTAGAACGGATGTTGCTCGACTCCTATAGGAGATGCGGAAACCTGAGACCCCATAGGCTCAAGAATCATGCCCCAAGGAAAGCGAGCATCCCGTAGCAACAACACTAGTAATGAAATAGTAATTAGTAAAAATACCTTAAAAATATGTAAACATACTAAAATCAAAATATTTCAAACAGACTTATAATTAAAAAAGAATCAAAATTTAATGTGGGATGGAAGGGTGAGTATATTGTCAAAATCGTATTGGTTAACAAATGTGAGTCTGGAAAATGGTTTTACTTATAATGACAATGAAGTGATCAACGGAACTGCAACTGGAAAGTACAATGTTAAAATTGAAAATGGAAAAATTGCTTCGATTCAATTAGTTAGTGATTTAATTACGGATCAATTGTCTCAATATGATGTGCAAGGCCTTCTTATGGTTCCTTCATTTAAAGAAATGCATATTCATATTGATAAAACTTATTATGGTGGACCATGGAAAGCGTGTATGCCAGCAACAAATGGTGTAAAAACACGTATTGAAGAAGAGCAAATTTTATTACCAAAATTATTACCAACTGCGAAAGAAAGAGCAGAAAAGATGCTAGATCTATTATTAAGTTATGGTACGACTCACATTCGTACACATTGTAATATTGATCCAGTTATTGGATTAAAAAACTTAGAAGCAACGCTGCAAGCTTTAGAAGGATATAAAGATAAATTAACTCATGAAATTGTTGCATTTCCACAACACGGACTATTAAGAAGTCACTCTGTTGAACTAGTAAGAGAAGCGATGAAATATGGAGCAAATCTAGTAGGTGGAGTTGATCCAGCTTCTATCGATGAAAACATCGAACGTTCTCTTGAGACGATTATGGAGATCGCAGTTGAATCAAATTCTGATATCGATGTTCATTTACATGACCCAGATCATCTTGGATTATTTACAATGCAAAGATTAGCAACATTAACTGAAAAAGCAGGATGGCAAGGAAGAGTTACAGTAAGTCATGCAAGTGGTTTAGCAGATCTTTCTGTTCCAGATGCTACTGCGATTGCTGAGAGATTTGCTGATTTAGGGATTTCAATTACTTCTACGGTTCCAATTTTTAGAACAATTCCAATTCCTTTATTAAGTGAAAAAGGTGTAAAAGTTGAACTAGGTAATGACAGCATTACAGATCATTGGACGCCATTTGGAATTGGAGATAATCTTGAAAAAGTTGGACGACTTGCTGAAAGATTTAGATATATAGAAGAAAAAACACTTGCTAATAGTCTTGGATTTATTACAGGCGGAGTAACTCCTTTAAATAATGAAGGTGAAAAAGCATGGCCAAATGTAGGAGATGAAGCAAATATCGTACTTGTAGAAGCAACTTGCTCAGCTGAAGCAGTTGCGAGACGAGCAAAACGAGCTGCAGTTATTTTTAAAGGTAATGTTGTAAGTGGTTCAATTTCAAATCTTGAATCAACAACAGTTTAAGTTTTATTAAAGAGAGTGATGAGATGAATCAATCATATTGGCTTAAGAATGTAAAACTTGATAGCGGATTTGTATTTGAAGATGGAAAAATTGATCGTACTGAGACTACTCTTTACAATTTACTAATTAATGATGGGAAAATTGAACAATTACAATTGGCTAATTTACCATTACAAACAGATCTACCAGTCCAGGACGCAAAAAATTTACTGGCTTTACCTGCGTTTAAAGAAATGCATAATCATTTAGATAAGACTTATCTTGGAATTCCATGGAAGGCTTGTATTCCAGCTGCAAATTTAGTAGAGAGATTAAATTTAGAAGCAGCCGAACTTGTTGAACTAGCTGAAACAGGTCAACATCGTGCTGAACAAATGCTTCATCTATTATTAAAAGGTGGAGCAACCCATGTTCGATCACATGTTAATATTGATCCGTATATTGGCTTGAAAAATTTAGAAGAAATTCAAAAAGCACTTTATACGTATAAAGATAAAATGACCCACGAAATTGTTGCTTTTCCTCAGCATGGATTACTTCGCACAAATAGTAAATCATTTATGAAAACAGCGATGAGAGAGGGAGCAACGATTGTCGGAGGATTAGATCCTGGTGGTATTGATCAAAATATTGAACTTTCATTATTTGAAATGGTTGATCTAGCAGTACAGTTTGATGCTGATATAGATATTCATATACATGACCCAGGCCATCTTGGTTTTTATACAATACAAAAACTAGTTTCATTTATTGAACAAGCTGGTTGGAAAAATCGGGTAGCAGTCAGTCATGCATTTGCGCTAGGTGACGTACCGCAAAATGAATCAGTTGAAATGGCTAGCAAACTAGCAAGCTTAGGCGTATCGATTATGTCGACTGTTCCGATTAACAGAGTAATGCCACCTGTTGATTTACTCCATTCAAAAGGTGTTCAGGTTGCTTTAGGTTGTGATGGATTCTATGATTCCTGGTCTCCACATGGAACAGGGGATATGTTAGAAAAAGCTGGAAGATTAGCTGAGAGATACAATTGGAAAGATGAATACGGGCTATCTCAAACATTGCAATTTATAACTGGTGGTATAAAGACTCTTGATGAAGAGGGTAATCTGTTATGGCCAAAGGTTGGAGATGACGCAAGTATGGTTTTAGTAGATGCATCATGTTCTGCAGAGGCTGTAGCAAGACGTGCAAAACGTGCTGCTGTAATTGCTGGTGGAAATATTGTTTATGGTGGACTGAATTACGAATCAGTTTTGAAATAAAGTAATAATTGATTAAAAGAAGGGGTGAAATTCATGAAATCTAGCTATTGGTTAAAAAATGCTCGATTAGAAATTGGGTTTGAAAAAGAAGACGGCAAAGTGGTCGGTACTGCTACTGAATTATTTCATCTTTTTATTGAAAATGGAAAGATCACTCGAATAACAAAAGAAGAAACGGATATTACTAGTGAATTTACTGTTCAAGATGCAGACGGTTTACTAGTTTTACCTTCATTTATTGAAAAGCATGTTCATCTTGATAAAACGTTAATGGGTGATGTATGGAGAGCGTGTACTCCAACTTCTAGTGTGATCGAACGATTTGAATATGAAAAAATGGCCTTACCGACGATTGCTTCAAGTACGAAGGAACGTGCAGAAGCATTACTTGAAATCCTTTTAGCTTCAGGATCTACACATGTGAGAACGCATGTTGATATTTATCCAGAGGTTGGAATAAGAAATTTAGAGCAAGTCGAACAAGCATTAACTAACTATTCGAACCGACTTAGCTCTGAAGTTGTTGCATTTGCTCAGCATGGATTATTAAGATCAAATGCGTTCAATTATGTGAGAGAAGCATTAAGAAATGGAGCAGGAATTGTTGGCTCAGTTGACCCTGCTATTGTAGACCAAAATATTGAAGAGTCACTATATCAACTTTATAATTTAGCAGTTGAAGCTGATGCAGATATTGATATACATTTACACGATCCTGGTCATTTAGGCTCATTTACGATGAAGCGCATAGTAGAATTTACTAAACAAGCAGGCTGGGAAGGAAGAGTAGCAATCAGTCATGCATTTGGGATAGGAGATATCCAAAGGGAAGAAGCGTTTGACCTGGCAAACAGCTTTAGAGACGCTGGAATTTCGATTGTCACAAGTGTACCTATTAATAGACAAATGCCTCCTGTGGATTTACTAAATGAACGCGGAGTCGAGGTAGCTGTGGGTAATGATAATATTTTTGATGTTTGGTCTCCACATGGAACAGGTGATATTCTTGAAAGAGCGGGAAGACTAGCTGAACGCTTTAGATGGATTGATGAAGTATCACTAGCGCAAACATTAAAATATATTACAGGTGGAAAAACTCCATTAGATATTGAAGGAAATCAAGTATGGCCAAAAATAGGTGATTCTGCAAATCTAGTTTTAGTTGAAGCAGGCTGTTCGGCAGAGGCTGTTGCTAGACGCGCAAATCGAAAAGCAGTAATTTATAATGGGAAGATCGTTAGTGGTTCCTTAAGTGAAGAAAGATTGATTCGTAAATAAATAGAGCAATTAGAAAGAATAGGATAGGAAAAAGTTAAGTGGCCTTTTAGTTAAACCCACTTAGCTAAGATTAAAAAAGGATGCCAAAAAAGCCTCCCCAAGGAAAATAAACATCCAAACATAGACTTTATACTACCTATCCTGTCCGGAAAAATATGAACAAGGCTTTGTAAAAAGCCTAAAATATTAGAAGAAAAAGGAACTCTAGAATGATCTAGATTTCCTTTTTCATTTTTTCACATTAAGAATGGTTAAATTGGGAACTAGGAAGATTGTTCGACGTCGTATAAAGGGTCGTCAGTCGACGAGTTTTCTTTAAAATAATTCGAGAAAGCAGGCTGTAAAATGGTTCGTTCTTACCTGTTATTACTTTTTTGTGTAATCTGTTGGGGAAGTAATTTTATTTTTGGCTCAATACTAGTAAAAGAGTTTTCACCAATATTATTGTCAGCGTTAAGATTGTGCTTTATATTACTATTTATGGCTTTCTATGCATTAATGAAGAAAAAGTGGAAAAAGATTAAGAAAAAAGATTGGTTTATGATTATTTTATTAGGATTAATTGGTACTTGTATTAATCAATGGTCATTTTATTCCGCTTTAGAAACAACCCATCCAACAACTTCAGCATTAATACTTGCGCTTGCTCCTCTTACTACATCTTTTTTAGCTTCAATATTTTTAAAGGAAAGACTAACAAAAGGTTTTGTATTAGGTTCAATTATAGCTTTTATAGGTGTCTTTTTTGTCATTACAAACGGACAAAAGGTTCAAATTACAATTGGCTTGATTTGGATTTTTCTAACGATGCTCACGTTTTCAATTTCAATCATTATGATTAAAAAGCTAACGGAAAACTATGAATCGACCACGATTACGCTTTATTCGAATTTTATCGGTTTTGGAGGTTTATTACCGATTGCGCTTTTTTCAGAAACCACTGCGGCGTTGAGTAAGGAAGTGATGCCTTGGATCCTTTTAATTGTAACAGCAATTGTTATGCATGGGATTTGTACTTTAATTTGGAATCATCAAATTCAAATTGTCGGAGCATCAAAAGCGGCTATGTTTCTAAACTTAGAACCATTTGTTGCAATGCTAGTTGGATTGATTGTTTTAAAAAATAATATTACTTCATCTCAACTTTTCGGTGGAGCACTCATTATTATTGGTGTTTTTCTTTCAACTTCATTAAAATGGAGAAAGACGATTAATGACCCAGTCTATATAAAAGACACGAAGAATTTTTAAGCAAGAGGAGGAGGAAACTATGAAAAACGTGAGAGTTTCTACTACTCTTTTTTCATCGGTTCAATGGCTATTTTTTATTTTTGCGAATACGATTGTAGTCCCCATATCAATAGGAGCTGCATTTCATTTGCCTTCAGATGTTATTGAAAGTACGATCAGAAGTTCATTAATCTTTACTGGTATTGCATCCGTTTTACAAGGATGGATTGGTCATAAATATCCGGTCATGGAGGGGCATTCTGGTTTATTATGGGGAGTTATGCTGAACTTAGGATTATCAGCCTCTGCTTTTGGGTTAAGTTATACAGAAATTGGAGGAGGAATGGCAACAGGATTTATTGCTGCAGGTATTGTTACATTACTTTTATCAGCATTCAATTTGATTTCATTTCTTCAAAAAATCTTTACCCCAATGGTTATGACAGTTTATTTATTTTTACTTTCATTTCAGCTCATATTTGTATTCTTTAAAGGAATGCTTGGAATTACGAGTAAAGGTGAAATCAGTATATCGGTTAGTATACTTTCTTTATGTATCGTATTATTTGTTAGTATTTTAAAATTAAAAGGTTCTCGTATTATCAGCAATTTTTCAATATTAATTGGCATTATCGTAGGGTGGTTATTCTACTCGATTTTATTTGGATCAGATGCAAAAGAAGTAGGGGCAGCAAGTGCGCATTTTTCTTTATTCCCTTTAGGAGCACCAAATTTAGAAATAGGTATAATTGCGATTTCATTTTTTGCTGGAATTATGAATTTAAGTAATACATTTGCATCAATTAAAGCTGCGTCTGATTTATTAAAGGAAGAAGCGAGTACAAATCAATACCGTTTTTCACTATTTTTCACAGGTAGCTTCACAATTATTGCTGCATTATTTGGAATTGTCCCATATACACCATTTACATCTTCACTTGGATTTTTGCAAAGTACACAAATATATGAAAGGAAACCATTTATCTATGGGGGGACTCTGCTAGCAATAATTGGCGTACTACCACCATTAATTTCATTTTTAGCAACTATGCCTGTAACAGTTGGAAATGCGGTATTATTTGTTGCATATCTTCAATTGTTTGGAACAGCATTTAGTAGTACTAATGGAAAAGTATTTACATCAGATACAATTTTTAGACTGGCAGCCCCAGTATTAGTAGGGGTAAGCTTAATGAATATTGCTCCTGGTACATTTGGAAATCTACCAATGATTGTTCAACCATTTTTAACAAATGGACTGATTATGGGCGTAATTCTTTCAATTTTATTAGAGAAGTCAATTAACTGGAATCAGTTTGAGAAGGTAAAAGGATAAAAAATGGCTCGAGGAAAATATGACCGAGCCTATTTAAGTGCGGTATTACTTCTAATCGCTCGTTCCAATTAGATTAAACACCCTTTTGCAACTAACGCATTTGATAATTGAACAAATGATAGACTGTCTTTAATTGGATGGAAAATCGGAGACGTGAGTTATTCACGTCTCTATTTTTTGTTAAAATAGTTTCACTTCTAAAATCTATTTTATTCTAGGTTTTCCAGTTGAACGTCTAACAATTAAATGAGGTTTAATTGTAGTTGATACAGGATTAATTTGTTTTTCTTTATTTTCAATTAAATTAATTAGATGTTCCATAGCGAGATTTCCTAGAGATTGACTTAAATGAGTTCCCACTGTTGTTAATTGAATAGATGCATGGGCAGAAAACTCGATATTGTCAATTGCACCAATGCTGATATCTTCCGGTACCTTAAATCCTTTACTAAGTAGGAAATCCATACATGTTAAAGCGATTGCATCTGTGGCAGCGACAATGGCTGTTGGATATTCTATACCTGAAAATAACTCTTTACAGGCTTGTACGATGGATTCTACACTTGTATCGGTTGTTTTTATCCACTCTTCGCGAACCGCTACTTTATGTCTACTAGTCTCCATTTTATATCCTTCTAAGCGACCATAAAAAGTAGAGGCTTGTAGCGGTCCACCTATATAGGCTATATTCTTATGCCCTATTTCTATCATATGATCTGTAATTAGTTCACCGGCTTTTATGTTATCAATCTCAAAATAGTTTGTTCCACGCGAATGCTTTCGATTGAACGTCACATACGGTTTGCCTTCCAAACTTTCTAAGATGGGAAAAATAGAATCATTCAATAAAATAGAGGACATTATGATTCCATCAACAGGGGCACTTAAAACTTGGTTGTAAAGCATTTTATCGTTATCTATTTTATGGAAATAAACGAGCACGTTATATCCGTTTCTTGCTGCAATAGTTACAATTCCGCGAGTAGATTCTTCATAAAATGGATCGTGACTATGTCCTGTGATTAACGCAATCATGTTGGTTTTTTTTTTCACGAGATTTCTAGCAATCATATTAGGATGGTAATTTAATTCTTTAATTGCTCTCTCTACTTTCGCTACTGTAGATTGTTTGATATTTTTAGAACCATTTAATACGCGAGAAACAGTAGATTGAGAGACTCCAGCTAACCTCGCAACATCGTGGGATGAAACCAAATAAATCACTCCAAGCTCATAGAATATAAAATTGAAATAATAGTGAATTAATTTTAAAAAAGCAATGAATACGGCTGATGTACGAATTCCTCTTACTCCCAAAAACAAAATAAACTGTGGAAGATTTAAGAGACTTTTCCTCATTATAGCAAATAAAAAAGAATTTGATTAGGATTTTTATGAGAATTAACGTGTTTTTTTGACTACGTATTCATAAAAAGAGAATGAATACAGAATTATTATTTAGATTAAATCTCCAAATATATTGGTGAAAAAGGATTCAATCGGATGTATTCTTACAGAAATCACCATAATTTGCAATGATACTTTGATAATTAGGAAATTTTTTTAGGTTTTTTAGTCGGAAGGTAAATATTTACAAAATGCTAAATAGTAAAAATTGTTTGACACTTATTTATTTGGAAGTTTATTATTAATACGTATTCATAAATTAGGAGGGAAACATGAAACAGAATCTTTGGGTTAACGGACTACATATGGAAACAGAACATTATTCAGAATTACTTTCTCCCTATTCAAGTGAAAAGATTGCAGACATTTCAATAGCGAATAAAGAGCAAACTCAAAAAGCAATACAAGCAGCTTATGATGCTAAAGAAGTAATGGCTAAAATGGCTGCTCATCAACGAGCAGCCATTTTAGAGAAAGTTTCGCAACTTCTTGAAGAAAATTTAGAAGAAGCGGCGAAAGTAATTGCTCTTGAATCGGCTAAACCGCTTATCTTCGCTAAAGCGGAAGTAATAAGAACGATTGAAACTTATAAATTTGCATCAGAAGAAGCTAAACGAATTCATGGAGAAACAATCCCCTTTGATGCGGCAGTTAGTGGTGTCGGAAAAATAGGCTACACCGTCCGAAATCCAATTGGTGTTATTGGAGCTATTACTCCATTTAATTTTCCCATGAATTTAGTTGCACATAAAGTGGGACCTGCTATAGCTTCAGGGAATACCGTAGTATTAAAGCCAGCTTCACAAACGCCACTTTCTGCATTTTATGTAGCTGACTTATTCAAAAAGGCAGGTCTACCTGACGGTGCGTTAAATATTGTCACGGGACCAGGTGGAGTGGTAGGTGACGCTATTGTAGAAAGTGATCAAGTTAGTATGGTGACTTTTACAGGAAGCTCTTCAGTTGGAATTGCACTTCGGGCGAAGGCAGGGCTTAAGAAAACAACTCTTGAACTAGGTTCAAATGCAGCATTAATCATTGATGAGGGCATTGATGTAAAGAAGACTATTGATCGTTGCTTAATGGGTGCATTTTCTAACCAAGGACAAGTATGCATCTCTTTACAGCGTATATATGTACACGAAAAAATCTATGATGAGTTTGTTTCGCAGTTTGCAAAAGCGGCTAGCAAACTTAAACTAGGTGACCCTCTAAATCCTGAAACATATGTTTCATCTCTTATTTCACCGAATGATTTAGATCGTGCTTTAAGCTGGATCGAAGAAGCAAAAGCACAGGGTGCGACTATTGCATCTGGTGGCAAAGCACAAGGTAATATCCTCGAACCGACAGTTATTTTAGATGTAACGAGTAACATGAAGGTATCGTGTAATGAAGTTTTTGCTCCAATTGTTTCAATTTGTAAAGTATCATCAGTAAACGAAGCAATCGATGCTGTGAATGATTCCCGATATGGGCTGCAAGCTGGAATATACACAAATAATGTTTCCAATGCACTGAAAGCAGCGGACGAATTGCATGTTGGTGGAGTGGTTATTAATGATGTCCCAACGTTCCGTGTTGATCAAATGCCATATGGCGGCGTAAAAGAAAGTGGAACAGGACGTGAAGGATTGAAATATGCAATTGAAGAGATGACTGAAATGAAACTGGTTATATGGCATAAAGGATAAATCACATGCAACGACTAAAATGATATTAATTTTTTTAGTATATCGCTTAGCTTTATTGTTTTTTTTATACGGTATACGTTTTTGGACTTATTTATCGGTTCTCATACTAAAGTTTGAAATGAGGGTATAGGTAATTATAAATAATGTCATGCTTTACCCCTAATTAAAAAAGATACAGTATTTGAAAAAGCAACTATCAAAGAGAAATTATTATAAAAATGGAGGAATCAAAAGATGGGTAAGCAACTAACCTCAAAAGAATGGCAAGAAAAACGCGATAAATATGTAGTAAAAGGAGTTAGTAATGGAAATCGAGCAATCGCTGTAAAAGGCAAAGGAGCGACACTATACGATTTGGAAGGAAAGAAGTTTATTGACTTCGGTGCGGCGATCGGAACAATTAACGTGGGGCATTCACATCCAAAAGTAGTAGCAGCTATACAAGAACAAGCAGAAAAGGTCATTCATCCTGGTTTCAACGTCATTATGTACCCGTCATACATAGAAATTTGTGAAAAATTGTGTGAAGTATCACCAGGAAATTTTGCGAAAAAAGCAATTTTACTAAACAGTGGTGCTGAAGCAGTTGAGAACGCTGTGAAAATCGCAAGAAAATATACAAAACGCCAAGCAGTTGTCACATTTACTCGCGGATTCCACGGCCGTACATTAATGACGATGACAATGACGAGTAAAGTAAAACCATATAAACTTGGTTTTGGTCCATTTGCACCAGAAGTATATCAAGCACCATATCCATATATGTATCGTAAGCCAAATGGCATGACTGATGAACAATACGAAGCAGATGTGATTGCACAGTTTGATCAATTTTTTGTGGCAACAGTTGCACCAGAGACTGTGGCGTGTATTGTTATGGAGCCGATTCAAGGAGAAGGTGGATTTGTTATACCACC
This sequence comes from Bacillus sp. AFS077874, assembly GCF_002566505.1. Classification (NCBI taxonomy): domain Bacteria; kingdom Bacillati; phylum Bacillota; class Bacilli; order Caryophanales; family Bacillaceae; genus Bacillus; species Bacillus sp. AFS077874. The sequence continues at coordinate 60,754 of NZ_NUYF01000008.1, forward strand.
AAAATCATTTGTAAAACATGTGCGTGAATTTTGTTCAAAACATGGTATTTTGATGGTTGCTGATGAAATTCAAACAGGTTTCGCAAGAACAGGAAAATTGTTTGCGATGGAGCATTTTGATATTGCAGCTGATCTTATGACTGCTTCTAAATCTATCGCAGGTGGTATGCCACTAAGTGCTGTTATCGGTAAGGCAGAAATAATGGATATGGCAGATCCTGGTGAATTAGGTGGAACATACTGTGGAAATCCACTTGCTTGTGAAGCAGCATTAGCAGTATTAGAAGTTATTGAAGAAGAACAATTATGTGAAAAAGCAAAATGGATTGGAGAAGTGCTTGAGAGCCAAGTGAGAAAATGGCAAGAAAAGTACAACTTCATTGGAGAATTCCGCGGTCTTGGCGCAATGTGTGCAGTAGAGATTGTAACAGATCAAAAATCAAAAACACCGAATAAAGAACTTACTACAAAAATTGCAAAAGCAGCAAACGAAGCTGGGCTTCTATTACTTACTGCAGGTCTAGATGGAAATATCATTCGTTTTTTAAGCCCATTAGTGATAACAGAAGAGGAGCTTAGCGAAGGTCTTGCCATTTTAGAAAACGTTTTAGAAAACGTATTAGTTTATTGTTAAAATTTTGTTGAAACTTAAACGTTCAATTGTTTTCATATGTTCAAACTTTTTAAGAGTAACTTCCGAATGTGGAGTTTAATAGGACATGCTCGAGTCTTTTAAAATAAGGTTTTTATAAATAGTTTTATATTAACAAAAAAAGGATAGGGTGAATATGGAGAATCAAAACAAAGGTTTACAACAAAATTTAAAGAACCGCCATATTCAGATGATTTCAATTGGGGGAATCATTGGGGCTGGTTTATTCGTAGGTAGCGGGAATGTTATTCATAGTGCAGGTCCATCAGCAATTGTTGCTTATGTAATAGCGGGAGTATTAGTTGCACTTCTTATGAGAATGTTAGGAGAAATGGCTGCAGAGAACCCAGATAGTGGCTCGTTTTCAACGTATGCAAAAGAGTCGATTGGCCCTTGGGCAGGTTACACGATTGGATGGTTGTATTGGTTTTTCTGGTTGATTACAATCGCAATCGAGGCGATTGCAGGTGCAAATATTATGAATTTATGGTTCCCAAGTATTCCATTATGGGGATGGGCTTTAATTCTTACATTTGCTCTTACACTCACCAATATTTTATCAGTGAAAACATTTGGAGAGTTTGAATATTGGTTTGCCATTACAAAGGTAGTGGCGATTTCAGCATTTATGTTATTAGGTCTAGCGATTTTATTTAAATTTATTCCTACAATTCAATCTCCGGGATTATCAAATTTGACACAGCATGGCGGATTTTTCCCTAAAGGTGTGAGTGCAATATTAGGTGGGTTTATGACGGTTATGTTTGCATTTTTTGGATCTGAAATTGCTGCGATTGCTGCTGGTGAATCAAAAGATCCTCAAAAGTCTGTTGTTACTGCTATTAATTCTGTTGTTTGGCGTGTAGCATTGTTCTACATTGGGTCAGTTGCTATTTTAGTTTTATTAATGCCTTGGAATGACGCGAAATCGTTAAGTAGCCCATATGTAACGTTGCTTACAAATTTAGGGATTCCTGGGGCTGCAACAATCATGAAGATTGTTGTACTTTTTTCAGTACTTTCTTGTTTGAATTCAGCACTTTACACGAATTCTCGCATGCTATATTCATTAGCGAAGCAAGGAAATGCTCCGAGAATTTTTACAAAAGTAAACAAAGGTGGATCACCATATTGGGCGGTCTGGGCAAGTTCAGCTTTCGCCTTCCTAGCTGCAATTTTTAACTTTATTTCACCAGATAAACTTTTTTCATTTCTACTGAATGCATCAGGTTCAATTGCTCTTCTAGTGTATATTGTTATTGCAGTCTCGCATTTAATAAAGAGAAGAGAAGCTGAGAAAAAAGGTAAAGTGTTACGATTAAAAATGTGGGGTTTCCCATATATAACTTACATTTCCATCATCGCAATGGTCGTAATTTATTTCTCGATGTTCTTTATGAGTGGTCTTCGCTCACAATTCTATTTAACATCTTTAATTACAGTTTTAGTAATTTCTTCATTCTTCATTTTTAAAGTTGGAAAGAAAGAGAAAGTTGAATCAAAACATGAAGAATTGATTATAAATAATTAATGCATGTGCTAGTTTAATAAGAACGTAAAATGGCTGTCAATATTGACAGCCATTTTTTACATACAAAATATTAACATTTTATTTTAATAGAGCTTTTATACAAAGAAATTAACTATTTTTCGAAGTTCTTTTGTTAATTTAGTACTAGTAGGACTAAGCCATCTTTTTGGAACAATTAGATGCTTGCAATTCTTACTATTTAAATAGCTGTAAATAATTTGAGCTTCGTCGATTTCATCGCGGCTTACATCTTTAGAAGATTGATCATTATTATTTTTGAAGTAATTAATTGAATTTGAAAATATTTCTTCAATCAATTGATCAAATGAATCGTATTCAATTTCTACCAATTCACAATGCAATATTTGTGTCCGATAGATCAGAAAGTACTTAAATTTGTTGTTTTCTAATTGTTCAATTGTAATAATATTATGATTTTGTTCAGTAAATTCGATTAGTTTTTCTTTATTAGTTAAAGATTTAACCATTTCAATCCAATCCCTGTATTTTGCCGCATCCTCAAAATCAAATTGTTCAGATGCGGATAACATAAGCTTTTCCATTTCTTCAAGCAGACTCATGTCAGTACGATTAAGAAATCGAATAACTTTATCAATTATCATATTGTACTCTTCAAGCGCTGGTCCACCTAGACAAACTCCATTACATGTCCCTAATGAATAATTTAAACAAGCGCTATTCTTAACCGCCAGATGGCCACAATTAATTTTAAAGCATTCCTTAATGCCGGTAACTGCTCTTTCAACTTTACTTCTACTTGTAAAAGGACCAAATATTAATACATTTTCACTTTCAATAGGCTCGTAGCTAATTTCAAATGAAGGAACTTTTTTATTTAAGTTGATGACTAAGTAAATAAAAGATTGCGGACTTTTCATCATGCGATTATACATTGGTTTAATTTCTTTAATTAAATGACACTCAAGCATGAAAGCATCGAATTCAGTATCAGTCAATAAATAGTCAAAATCCTTTAAATGGGTTACCAGTTTTTTCACTTTTGGTGAATGTCCCTTTGAACTTTGAAAGTAAGATTGAACTCGTTTTTTTAAGCTTTTTGCTTTTCCGACATAAAGGATTTGACCTTTTGAATCTTTCATTAAATAAACGCCAGGGGATAAAGGCAGATTTTTTACTTTTTCTTGTAGATTAATAGTAGTTCATCCCTTTTCTTGTAAGTATAATCTCATTTTAACATGAGTAATGAATTAAAAGTCAGAACAATTATGCGGAATAACTTCAACAAAACTTTATATAAAAAACATAATTTAAAGTCTTTAATACACGCATAAAAGAACGATTACATGCGTAAAAATTGACTACAGATGATTTAAAGGAGAAGTGATCTTTGATGAAAACGATCTATACGACATCCTCTTTCTCCAATTGGATTCTAGCTTGTATTGTTAATGGATTAATAATTTGGTTATGCAGTTTATTTGCTCATCTAGTCGACTGGAAGTATGCTGACATGGGATTCTTCCTATACTTTGTCATTCTAGTATTCTATATTATTTGTTTAAAACTGAATGAAGGATTCCCAGCACTTTTTCGGAAATTTGTACTCCGCAAAAAATTCGATATAGTTAATGTATCTGCTTATGAAGTAACGATTATTCTAGTAGCTATTTTTCACGTAGTAAGAGCGATTGTGATTTATAAGGATGCTCTTAGTGCCGTATTTTGATTTCATAAAAAACGAGGGAATCCTAACAGTCTAACTAGTTAGGAGAACCCTCTTTTTTTTATTTTAATGGTATAAAAGATTTGGAAAGCTATAAAAAAAGAGTGATGACAAAAAGCTTGAACTGCAAATAAGTCTTAGAGTACCCGCAAATAAGGAGCCAATCTGTGCAAATAAACAGCGTACTGCAAATAAAATCTGAGAATCGCAATTAAAAATAGTAAAACTGCAATTAAATATAGAAAAACGCAATTAAAAATAGTAAAACTATTAAATTTCAGAGAATCGCAAATAAGTTTAATAATTACCTATACTGGTTAGGGTATTATGACTTGGAAGTTGGACGATTGTAGACACTTTCAATGTAAAGATGCTCTTATTCTTACTAAATCGAAAAAAATCGTAAAATCCGTTAATTTTCGATGGATTATACCAACTACAATAAAAAAACGCACCTGAAATATCTCAATTACTGTTCAGGACAATAATTTGTTGTACTTCCTCACAAATAAATTTTTAGATAAGGTCATAATTACTATATAATCTTCATAGGTGATGAAAATGTTTTTAAAAAAAATTACACTTTTGCGCGATGATATTCATTCCTTTAGCCAATATCCGTTTTCAATTCCTTCCATTAAATCTTTTGATGAATTGAACTTAAGAAGTAATGTAACCTTTTTTGTAGGTGAAAATGGTTCTGGAAAGTCTACATTATTGGAAGCTATTGCTGATAAATGTGATTTTAATACGGCAGGTGGGGGACGTAATAATAATTATGAAGTTTTTGCATCGGAGTCACAGCTTGGAAATTACATAAGACTTTCTTGGTTACCGAAAATTTCGAATGGATTTTTCTTACGAGCGGAATCATTTTATAATTTTGCTACTTACTTAGATGAATTAGAGGATCCAGAAAATGAAAAATATGATAACTACGGCGGACAATCTCTCCATCATCAATCGCATGGGGAATCATTTTTGTCTTTGTTTTTAAATCGATTTAATGAAACGGCAATCTATTTGTTAGATGAGCCTGAGGCAGCGTTGTCTCCAGCTAGGCAATTATCATTTTTAAAAATAATTCATGATTTAGTCGAAAACGAAAATTCGCAGTTCATTATTGCTACGCATTCTCCCATTCTACTTGGTTATCCAAATGCAGATATTTTAAGCTTTGATCATGGAGAAATTTCTAGAATTGATTATGAAAATACAGATCACTATCAAATTACTAAATATTTTTTACAAAACAGGGAAAAGTTTTTAAGTGATTTGTTACGTGATGATGAGTGAAGCTAAAAAAACCCAGTTCACCTATGTGAAACTGAGTTTTTTGTTATTCTTGCTCTATTAATTCTTTAGGTAATATAAATTGTCCATTTTCATCAGCGTGAAGATCAACAACTTTAAAGACAGCATCTAAATTTAATGGTCCATAAATATGAGGAAATAATTGCCCGAAGTTTTCAGTATCTTCATAGACGATTTTTGATTTTGTTTTTTCTTCATTAATACAAAGTAAATTTAAATCAGTTGCACCTTTAAAGAATAAGTTTGCGATTTCAACAGTTTGCTGGAGGGTTGAACAATGGATAAAACCCTCGTTGTTTAAACTATCAGGTGAATATGCACCTGAATTCTTTGCATTTTGCCAGTCTTTGTTTCCGATAATATGTAAAATCATTTTGGCTCTCCTTTAATCATCACTCAAAGTAGTATATAATTTTTCTTTTCATCTCTTCTTTATTTTCCGCAAATTGTTTATGCCGATGTCCATTCCCGCCAGATGTATGGGGAAATCCGTATAAAATGGAGTCCGAGTTTAAATAGTCATTTGCTGTTAAATAAGTTAAAACTTTTGAAACATTAACTCCTAATGGGATAATGAGGGGACGTTCTAGTCTTATGATTTCTTCTGCAAAGGTATTAACAATATACTTTTTAAGTAAATCAGTTCTTAAAATATTCGGAGTTGAACCATTATAGTTTTTTCCTTTATAGAACACAGGGTATTTAATCACGGATGTAGTTTGGACTAAATGACTTGCTGTACTAAAAAGTTCGCTAGTTGAATTTAATCCAAGATAATGATGTAATTCTAATTCATCTAACATAGCAATTAAATTTTTTCGCATCGGTCCTTCAAAGCTAGAATTCTTTTTAACTTCATGTAAAATTTCTTCGTCATCCATCTCCGTATCTTTAAACCTGATCACAGTAGAATAAGATTGTTTCATTTGATGTAAGCCGGGTGTTATCCCTACTATGATGACTTTAGCTCGCTCATTAATGTACTCAAAAGGAGCATAATAAATTTCTAAATTTTTCTTTTCATCTTTATCTACTAGAAATTTTTCACTTTTTAATGTACTAGTTTCAAGTGAAGGAGATAAAGAAGATATTAACTTTTTATATTTGGTAAATTTTGAGTTGGCTAAAATCGCCATATTATATCCTCCATCAGAACTATTTATTGTTCATTGTAACGAATGTCAGCCATTAAATCCAACGATCTAGTAACTTGCTTTTTAAGTATAAAATAATTCATTTTTGATAAAACTGAATAGCTGATAGTAAGCTGGAAATTTATGAAAGGCTGGAAGATTAAGTGGATTATTCTAATGAACAAAAGAAGCGTTTAAGAAAATTTAATTTACGTTCTTCCGTTCTTCATACTGAAGGGAATTTAATAGAAAACCTTAACATTATTCAGAGAATCTTTCCTACTTCTGATTTAGTAACAAAAGACTTGATAATTCGAGATAAGCAAGCTGTGCTTTGCTATTTGTCTAGTATAGTCGATGAACAAAAAGTATCTCAATTTATTAATACAATAAGTTCAAATACAGAAGAAATAGAATTATTCATAACGAATAATACTGTTCGTACTAATCAAATCTTAGATATTGAAACAGCAATATTGGATGGTAAAAGTATACTACTAGTAGAAACCGATCCAGTTGCATTTGTTTATTCAACTGGAAAATTGCCACAAAGAGCATATACACCTCCAAGTATTGATAATTCCTTAAGAGGTTCAAAAATCTCTTTTGTTGAAACTGATCAAGCTAATATTGCTTTACTTCGCAGATTTATTAAAAGTCGAGATTTTCAAATTAAGCAAGTTGAAATTGGGAATGAAAATAAAAGTATCGTATCAATTGCTTATATCGAAGGATTAGTAGATGATGATTTACTTTCTGGTGTAGAACAAGATATTTCAAAGATAAAAGTTGATTCTGTTTTAAATGCAAACCATTTAGGGCAATTAATGGAAAGGAACCCATTTTCGCCTTTTCCTCAATATTTTACAACTGAAAGACCGGATGTTGCAGCTACGACATTACTTGAAGGAAAAGTAGTTTTAATCGTAGACCGATCCTCTGAAGTTATTATTTTACCGATTAATTTTGCAATATTTTTTAAAACGATTGATGATTATGCAGCAAGATCGATGGTGGCGTCATTTAATCGTATACTTAGAGTCGTTGCATTTTTTTTAACAATCTTTTTGCCAGGAATCTATATTGCAATTATTTCATTCAATTATGAGATCGTTCCTTTAAAATTGCTACTATCAATCGGTGAATCTAGGGCGAAGGTTCCATTTGATCCTTTATTTGAAGCCATAGTTATGGAGATAACATTAGAAATGTTAAGAGAAGCAGCTATTAGGCTACCAGCACCTATTAGTACAACAGTTGGCATTGTAGGCGGGATTGTAATCGGGCAAGCAGCGGTACAAGCAGGAATCGTTAGTAATATTATGGTAATCGTTGTAGCTCTAACTGCTATTTCATCATTTATTATTCCAAACTATGAAATGGCATCTAGTTTACGAGTCATTCGATTTCCAATTATGATTATGGCTTCATTATTTGGTTTAATCGGTTTGATTGTAAGTACAATGATTCTCATGATTCATGGTTTGAGCTTATCTAGCTATAACAAACCCTATACTTTACCATTCTCCCCAATTAATCGTGATGCATTTAAAGATACAATCTTAAGAGTACCTTTAAACTACCTTTGGAAAAAACAAAATAAACGTAATGAAGAATGAATGTTAGAAGGGATTCTTTCATGGTTATTACGAAGTCGAAAATTACACAATTTCAATTTATTTTAATGATTTTTGGTATTCAAGTAGGGATTGGAATGTTGTCACTTCCTAGAGAACTAGCTCTTAAAGGAGGTACAAGTAGTTGGATTGCAATTCTTTTTGGGGGGATCATTTCTACTTTTATTAGCATTTTATTTGTTAAATTAAGAGAGAAGGCTCCTAATTTAAATTACGTAAGTTTTTTTACTTTTTATCTAGGAAAAATAATTGGATCAATTGTAGTCTTTTTACAAGCTCTCTATTTCCTTTATGCTGGGTATCTCGTATTATGTAGAGCCATCTTATATATTCAATCCTACATTCTTCAAGAAACAAAAGGGTATGTTTTATTAGTGTTATTTCTTTTTCCAACTTACCAGCTGTTAAGAGGTGGTATTCATTTAATTGCAAAATATATAGAAGCAATTTTTCCAATTGCTTTTTTTACTTTATTCATGCTCCTTTTCACACTTAAAGATGCTGATCTAAATTTTATTTTACCAATTATTAAAAATGGATGGATACCGATATTTAAGACAATTCCATTAACGACAACTTCATTTCTAGGCATTGAGTTAATTCTAGTTTTTTATCCTTATTTAAAGTCGAAGGAAAAGGCAATAAAAGGTGTTATTATTGGAAATGCATTAACAACTTTTACATATATTTTTATAACAATTATTTGCTTTGTTATTTATAGTCCATATGAAATCAAAATGACGTTTGAGCCTGTAATCGATATTTTAAGCATAATGGAATTCCAATATGTTGAGAGATTAGATTTCATTTTATTCTCATTATTTTTAATGATTATATCGAAAACATGGGTTACGTATATTTGGGGCGGTATGAATGGATTATCAGAGTTATTTAAATTTAAACTAAAACCTCTTATCATTATTATTCTTTTTATCGTAATTCTCATTCTTACGTTTATTCAAGTACCGACGTTTACAAATACGACTATTCATTTACATTATATAATGGTTTCTGGATCATGCATATTAATCGGTATTCCAATCCTCTTATTAGTGGGCGGTTTAATAAAAAATAGGTTAAGTAAGGTGAAAATCAATTGAAATATTTTCAAGTATGTTTGCTTAGTATTTTTTTAGTAATCGGCGTTTCAGGTTGCAGAGGGAAAATTAATATAGAAGATGTCACATTATCGATGATTTTAGGAATCGATGTAAATGATGAAAATAAAGTAGAAGTATTTATGGCAAGCCCGGTCTTTACTGAAGAAACAAAAGAGAAAACTGAACATTTTAGTGTACAAACTCTTTCTATTAAAGAATCAAGAAATTATTTTGATACCCGAGCTAATGGTGTTACTGGTGGTGGTAAAATTCAAGCAATCTTAATAGGATCAAAGGTTCTTGAACATAAAAATTGGTTTTCAATAATGGATATGTTTTATCGAGATCCAAAGTTTCGATTAAATGCCGATCTTATTTTTGTAGATGGTCCACTTTCCGATGTTTTTAATTTAAAACCAAAGGATAAACCAGAGTTGCCAATCTATATTCCTCAATTAATACAAACTGCTGATTTTCGAAATGTTGCTTTCAGAACGTCTTTACGAATGTTTCATCAAATGTATTATGAGAAAGGAATAACACCTTTTGCACCTGAATTAACAGTACAAGGTGATCATTTAGTAGTTAATGGAACAACTTTATTAACCAAAAATAATTTGTATAATCGAACTCTATCAATGAATGAAACACAAATGTTAAAAATTTTAAAAGATCATTTAGAAGGGCAATTAGTTGTTGCATTGAATCTTAAAAAATTTAAAAGACATCAAGATGATGTTTTTACTGAAGAAGAAACTAGTTTTTATATTAAAGATGTAAAGCGAAAAATCGATAAAAAATATTCAAATGGTCGCTATACCTTTAATGTAAATTTGACAATGCCGATTATGATAACAGAATCCCCAATAGGATTGACGAACGCAACAGAAAAAGTATTAAAAAATGCAATACAAAAAAAGTTACAAAAAGATTTAAATGTTTTAGTCCAATCTTTTCAAAAAGATAAAGTTGATCCAGTTGGATTTGGCATACTTGCTCATTCATTTCAATATTCTGATTGGGAAAAAAATGAGAATCATTGGCTTGATACATACCAAAAATCGAATATAAAAGTAAAAGTTAAAATTATTGTTATCGATAAAGGAATAACGATGTAAACATAGAAAACCCACCAAAAAAATTGGTGGGTTTTATGTTTATGCGGCTGCATTTTCGAGATCTATAGCTTTTCTTTGTTTACGGTCATGCAATAAATAGTAAATGACAGTCGTTGATAATACAGCAATTGCCGTTATTACGTACATAATATGGAATGATGCTTTCGCAGATACAATTCCAAGAACGTAAGAGCCAATCCCCATACCGGTGTCAAAAAACATAAAAAATGTCGCTGTTGCCATTCCCTTTTTTGCTGGGGCAGCAGTGTTAATCGCTAATGTTTGGAAACTAGGTACGATTGAACCATAGCCTAGACCGATTAAAGCAGCGGAAAATAAAAAGATTGTTGGTACAGTTGAAAAACTCAAGACAACTAGACCAATCGTAAATAAGATGATCCCAGGATAAACAATTATGCTTGCTCCTTTACGATCAAATAGTTTACCAGTGAAAGGTCTTGAACCTAAAATGAAAACTGCATAAACAATAAAAAAGAAACTAGCGATATCTACAAAACCTAAATTCTTTGCGTATAATGTGATAAATGAAATGATACCACTGTAACCAAAAGAGATAATTGCTGAAGTAATTGAGATTGGTAATGCTGAACGCTCAATTAATTGTGATGGTTTAATTCGAGTTTTTGCTTTCAATGTTTGTTTAGGAATCGCAATGAATAGACCGAAAATAAGTGAAATAATTGCGAAGAATCCACAAACAAAAAACAAAATATGGAAGGTGAAATGATTCATTAAATTAATACCAAGATAAGGACCAAATACCATTGCAAGGATCATGGATGAACTATAATAACTCATACCTTCGCCCCTACGTGTTACAGGAACTATTTCAGCAACTATTGTACCTGTCGCGGTTGTTCCTAGACCAAAAGCAATCCCTTGTGCAAAACGCAATAATAGTAATAATGCAAAATTATTTATAAAAGGATATAAAAATGTTGTTAAAGTAAAGAAAACTAATGAAATGATAAGTATTTTTCTGCGACCAATTGTATCAAGCCAGATACCTGCAAATGGACGAATTGCAACTGAGGCGATAAGAAAGCATGTTACTACAAGACCAACTTTACTATCTTCTTGGCCTAAATTATCAATCACAAAAATCGGCAATGTCGCCATCAACGTATAAAATACTAAAAACACAAAAAATCCACTTAAGCTTACACTTAGAAAATCCTTTGTCCATAAACGCTCGTTTTTCAAACTTATTCCCCCTGTTTAGTAACCTCCGACGCTTTCATATTGTTCATCATTTTTTGAAAAACTTGAAGTGCAATATCAAGCTCTTCATCGGGTATATCTTTAATAACATCATTCTCAAATGAGATGATTTGCTTTTTCCAACTATCAAATTGATTTATAGCTTTATTAGTTAGATGAATCATTTTTTCTCTTTTATCTGTTCCTTCTTTGCGAACAATTAAGTCTAACGTTTCCATTCTGCGAAGTGTTCGTGTCAGTGTAGGTGGCTCAATATTCAAATTCGAACAAATTGTTCGTTGAGTACATGGTCCATGTAAATGGATATAGTGAATAACGGACCATTGTGCCAAATACAATCCAGTAGGAACGAGATGCTCATTAAATGATTTCGAAAACTGACGTGTAGTTTGATTTAATAAAAAAAAGAAAGGCTGCTTTTTGCGCATAAAAAAGTCTCCTTGGAAAATTAGTTAGCTAGCTAATTAAAATAGTTGTCTAGCTAATTATATTTGAACAAATTGTGAATGTCCAGTGAATGAACTTAATTAGTATAAATTGAGCATAAGAGCAAATATTAAATGTAGAAAAATTTTACAAAACAGTTAGGACGGTATTTGAGATGGCAGGAGCAATACAAGCAACAAACGGTAAATCTCACAAAATGAAGATTGTGCAAAGAGCAATTGCAATGCTAGTTGGTGCTTTACTTGTAGCGACTGGTCTTGAAATTTTTTTAGTTCCAAATGATGTTATCGATGGTGGAATAACAGGTATTTCAATTATGTTTTCCCATCTTACAGGTCTTCCACTTGGGATCTTTCTATTTGTACTAAACCTACCTTTTTTTTATTTGGGTTATAAGCAAATTGGGAAAACATTTGCAATATCAACCATTCTTGGTATCACTGTTCTTTCCTATTTAACAAGCAGGTTTCACCATATCTCTGCTTTTACGGAAGATATTCTACTTGCAACAATTTTTGGAGGAATGGTCGTTGGAGTCGGAGTAGGATTAGCCATTCGATTTGGTGGAGCACTAGACGGAATTGAGATTCTAGCAATCATTATTAATAGTAAGATTCCTTTTTCCGTTGGTGAAATCATTATGGTTTTCAACTTATTTATTTTAGGAGCTGCTGGATTCATTTTTTCTTGGGATCGAGCAATGTACTCAATTATTGCCTATTTAGTTGCATTTAAAACAATTGATATAGTGGTTGAAGGATTAGAACAATCAAAATCAGCATGGATCATTAGTGACAAAAGTGATGATATTGGAGAAGCAATTCTTTTTAGAATGGGCCGTGGTGTTACATATATAAATGGTACAGGAGCATACTCAGGTGAAACTACAAAGGTTATCTATTGTGTTATCACTCGATTAGAAGAAGCGGAATTAAAAACAATTGTCGATGACATTGACCCAACTGCCTTTTTAGCAATTTCAGATATTGCAGAAGTACGTGGTGGAAGATTTAAAAAGAAAAATGTACATTAGGATTGGTCAACAAAAGCATTTAAAAATGGAGGAAGGTTCAGAATTATTGGACCTTCTTTCCTTTTATTGTCTTGCTATTTGCTGTATTATTTAATTGATAACTGAAAATTTAGAAAACTGTTTTTGTAGATAAATTTATAATTTGATAGATTAGAAGGCTTAAAAGGAGGGAGAAGTTGGATGGAGAAGTTCGATGGAGAAGTTCGATGTGATTGTTGTTGGTGCAGGATTGGCTGGTTTAGTTGCAACTGCTGAGATGGCTGATGCTGGAAAAAGTGTATTGTTATTAGACCAGGAACCAAAAGCGTCAATAGGTGGTCAAGCTTGGTGGTCATTTGGTGGGCTATTTTTAGTAGATTCTCCTGAGCAACGTAGGTTAGGAATTAAGGATTCAAGGGAATTAGCTTGGCAGGATTGGCTTGGAACTGCAGGATTTGATCGAGAAGATGATGAGGATTATTGGGGAAAGAAATGGGCAGAGGCATATGTCGAGTTTGCATCAGGTGAGAAGAGGCAATGGCTTTATGACATGGGGGTGAGATTTTTTCCAATCGTCGGTTGGGCTGAACGTGGAGGATATCTTGCAGAAGGTCATGGAAATTCAGTGCCCCGATTTCACGTAGTATGGGGGACAGGTCCTGGAATTGTTGCTCCTTTCGAACGAAGAGTTCGCGAGCATATGAAAAAAGGTTTAGTAGAATTCAGATCCCGACATCGTGTAGATCAACTTCTAACACAAGATGGAGCTGTAGTAGGAGTAAGTGGTTCTTTATTAGAACCAAGTAAATCAGAACGAGGAGAAGATAGCTCTCGTGAAGTCATTGGTGACTTTCAATATGGGGCAAAGGCCGTTTTAGTATCAAGTGGCGGTATTGGAGCGAACTTTGATTTAATACGCCAAAATTGGCCAAGTCGATTAGGTACCCCGCCGAAAAGAATGATATCTGGTGTTCCAGCACATGTTGATGGTCGAATGCTTGCCATTACTGAAAATGCTGGTGGTCGAATTGTTAATCGCGATCGAATGTGGCACTACACTGAAGGCATAAAAAATTGGAATCCGGTATGGAGCAATCATGGTATCCGTATTCTTCCTGGACCATCTTCAATTTGGTTGGATGCCCGAGGACAACGATTTCCTGCACCAAATTTTCCTGGTTTTGATACTTTAGGTACATTACAAGCCATTCAAGAAACTGGTTATGATTACTCCTGGTTTATTTTAACGAAAAAAATTATTCAGAAAGAGTTTGCCCTTTCAGGTTCAGAACAAAATCCTGATTTAACCGGAAAAAGCATAAAACAAGTGATGAAAAGAGCAACTTCAGGGATACCAGCACCGGTAAAAGCTTTTATGGAAAAAGGAGAGGACTTTGTTGTTGCAGACACGTTAGAAGACCTTGTTGAAGGCATGAATAAGATAACCGGGGAAAACTTACTAAACTATGATGAAATCAAACGGCAACTAATTGCACGTGATCGTGAAATGGATAATAAATTTACGAAAGACTTACAAATAACTGCCTTAAGAGGAGCGCGAAATTATATTGGTGATAAATTAATTCGTGTTGCATCTCCTCATAAAATTTTAGACCAAAAAAACGGTCCGTTAATTGCTGTTCGTTTAAATATTGTAAGTCGTAAAACACTTGGTGGACTTCAAACAAATTTAGATGGGAATGTATTAAATTCTTCAGGTGATGCTATTCCTGGACTATATGCAGCAGGTGAAGTTGCTGGATTCGGCGGTGGTGGTGTACATGGTTATCGCGCGATGGAAGGAACCTTTTTAGGCGGTTGTTTATTTTCAGGTAGACAAGCAGGAAGAGCGATTAGTAGAGATTTAGAATAAAATCGAACTCATCTAACAAATACGTTTGATCGACAAACTAGTCGATCTTATTTTTTCTTTTGTTGACTTAAACCATAGTTTAAGTCGTATGATATTCCTGTCGACAATGAAAGATATGTTTTGGGGGTCTGCCAATGAAATATTGTTCAATTAGTGAAGCTGCAGCAAAGTTCAATATTACTGAATCAACCTTGCGTTATTATGAAAAAAAGGGATTATTACACTGATCGAGCGTGATAAAGCAGGTAGAAGGCTTTTCTTTAGAGAATCAAATTTCACTCCTAGAAACCGTTATTTGTCTAAAAAATACGCATATGCCCATTAGTAGTATTAAGCAATATATTGATTGGGTCGTAGAAGGAGACAACACGATTGAACTCCGACTTGAAATGATGAGGAATCATAAGCAGGCAGTTCTAGAAGAAATATCGTTAATGACAAAATCGCTAGAGGGGATTGATTTGAAAATTAATCGAAACAATGCAGGGATTCAACAACGTTTTAATATCGTGAACCACTCCCACCACTTAGCTAACGCTTGAAGTGGTGGCTTCTCGATTCCATGACGAAAGCAACCTTTCATCTCCACGAGCGTTACTTCCCACAGTTCCTGCGGTAGATGTCCAACGAATGGAGGTTCTTTCGTTACCTTAGTTATTTTACGAGTGGAAGGGTGACGGGCTTGGTTTTCGCACGATGTCTTATTTGTCCACTCAACCTTATATAACTACTTCTCAAAGAACAATTCATAAGAAAATCAAAGCATATAACCATATGTTTTTCTATCGAAAAAAGGCAATGCATCTCCCACCTACCGTTGGACTAAGTTCTTAACAAGCTTGAGGAAGGAGACTTCTTGCCTGATTATGTTAAAATCAGATGCAAAGAACGATTGGAAATTTCAATTGGATATGGAACTTCAGTTGAACGACTTCGTATGTCGCGAGATCAAGTCGATGAACATGTGACAAATATGTATAATATGTTGAAAAATACAATTCAATAACCAACTATTTTAAAAAAGGGCAAGTTCGTTAAATCGAATTTGTCCTTTTGTTGCTTTGTATTGGTTTTACACTATTCCTTATTCTAAACAACCGTATAGCCTGTTCTATGATAGGGTACGAATAAAAAGGGTACTAAAAAACTGAACAAGCTATTGATATTGGAAAAGGAGTGGGTGTGTAATGGATAAAATGAAGAATACAGTTAGTCCCGACACACATGCTGATATAGCACAAAAAACAGTTGGGCAGTATTTGTTTGATTGCTTGAAGCAAGAGGGGATTACTGAAATTTTCGGTGTCGCAGGGGACTATAATTTTTCACTACTTGATACGTTGGAGCGATATAACGGAATCCAGTTTATTGAAGGACGGAACGAACTAAACGCGGGTTACGCTTCAGATGGCTATGCAAGAATCAAGGGGATTTCTGCTCTTATTACAACGTTTGGTGTTGGGGAGTTGAATGCATGTAATCCAATAGCCGGAGCCTATAGCGAACATGTTCCAATAATCCACATTGTTGGTTCGCCAAAAGAAAAAGATCAAAAAGAGCACAAGCTAATGCACCACACTCTAATGGATGGGGATTTTAATGTATTTCGCAATATGTATAAACAGATAACGGCCTATAGTGCGGTAATCACACCTGAAAATGCCATGATTGAAATTCCTGCTGCTATTCGCATTGCAAAAGAAAAGAAACAACCTGTTTACCTCGTTGTGGCTGATGATTTAGTCGATCAGCCGATTATGGAACGGATAGAGCCAACACAACAACTAAAAACGTCAAACTTAAAATTTATTCAGGCTGCGACAGAACATGTCCGTCAGCTACTAGAAAATGCTAAGCGGCCTGTTATTCTAGTGGATGTAAAAACAATGCGTTTTGGCCTTCAGGCTGCTGTACTAAATTTAGCAGACGCCATGAATATACCTGTTGCGTCCATGATGTTCGGTAAAGGGGCATTTGATGAAACCCATCCAAATTATATTGGGATGTACTTAGGCTCGTTTGGATGTTCTGAAGTTCAAAGTACGGTAGAAAATGCAGACTGTATCATTGCGATTGGCTTGGTACCCGCGGACACCAACACAGGGAATTTTACAGCAAAACTGAATTCAATGGTGACCATTAATATTCAATCGGACTTAGTGAAGATTGCTGAGGCGGTATATCCGAACGTTCTTGCAAATGACATGCTTCAAGCAGTACAAAATGTGGGTTATAAAGGTGAGGGAGCGATCAAAAAAGTGTCATTCCCATACGATCAATACAAAGTAAGTAACGATGAACCACTTAAGGCAGCCGGCTATTATCCACTTTTTCAACGTATGCTGAAAAAGGACGACATTATGATCGTTGAGATTGGTACACTCTTCAATGGCATGGCAGAGGTGAGACTGCCTAGTAATATTACATATATTGGGCAAGGAGGCTGGGGCTCCATCGGATATGCAACCCCCTCGACGTTTGGTACCTGTATCGCAGCCCCAGAACGTCGGGTGTTACTGTTTACAGGTGATGGTTCACTACAGTTAACTGCACAAGAAATCAGCTCTATGCTATATTACGGCTGTAAACCGATAATTTTCGTCTTAAATAATGACGGTTATACCATCGAAAAATATTTAAATGTAAAAACCAAAAATCAAACATACAACAAAATCCCTAGATGGTCTTACACTAAGCTAGCTGAAGCTTTTGGAGGCAATGCGTTTACTGCTATTGTTCGTACTTATGGAGAGTTTGAACAGGCAGTAAACGAAGCTGAAATTGAATGTTCCGAAAGACTCTGTCTTATTGAAATGATTGTAAAAGACCCATTGGACGCACCAGAAAATATGAAAAAGATGTACAAGTATTTGGAGAAACAGGCAATGCAACGCAGTCAAAAGTAGTCAGTATAAACAAAAAAAAGTTGGAATCAATGATCCCAACTTTTTTTGATGTTCATCGCTCTATTATTTGTTCAATATACCGAGTGATGAAAACTTTGATCTGCTTCCTTATAGCTGGCCTGAAATTTAGTTTGATTTTTTTCTCTTGACTTGAAATCCATTTCATAAATTAGATTGAAAGTAAGCCGTATTTGAACGGAGGGGGAAAAAATGAACAGAAAAATTAACCTTCAACACGATGAAAATGTATTGTCTAACGTTACAGGCTTATTGGAAATCTTTGATGGAACACTAAATATTTACTTTGGAGATTTGTTTTTAACCAATAAAAGATTATATATTGTAACCAATAAACTAATAAAGATGGAAAAATCATTCTGGTTTGAAGGAGAAAGGAAAGAGTTTGAACATTCTACACTCATTGTAGGAGAACACAGGATTACGGTAAGATGGGCATACAGTGGAAACCTCATTTCTTACTAAACGCTTTTTCCAAGATTGAATGTAATGCATAAAAATCCTTGATAATTCATATATGTTGGAGGTGTGCGATGGCAAATATTAACGATATTGCAAGATTAGCAGGTGTATCGGTCTCTACTGTTTCTAGAGTACTAAACAATTATAAGTATGTTGCTAGTGATAAACGTGAGGCAGTTCTTAAAGTTATTGAAGAAATGAACTATACACCAAATAAAAATGCAATTGATTTAATTCGAGGAGAAACACGGACAATAGGGGTTATTCTCCCATATAACAACAATCCAGCATTTGATCAAATATTAAACGGTATACTGAACAAGGCATTAGAGAAAGATTTTTTGATAACGGTGCTTCCTTCAAATTATCGTAAAGAAAAAGAAATGGAGTATTTGCAAAAATTAAAAAGCAAGCTGTATGATGGCATCATTATCACTTCACGAGCAAATGATTGGGAAACAATCATTCCGTTTAGCAAATATGGTGCAATCGTAGCTTGTGAATATACGCAACACAAGGAAATCGGCTGTTCCTATATGGACCGCCATTCTTCGTATTTGGATGCTTTTCAATTATTAAAAAACAAAGGGCATGATGTGGTAGCATTCACAACTGCTAGGCTAGAAAGCAACAGTACGAAGCAAATGATTGCTGCCTATATTGAAATATTTGGTGAACTTCAACCTGAATATCATCTCACAGAATGTCATTGCTTAGAAGATGGATATGAAGCAGCAAAGAAATTTCTCCAATTACAAAAAAAGCCAACCGCTATCTATGCAAATGGGGATGAAGTGGCCGGTGGAATGTATTTATACGCAAAGTCGCAACAATTGAAAATCCCTACTGATTTAGCAATCATTGGCCAAGAAAATCAACCAATTGGAATAGGTATGGGAATTCCTACAGTGGATCATCAATTAACAAAAATCGGTGAACACGCTTGTAGCCTTGTAATAGCGAAATCTAGAGAAAAAGTAAAAATACCATATCGAATTATAGATAGAGATTCTATTTAAAGCATAATGAATGATAAAAAAATAGAGAAAAATGTGGGGAAAGAAAATGAGTAAAAAATTTATTGTTTTTGATATTGATGGAACATTACTAACGACTGAAATGAAGTTTTTAGACAGTACGAAACAAGCTTTGGTTTCTCTAAAAGAAAATGGACATGAAATCGTAATCGCGACAGGAAGAGATTACACTTCTGCAATATCCATCGTCGACGAACTCGAAATTGATACGTATGTTTTATGCAATGGGTCAGTAGGGTTTGTCAGTCATGAAATAGCTCATGAGGAAATATTTTCAAAAGAATCTATTATGAAATTAATTGAAATTGCGATGGAAAACAATGATCAGATTGTGTTCCAAACATTGAACGGGGTAAAAAGACATTTTGAAGAACCTGGAGAGTCATTAACTAAGTCCTATGAAAGTCTAGGATTGATTATACCTGACTTTGATGAGATGTATTGGAAAGAAAATTCTATTATTCAAGCTATGCTGTTTTGCAAGACTGAAGATCTTCACAAATATGATATCAATGAATTCCGCTATGTTAGTTGGCACCAATATGGCTCAGATGTTATTCCTAGAGAAGGTTCCAAAGCTAAAACAATTTTGAAAATCGCTAAAGAAAATGGATTTAAGCAAGAAGATATTGTCTTCTTCGGTGATGGAATGAACGACATCGAACTAATGGAACATTCAGGAGTTGGCGTTGCAATGGGAAATGCTGAAACTGCGGTTAAAGAGAAAGCCAATTTAATCACAGATAGTTGCAATGAACATGGAATTTACAATGCTCTTAAGAAAATGTTATTAATCTAATATGTGAACGAATTCTGTCTTTATGTATGATATTTTTTGGAAAATCGAATAATAAGCTTCAGTTAGCTCTTTATCTGGAGGACAAATATGAAGCGCACATTTAAAATAATTGGAATATGTTTACTTTTAATAATCATAGTTGGTGTTGGATCGATATTTCTATCCCCAAGGCCTGTAACGTGGATTTTGAAGAAGTCTTTTGCGGGTGGTATTGAAGTAGAGGCAGCAGATTATGGTATAGCAAAACAAAAAACTACAATGGATACTGATATTGAGTACTCATCAAAATATAAAAGCAGTACGTTCGATTTGATTAAATATAAAGGTGACCAAAAATACGTTCCAACCATTTTTTGGATTCATGGTGGTGCTTTTGTAGCCGGAGATAAAAATGATGTTCGAAAATATGCTACATATATAGCGAGTCATGGGTATAATGTAGTGAATATAAATTATCCTTTGGCGCCGAGTGTTGCTTATCCAATACCTCTACAACAAATCGATCAAGCTTACAAGTTTATTAAAAAAAATGCTGGTAAATATGGACTGGATTTAAACAATATTTATATAGCTGGAGATTCAGCTGGAGCTCAGCTTACAGCACAATTTGTTAGCATTCAAATGAATAAACACTATTCCGATACAGCTAAAATCAGTCAGAGCGTTGATCAAAATACAATTCGTGGTGCGATTCTTCTTTGTGGTCCTTATGATCTGAAAGAAGTGCAGACAAACGCTTCTTCAAGAATGATTAAATTTATGTTTAAGCGAGTTGGATGGGCCTATTTTGGAAAATACAATTGGGAAGATGAAAAGATGACGAAGGAAACATCTCTTTTAAGAAATGTACCAGAAAAATTTGTTTCAACATTTATAACTGACGGAAATACAGGTTCCTTTGAATCACAAGGTAAAAAATTTGCAACTTTACTAGAAAAAAGAACAGGTGTTAAACAAGTCTTTTATAGTAAATCAGAAGGAAAACTAGGTCATGAATACCAATTCCAAATGAATACGAAAGCTGCTCAAAATACATTTAATGAATTACTTAACTTCTTGAATGGTACGAAAGTTTCTCAATAAAAAGGTGATGGGTTTGCTACTTCCGTTCATTAAAAAAAGAAGTCTCATAAGTACTTTCACTTATGAGACTTCTTTTACTTTATAAATTTTTAATTATTTTACACCAACTGCATCAAATGCATTATTAACAGTTGTTACTTCAGCAGAGCCTGCACCATATAAGTCAGCAGCAGATTGTACAAGTGCTGCACGAGCTTGACTAAATGTTGCTGAAGAAGTTAAGTAAACTGTATTTGCGCGATAGAAAATTTTAGCAAGTTTATCATTACCGATGCCTGTTACAGATACACCGTAATGAGTTCCACCAACTGCAATTAAGTAAGCAGCTTTGTTAATGATACTGCTATTTGTATGAACTCCTCCATTATCAGAAGTTCCAGTGTAACGTTTTGAGTAGTGATCTGGATCACCATATTTAGTTGGATCACTCATTGAACGAAGTGAGTCACCAGCAATACCTGGTGTGTAGATATCCTCACCAATCTCGTAATCTGGATTGTTATTATTATAGAACTCAATAACAGTTCCAAAAATATCCGAAATCGCTTCGTTTAATGCACCAGATTCATTTTGATAGATTAAGTTTGAACTTCTTTCTGTAACTGCGTGAGTTAACTCATGAGCTACTACGTCAAGTCCACCTGATAAGTAAGTGAAAGTCGTTCCATCACCATCACCATAAACCATTTGAGTACCGTTCCAAAATGCATTGTTATAACTACGGCTATAATGGACAGTTGATTTTAAAGCAGCACCATTACCATCAAATGAATTACGTCCAAAAACAGTTTTATAATAGTCATATGTTTTTCCAGCATAATAATGTGCATCAACTGCTGCAGCTTCACTTGTGCTATTTAGTAGTGTGTCAGTGCTTGACAAAAGAGTACCAGGAAGAGTAGTACGATTAGATCCATTATATGTGAAAATACCGTTTCCTCTTGTATTGTCTTGTAAATAATAAGTTGAACCAGATAAAGTCATATTTAATGTTTTTGTATCACCAAGTACACCTTTTCCTGTTGCAGTTACATTTGTACCAGAAACTGTTGGTTTAGCAACTGATGCTCCAGCTGATTTACTAGCAGCATGGATACTGTCCATTGTATCAATACTATTATATTTATTTAAAACTTTTCCAGTTGAAGCCTCAATGAAATAATAAAAGTTTCCAGGTTTAGGAGAAAGGAAGTTTAAGTTTACAACATAAGCATACGTAGCATTATCACCATTTGTATAAACTACTAGTTGAGCTGTTGGGTCTTTTTCATAGACAGGGGTATATCCAAGGTCTGCTTCTGCGATTTTGATAGATTTATTAGCGTTAACTTTTTTAGTAGATTTTAACCCTTTTTTAGTATCTAAGTTTGGAATTACTGTACCAGAGAAAACATGTAGAGCACCATTATCTCCAACTACAGCCGTTTGAGTAGATCCCCATACAGGAACACCGTTATAAACTTGTTGTAGTCGAAGTGCGGTACCATAAGTATCTTTTTTGCTAGACTTAACAATGAACGAATCATTTGCGGACTTTGAACCTAATTTGAACTTATCTTTGTTAGCATTTACATACTCTTTTACAACAGTTTCAGCATTCTTAGCTGATGGTTTTGTCAGCTGTCCAGAAACGAATTCAGGAGATCCTACTGATTTGTTGTACTTGTATTTAGATAATACATTTTTTGGTGCAGCATATGTATTAGTTACTCCTAAACTACTTGCCGCCAAACCTACAGATAATCCAACCGCTAAAACTTTTTTGTTCATTAAAAATTCCTCCCCTTGGTTAACAATGTGGTATTGAGGAATTCATCGTATCACCTGAAAAACTGGTTTATCAAACGACAAAAAACGTCAATTCTTGCATTTTGTGAGGGAAAAATAAGCGTAAATATCGACGAAAAATTTATTCAGAATCTTTAAAATAGTTAAAAAGTATCAATTTTAGTTAAAAAATGGTAAATAAAAAATCGAATTTTATTAAGAATATGTATGATTTTGGTTAAAATTAACTCAAGGAAATGGAGCTTAAAGAGAAAAAAAACATTGAAATTATTATATTAGAAAATGATTATTTTCTAGATTTGTTAAAAATTAAAGTAAGAAAAACAAAAAAAGGCAGAAAATTTAGAGAATTAATGATTTCCTGCTTTTAATATTCATTGACCTTATTTTTTTCATAATCTTCTTTGCTACAACGAAATTCCTTTATAAATAATGATAATCTTTGCTTTCACATGAACCTTTGAGTCTTATTTATTAGCCTTGCTGATTGTTAAACAATCATTGCAAAGTATAAAATCACCCTAAAATTACCAAAATAAATAACAAAAACTAGTAAAAGGGTGAGTTAATTGAGTATCGAATTCCAGGTTGGAAAAGATTACGAAAATGGTTCAATTAAAGATGTTTTACACGATTTAGGTTTTCAAGAAGATGGTAGAGAGTTTAGAAAAGACGGAAAGAGATTTCGTTATGAAGGCTGTGATAAGTATCAAAGCTATATCTTTTCTGTGACGATGAATCAATTAAATTAAAGTATTATAAATAGACCTAATTTGGTTTTTGTTTAATTAATCTAGTTATTTAAATCCTATGAAATGTTAATTTCAATAGGATTTTTTTATTTCAATGACTTTATCTCCAAACTTACACAAATTTTTGCACATTTTTCTATCGGATATAGTCGAAAGTAGTCTGATTTTTTTAAAAGTGTTGATGTTACTACACTAAAATAATCCGTTTGACCTCCGATTGAATTTTCAGAATAATTGAGAAGGTAGTCGGAAAATAGGTGGAAGAAGATGGGGAGTAAAAACAAATAAAACTTTAGAGGTATAATTAGTAGACATGCTAAATAGAATGATACAAAGAACTAGTCCTAAGTAGGTTTTAATAATAGGACTAGTTCTTTTTACGAAAAATCGTTGTTCTATACAAGTAGGAGGGGCAATTATGAACTTTACAGATTATCTAATAAATGTAAAAAAACTCAATGAAGTCAAAGCGAGTCAATATAATCATAGACTTTCAACTTTAAAAAAATATAGAATTTATAACAATGAAAAAGTATTAAGTGTTCATATGTTAAAGAGGATTAAAAGTCTTTCCAAAGATACAACAAAACAATATTTAAGGACGATTAATTATCATATTGAATTTTTGAATGATAACTATAGGATGTAACAAATGTTTATTACTTCTAAACTAAATAATGTTTGAAAGGGCACTCTAAAGGATAAAATCCTGATAGATTGTCTTTTTTTATTAAACAGTTTTTGAAGGGGATGTAGTAAATATGAAGAATTTTTATAGAGTAAGTATTTTATTTAGTTTAATGCTTTTTATGATGAGCGGATGTAATGGGAATACACTTAATACAACTAAAATTTCAGATGAGACAAAGGTGGCGAATGTTACAATGAACCCTTCTTTTTTTGTAGATCCATCAATTGATTTTTCAACTAATCAAATGACTTCGATTATTATTGAATTTAAAACAAAGCCTGCTGTGGTAGCTGTAAAGGAAGCAGAGGCAGCTGGAAAACAACTTACTTTGGAAGAGGCAACTAAGCAAGTAGAAGAAAGTCATGCAAAATTTCAAGAAGAATTAAAAACTCTGCTAGAGGATCAGCATGTCCCTTATATGATTAGGCATGTTTATAAAACTGCACTGAATGGTGTATCAATGGAGCTACCTGGTAAGGATATTAAACGATTATCACAATCAACAGTGATTGCAAGAATCTATCCAAATAAAAAAGTACATATTATGCCTCCTGTTACACCGTTTAATCAGAAATAATCATTCATTTGTGAGTGCCTCAAAAGTTTACATACTTTTGAGGCACTTTTTTAGAAGGAAAACTTTAAATTTAAAAAATCGAATTATTTCAAATACTATTTCATTAAAAACGATTAATTAAGCGTTTTTATTCTACAAAAACAAAATAAATTTGCTATTATGATATAAAAAAGCTAGAAGTGAAGGTGAAAAACACGATGGAAATTCATTTAGTTGCAAAAGATGAGTTAGAGGCTTCAGGGATTAGGTGGGTCGTGGAATCGCACTTTACTGGTATTAACCTTGTTTCTTGGAAAACGGTGGGAGAATTTGAAAAGGCTATTCAAAAACAGCAACCAGACCTTGTCATATTTGATATGGATCATTGGAAAAATGAGAGTGAAAGATTTGGTGATTTAATCCAAAAATTTTCAATTCGTTGGTTAGGTATTTCATCCGAGCGAATTTTTCAAACTGCTTATCTTGCATTACAATATCGAGCGGAGGATGTATTGTTTCGCCCGTTTTCTCCTACTGATTTAATTAAGCATATTCAACAATTACGCTATCAAATTCGTAATAAAGAAAGATACTTTACTAGAAACATTAATGAAGAA
This sequence comes from Bacillus sp. AFS077874, assembly GCF_002566505.1. Lineage (NCBI taxonomy): Bacteria > Bacillati > Bacillota > Bacilli > Caryophanales > Bacillaceae > Bacillus > Bacillus sp. AFS077874. Next base: position 86,227 of record NZ_NUYF01000008.1, read on the forward strand.
ATAAGCCCATTTAATATAGATTATCCTGACCTTTTTTTGAATGAACGAATGTATGATGGTCCGATTACGATGGTTGCATTTTTGACACCGAATTCAAGTACACTTCCACTTGTCTATAAAGCATTAGAACGAAATCCCTTTACCGGGAAAAATCGTCTATTCGTAGGATCTGACTTTATTTTAAGTGTACATGAAGTTGATGAAGTATTATTGCAGGACGAATATAATGCATTTCTTGCTCGTTGGAAAGAAATGATGGATGAGCCTCTTGCAATCGTAATGAAAGTTGGAACTCAGGAAGAGACATTAAAAGATATTTTCGAGCAAACACTTCAGTTAACACGGAGAATCTTCTTTGAAGGTTATGATATTATTTTGGCTGAAAACGAACCAATGCCATTTCAAGAGAAGGATCCATTCCTTACGCCTCTAGAGCAACGCCAATGGATTGAAATGCTAGAAAAAAGAGATGCAAAAGCGATTCGAGACTGGATGGAACTAGAATTTTTAACTTTTCAGCAGCCTTACCCAGATCCAGAAATTGTTCGAATCCGATTAACAAGTGTACTTGCACAAATAAGAAGATATATGAAATCAAATAATCTTCAAAATGCATCCTGGGAAGGTACTTATTATGATATTTTCCAAAAAATTGTACATGGACCGATCATCTATCAAATTGTTCAAGAATTGCTTGATTTTACAACAAGACTATTGCTACAAGGGCATGATTCAACCCAAGAAGGTCACCGTAATTTAGTTGAAAAAACAAGGGAGTTAATTGAATCAAATTATTGGGATGCCGGATGGAGTTTAACAGATTGCGCTGATGCACTAAGGATTAATAAAAGTACACTAAGTCGTCGCTTTGCGGCCGAATCAAATCAATCGTTTAGAGAGACACTCCATGAAGTGCGCATTAGAGAAGCAAAACGATTATTAGATGAAACTGACTTACCACTAGATGAAATTTCAAGATTAATTGGCTATTCTCACCAATCATATTTTAATGCAAAGTTCAAACAACTTGAGGGGTGTACTCCTTTAGTTTATCGATCAGGATTATAAAAGAAACGGTTCAGTTTAGGCTGAACTGTTTTTTTTATGAATCTATTTAACTAAGAATCATTGATGAATTAGTAGAGAAATAAAACAAATGGCCTAGAAGTAACGTGACAAAAGGATAATTCTAAATAAAAGATATTATGAATAAATTTTAAGAATGATAACTTTAGAAAGAGTTGATTTTTATGAACTCAAGAATAAAACTTCCAACGAATCAAATGATATCGATTATTCGAAATGGACTAGAAAAAACAAATAGTCCAAATCGAATAACGATCATTGGCGCAGGAATGTCAGGATTAGTTGCTGCATCCTTATTAAAAAAAGCGGGTCATATTGTAACAATTTTAGAAGCAACAGGGCGACTAGGAGGAAGGGTTTACACAAAAAGAAAGCCGTTTATTGCGGGCCAATATCTTGAAATGGGTGCTATGCGAATTCCATCGACTCATTCGCTAGTTTTTGAGTATATTAAAAAATTTAATTTACCTTTAAATGAATTTATTAATACTACACCGAATGATTTAATTTACGTAAACGATATTAAATTAACTCAAAAAGAAAATGAAACGAATCCTGATTTATTGGGCTTTCCAGTAAATCCCTCAGAAAAAGGATTAAATGCTGATCAATTAATAGAAAAAGCCATTAAACCTTTATTAGAATTTATAAGTCAAAATCCAGATAAAAATTGGGAAACTGTTGTTAAATATTATGATAAGTATTCAATGGATGCATTTTTAAGATATAATCCTGTAGGACAATCGTTGTCACCAGATGCAATCGAGCTTATTAAAGTTATCCAAGGTTCGAGAGGATTTCCAGAGCTAGGTTTTACTTCAATTTTAAGAGAATTTACAGTCCTATTTTCTAAAGATATAAAGCTTTACGAAATTACTGGTGGAAATGATCAATTACCATATTCTTTCTTACCTGAATTAAAGGAAAATCTTTTCTTTGGACAGAGATTGATAGGAATTATACAAGAAAGTAATCAAGTTACATTACAAACAGAAAATGTAAATAGTTTTGAAAAGTTTCAACTATCCAGTGATTTTGCAATCATTACGATTCCATTTTCTGTTTTAAACTTTGTTCAAGTTGTTCCACCGAATACTTTTTCCTACAATAAGTGGAAAGCGATACGAACGCTTCATTACTTGGCATCCACTAAAATAGGTCTACAATTTAAATCAAGATTTTGGGAAAAGTATGGTCAGTTCGGCGGTAAAACAACCACAGATTTACCAATCCGATTTTCTTATTTTCCAAGTAACCAGTTAGGTTCTGAAGGTCCAGGTGTAATACTGGCCAGTTATACATGGGAGGATGCTGCCTTATATTGGGATAGTTTGTCAGAAGAAGATCGGATAAGATATGCATTAAGAGACTTGGCAACAATTTATGGAAATCAAGTATATACAGAGTTTATTACAGGCACTTCGCACAGTTGGACGCAAGATCCTTTTGCAGCGGGAGCTCTGTCAATGGGTAAGCCTGAACAGGAAATTGATTTAGGACCATATATTACTACACCAGAAGGAAGAGTACACTTTGCTGGGGAACATACTTCATCAATCCCTGGTTGGATAGAAGGTGCTATTGAATCTGGAATTAGGGTTGCTTTGGAAGTTAATAATGCTTAATGACTTCATGGAAAATATAAAGTTAAACTATTTCTCTTTTAGAAATATAAAGAAACAGTTCAGTTTATGCTGAGCTGTTTTTTAAAATCCGTTTTTTAAATTATTAGAGGAATTAAAAAACATCTTCATAATTATCTTTTTTCTATTGATTAATTATTATAAAATGAAATTTTGTGTAGAAAAAATGAGAGGGGTTGCAACTATGTACGAATGGAACAAATTACTTTTAGTTGGAGAGCAAGATGGTGTTAAAGGAGATTTTAATACATTAACTTCTATGATGAATTATGTAAGATATACAACTTTGGAAGCTATTAAAGATATTACAGTGGAGGAGTTAGATTATTTACACACCCCAAAAGGTAATACCATCGGAATGTTATTAACTCATATGGCAGGAGTTGAGTATTGGTATCAGCTTAATACATTTGAAAATCGAGACTTAAATTCGGAAGAAGAAGAGAAATGGTTACCTGGTTTAGATTTAGATGATCATGCTAGAAAGACGATTAAAGGAAATGATGCAGACTATTATATTAATCTTTTAAACTCGGTTCGAGAAGAAACTTATGCAAAGTTTAAAACACTTTCAGATGAGTGGTTATATGAGCAGACAGAGTTTGGTAGAGAAAAAGCTACAAATTATTTTAAATGGTTTCATGTATTTGAGGACGAAATCAATCACCGTGGCCAAATCAGAATGATCCGTAAATTATTTAAAAATGCTTAAAAATAGCCTGTGTCGTCGAATGATATTAATCGATGATACAGGCTTGAATTTTAGATTTTCCTCGATTATTCTCTCATATTAACTAGTACAAATCATTAATACATTCCCATCTAAATCTTCAAAGTTAAAATAAGCAAATTCTCCGATACGTTCAATTTCTTTTACGATTGCAATATTATTTTCTTTCATAAAGTTATAAGCCGCGTCTATGTCGTCGGAGTAGAAATTAAATAACACATGTTTTGAAGGTTCGAACTTAAAATTAGGATCAAAAGTATGATCATCTAATGTAAGTCCAGTAGTACCTGTTACTGGTATGTTGAATACTGGAGATTCAATCTGGCTACTATCGAGCGTAATACCAAGGAGTTTACAATACCAATTAACTGATTTTTTTAAATCCTTAACATGGATAAAAACATTGTTAACTTTACTAGCAATTGGGGAAACAGTTGATTTCATGACGATACCACCTTTCGATTTAATCAATTAATGAATTCTACATCACTTATTTTAAACCTTTTTTATATTCCATAGTTTTCTTTTAAAATAGACTAATAAATTAATAGAAAATGAGATAATTTATAAAAAAACAAATAAAAGTTAAGTAATTTGAAATAAATTATAAAATAATCATTATTTTATAATAAAATATCGGAAAATTCGTGTTAGACTGAAAATATCACATCAAGGGGGTATTAAATTATGAATACGGTTACAGTCGATAAAGTAGTTAGATATAGAGGTACGGAATTAAATACAAAAGGTTGGCAACAAGAAGCAGTTCTTCGTATGTTAATGAATAATTTAGATCCAGATGTAGCAGAGCGTCCAGAGGATCTTGTTGTATATGGTGGAATTGGTAAAGCAGCTCGAAACTGGGAGTGCTTCGATGCAATTGTTGATTCCTTAAAGAATTTAGAAAATGATGAAACATTATTAGTTCAATCTGGTAAACCAGTAGCGATTTTTAAATCTCATGCTGATGCGCCACGTGTTTTAATTGCTAACTCAAATCTAGTACCTGCTTTTGCTAATTGGGATACTTTCCACGAATTAGATAAAAAAGGTTTAATGATGTACGGTCAAATGACAGCAGGTAGCTGGATTTATATTGGTTCTCAAGGTATTGTTCAAGGAACTTACGAAACATTTGCTGAATTAGCAAAACAACATTTTAATGGCACACTTGCAGGTACAATAACTGTTACTGCTGGTCTTGGTGGAATGGGTGGAGCTCAACCACTTGCTGTTACAATGAATGGCGGAGTTTGTATCGGAATCGATGTAGATGAAACTAGAATCGATCGTCGTATCGAAACAAGATATACAGATGTAAAAACAGATTCATTAGATGAGGCAATTCGTCTTGCTGAAGAAGCGAAAAAAGAAGGAAAAGCATTATCAATCGGTCTTGTAGGAAATGCAGCTGATATTTTACCAGAAATGATTGCTAGAAACTTTATTCCAGAAGTATTAACTGACCAAACGTCAGCACATGATCCATTAAACGGTTATACACCATCAGGAATGTCATTAGAAGAAGCTGCAGAATTAAGAGCTTCAAATCCAGAACTTTATGTTGCTCGCTCAAAAGCTTCAATGGCAACTCATGTAAAAGCAATGCTTGAAATGATGGAAAAAGGATCTGTGACATTTGATTACGGTAATAACATCCGTCAAGTTGCGAAGGATGAAGGAGTAGAAAATGCATTTGATTTCCCAGGATTCGTTCCAGCTTATATCCGTCCACAATTCTGTGAAGGTAAAGGGCCTTTCCGTTGGGTAGCATTATCAGGTGATCCTGAAGATATTTACAAAACTGACCAAGCTATTTTAAGAGAATTTGCTGATAATGAGCATTTATGTAATTGGATTCGTATGGCTCAAGAAAAAGTTCAATTCCAAGGCTTACCTTCTCGTATTTGCTGGTTAGGTTATGGAGAGCGCGCTCGTTTCGGTAAAATCTTAAATGACATGGTTGCAAGTGGCGAATTAAAAGCTCCAATTGTAATTGGACGTGATCACTTAGATTCAGGTTCTGTAGCATCTCCAAATCGTGAAACTGAAAGCATGATGGATGGATCAGATGCAGTAGCAGACTGGCCAATCCTAAATGCAATGATTAATGCAGTTGGTGGAGCTACTTGGGTATCAGTTCACCACGGTGGTGGAGTAGGAATGGGTTACTCTTTACACGCTGGTGTTGTAATTGTTGCAGATGGTACGAAAGAAGCAGAGGCACGTATTGAGCGCGTATTAACAACAGACCCTGGAATGGGTGTAGTTCGTCACGCTGATGCAGGTTATGAGCTAGCTAAACAAACTGCTCGTGAAAGAGGAGTAAATATTCCAATGCTTGATAAAGGGACTGATAAGTAATGACAAAACCAATTTGGATTAAAAATGCAGCTCAATTAGCAACGCTTGCTTCTGAAATGAAAGGACCTCGCTCAAAGGAAGCAATGTCAGAGCTTGGTTTAATTGAAGACGGTAGCTTATGGATTGAAGATGGAGTAATCCAAGCTGTTGGTACAACAAAAGAAATTCAAGATCGCTATGCAGAAAAAATTCATGAAGCAGAAGTTGTTGATGCATCAAACCAACTTGTTACTCCTGGTCTAGTGGATCCACATACACATGTTGTGTATGGTGGAAGCCGTGAGCGTGAATTTGAAATGCGTCTTGAAGGTGCAACATATATGGATATTATGAATGCGGGTGGCGGAATTCATGCGACTGCCCGCATGACTCGTGAAGCGACTGAAGAAGAATTAATGACACAAACGATGCGTCGTCTAGATTCATTCATTGCGCATGGCGTGACAACTGTAGAAAGTAAGAGCGGTTATGGTATGGATTTAGAAACCGAGCTAAAGCAGTTACGAGTGATGAAAAAATTAAAATATATGCATGCAGTTGAATTAGTTCCTACTTTTATGGGTGCACATGCAGTGCCGAAAGAGTTTAAAGGACGAGAAGACGAATTTGTTAATCACTTAATTAACGACATGCTACCAATCATCGCAGAAGAAAAACTAGCTGAATTTAATGACGTTTTCTGCGAAAAAGGTGTATTTACGCCAGAACAATCAGAGCGAATTTTAGAAGCAGGTAAGAAATATGATCTAATTCCAAAAATTCATGCTGATGAAATTGAACCGTATGGCGGAGCGGAATTAGCTGCAAAAGTTGGTGCTATTTCAGCCGAGCATTTATTAAAAGCTTCTGATGAAGGTATTGCTGCAATGGCCAAATCAGGAACAATTGCTTGTCTATTACCTGCAACAGCACTTTATTTACGTGAAGATGCTGCTAAAGGAAGAAAAATGGTTGATGAAGGGGTAGCTGTAGCTATTTCAACTGACTGCAATCCAGGTTCTTCACCAACAACTTCCATGCCACTTGTAATGAACTTAGCTTGTATTTCAATGAGACTTACTCCAGCTGAAAGCTTAACAGCAGCAACATACAACGCTGCGTGTGCTATTAATCGCCAAGATCAAATCGGCTCACTTGAAGTTGGAAAACAAGCTGACATTGTATTATGGAATGTTAAAAACTATCAAGAATTACAATATTTATTTGGTGTTAACCATGTGAAATCTGTTTGGAAAAAAGGTAAAAAGATTGTGTAAGTAGTAGAAAGTGATAAATATATGGGGGGTTCTTCTGATAAAAAAATTAATAGGAGGAACTATCTTTTAATGAAAAATAATTATAGATTCTTTATCATTTTTATGATCATTATGATCACAATCGTTAATTATATCGACCGAGGTGCAATTGCATATGCACAGGCAGAGATAATTAAAGAGTTTGGATTAAGTCCTATAAGTTGGGGTGAAATCCTAGGTTACTTTGGATATGGTTATATATTTGGAGCATTATTTGGTGGAGCTTTCGCCGACAAAAAAGGACCTAAATTTATGTGGTTACTTGCCGCAACTGCCTGGTCAATTTTTGAATTAGGCACTGTATTTGCTGGGAATTTAGGTGCGACTTTATTTGGTGGATCAGCTTTAGCTGGATTTGCAGTTTTCCGAGTATTATTCGGACTTGCAGAAGGACCTACCCTCTCAACAATGAATAAAACAATGGCAAACTGGGTTTCTCCGAAAGAAAGAGGCTTTGGAGTTGCGCTTGGTTTAGTAGGTACACCAGTAGGAGCACTTATTACTGCACCAATCGTAGTTGCTCTATTATCAGTTGCAAGTTGGAAAGTGACATTTATTATTCTTGGGGTAGTTGGTTTAATTTGGGCATTTATTTGGTCTAAAGTATTTACAAACCTACCAGAAGAAAATCCAAATGTCACAAAACAAGAACTTGAGATCATCCGTTTAAATAATCCGGTTAGTGGAAAAAGTGAACAAGAATCTACACCGTGGTACTATTTTTTCAAAAATCCTAATCTAGTAATGAATGCAATTGGTTATTTTGCCTTTTTATATGTAAATATATTATTACTTACTTGGACGCCAAAATATTTACAAGATGAATTCGGTTTTTCATTAGCATCACTAGGATTTGTTGGAATGATCCCATGGATTGGAGCTATTTTTACTGGTTTACTAGGAGGAAAAATATCAGATTCACTTCTTAGAAAAACAGGGAATTTACGAATTGCTAGATCTTGGTTCACAGTTATTTCATTATTCTTTACAGCAATTTGTTTCATGCTGATTCCGACAGTTCAAAGTGCTACAGCAGTCTTAATCTTAATGTGTATTGGTAATGCATTTAACTATTTACCAAACTCAATTTATTGGACAGTAGTATTAGATACAGAACCAAAAAAAGCTGGAACATTTGGTGGCGTAACACATTTCATCGCAAACCTAGCTACAATTATTGCACCAACCTTAACAGGTAGCCTAGTCGCAAAACATGGATACAGTGCAATGTTTATCGCAGCATCAATCGCAGTAACATTAGGAATGGTTGCCATGATCTTTGTTAAACCAGGGAAACGAGAACAACCTGCTAGACCTTCGAATGATCTTGCAGGTTAATAGAATGAAAAAGAGAAATTGTTTCGGCAATTTCTCTTTTTTTTGCTTTTGAATTCACTTTTAAAACTTAAGGATTACAAATTCTTTATATACTTATCCATACATCCATTTAATTTATTGTTAATTATTAGTTAATTTTTATCAATTGATCGCAATCTCAGTTGAATAATTGGCCGTTTTATTTACGAACGGTAGGATAACTTCAATAATTGTACCTTTGTTTACTTCACTCTCAATATGGATTTCGCCAAAATGATTATCAATGATTTTTTTACTAATCATAAAACCTAAGCCCGTTCCTTTTTCTTTCGTAGTATAGAATGGTTGCCCCAACTTTCAAAATCCTGCTAATAACACTTCATTTAGCTTTTTGGAAAAAAGGAATCATTTGTTTTAAAACATTTTATTTTAATAGAATCTTGTTTTTTTAAAATGAATTTTGTTCAATAAAGCGAGTAATTTACTAACTTCAAAAAAAAATCTATTGAACTTGACATGCAACTAATTAGTTGCTTAATATATAAATATTGAGGAGGTCGAATGAGATAGATAAGGTTTTTAAAGCACTTGCCGATTCAAGTCGAAGAAAACTGCTTGATGAGCTATTTATGAACAACGGGCAAACATTAAGTGAATTATGTCAACATCTTGAAATGAGCAGACAAGCAGTAACTAAACATCTAGTGATACTAGAAGAAGCAAATCTTGTTGTAGTAGAGTGGCATGGTCGTAATAAACTTCACTATCTTAATCCTGTACCAATTAGTGAAATTTCAAAGCGATGGATCAACAAGTATGAACATAATCGCTTAGATACATTAAGTGAATTAAAAAAACTTGAGGAGGATTATAACAATGAATAAACCACAATTTGTTTATGTTACATACATCGCAACTACACCCGAAAAACTATGGGAAGCTTTAACAAGCTCTCAATTTACTGAAAAATACTTTTTCGGAACTGCAATTGAATCTGATTGGAAAGTAGGCTCAACGGTTTCTTATTTACGAAATGGTGAAGTTACAGATTATGGAACGATTCTAAAATGTGAGCCATATCGTTTACTTTCATTCACATGGAATCATACAAACGATCCGACGAACCGTAAAGAACCATCAATCGTTACATTTATGTTGAAAGATTTAGAGTCAACAGTTAGATTAACGCTGAAACATGAAAATCTTGAACCTACTGATTTAGTAGATCGTGATGATACGTTTGAAGGATTAAACAATGGCTGGCCTGCAATTTTAAGTAACTTAAAAAGCTTACTTGAAACAGGGAATACATTACCACCTATTTCTATTTAAGAATTTAATAGGGGCAGTCCCGTAAGTCAGGTTAACTGACGGAGGGACGCCCTTTTTTTTTGTAGAAATACTAGGGAAGTGGACGAATCTAAAAACAGTGAGTTGATCTGATTGCTCTTTTTTAAGGTTTTTATCAATTTATTTCTAAAATGAAAAGAATTGAACCATGTTTTGCTAGTTTTCTATTTGAAAGTAACTACTATCGTACAATTTCTAGGTGATAATACCTTAACTGGTATGGGTAATTTCTTGTTTTAATTGCGATTCTTTGGAATTTAATTGCAGTTTTACTAATTTTAATTGCAGGTTTCCCAATTTTAATTGCGATTCGCAGATTTTAATTGCAGCCAACTGTTTTTTTCCATGACTTTTCTTTACCCTATATTTTACATATATCGTACTATGAGATATAATCGTATTATACGATATAAGGAGGGCCATCATGAATAAAGAAATTAAACAATTGAATCAATTATGGACTGATATTTACTATCTTTTACGGTATAAGCATAAAGAAAATATTACGCACCAAAGCGTTCGGATTTTACAAATTATCGATAAAGAAGATGAAGTTGGGATAAAGGATATTGCTGAAGGAATTAAAGTCTCTCACAATACAGCGTCAGAACATGTTAAACGTTTACTAGAAAAAGAATATGTTTATAAAACTCGTGGTGAGATTGATCAACGAAAAGTAATTCTAATGCTTACTGATTTAGGGAAAGAAGTTTTGTTACAAAATTCAAGTTTAAATGAAGAAAAGCTTCAACAGCTTCTTTTTGAACAGATGACAGAACAAGAAAGAGAAACGATATTAAAGGCCTTTAATTTAATGAAAGAGAGAGCTCAAAATGTACGCGATTATTAAAATATTTACTTCCGCAATTATTATCGGAGTTATTACTGAAATAGCACGCCGATTCCCTACACAAGGTGGATTGATTGCGGCATTGCCAATCGTTAGTCTTTTAAGTTTAATTTGGCTAAATGTTCAGGGCGAACAAGTACAAACATTAAGTAAATTTGCATATGGAGTTGTACTTGGGATTCCAGGAACGGTAGTTATGTTATTGATTATCGGAGTAGCGCTTCAGCACTCAATGCACTTAGTTGCTTCAATCGGACTTGGCATTATAGGTTGGCTTGTTTATATTTTTGGACAAGACTTTGTGGTAAAACATTTGTTTTAATATTCGCGACTCTTTCATTAAAAGCTTTGATATAATTAGTTAAAACGCAAATATAGGAGAAAAAATGCTTAAAAAATTAAAATTATGGGCGAAGAAATTAAAGCGACAAGTATTCACACTTTATTTTGCATGCAAGGATGAACGTGTTCCGTTGTATGCAAAAGTATTCATAGTTTGTGTAGTAGCATATGCTTTCAGTCCGATTGATTTAATCCCTGATTTCATTCCAATTTTAGGCTATTTAGACGATGTTATTCTCATTCCTTTAGGTATTTATATTTCTTTAAAGCTAATACCAGATAATGTAATAGTTGACTGTGAAATGAAAGCAGAGGAAATGATGAAACAAGGTAAACCTAAAAATTGGATAGTCGGATCATTAATTTTGCTGATTTGGTTAGTGATTTTTATTTGGGTATTTTTCAAGGTTTATCAATTAATAAGTTAGTATTTTTAGACGAATGAAAAAAGGGCTGTCCCATTGTGAGGTAGTCGTTTTAACCCAACCGTAACAGATGCTACAAAACCAGTTAAAAAGTATTAGGGAATAACCATTAATCTTGTTAAAACTCAATTAGGATTAAACTATAATTTATTTTTAGAGACAATCAAAAGGGAGTAATCCTAGGTGATTGTCTTTTTTGCTGTCTACAGAACACTGAATTCGATATTCAAAAAAGTTTACAAGAATTTCTCCTTACTCCAATTCTCTACAAAATATAAAAATATTGAAAAAAAGAATTAGTTATGAAATAAAAGCTTACTTGAATATAAATTTAATAAAACCTGTCTATGGAGGACTATTTATGGCTTTTGTTGCAATCTATACAGTTGGTAGGCTAAAACACCCATATGACCACTCTGCCTCTCGTCAATTTTTTTCTGTAGGAAATGATGTCTTTCGTCAGGCTACAAAATCAGGACACATGATTGATGCGTTTTCATCTGATAGAATCGCTCTCCCTGAAGAAGCTAGTAAGGGAGACGGCTATCCTATCCTTACACTAACGGTATGGAAGAATTTAGAATCCTTATATCGCTTTACGTACTCTGGACACCATAAACAAGCGTTGAAAGATCGAAGTAAATGGATGGAATCTTATAAAGAGAAACATCTTTCATATGTTGTTTGGTGGACCGAGAAACAAAGCGATATATCGTGGGAAGAGGCCTTTAAAAGATATGACTATTACATTCAAAATGGACCAACTCCTACTGCTTTTGATTTTAAGCATGCATTTGATGAACATGGTGAAACGCTATTAATTAAGTAGAAATAGATTTCTAGCTAAATTGTGTCTAAATGATAAAAAAGTAGGAATTTTACAAAAAAATAATAAATCCTACTTGATTTATAGGAATACTTGTATTAGTATTTTCGTAAATTAAATTATTAAAAGAAAAGGGGGAGAAAAATGAATACATTTCTTATCTGCGTAAATGTTGTTATCTTATTAGTACTTATGTATGGCTTGTATTTTATGCAAAAAAAGCATGTATCTTTTTCAAAACGTGTATTCACTGGTTTAGGTTTAGGTCTTATTTTTGGTTATATTATTCATTTAATCTATGGAACTGAACATGACGTTACAGTCGGAACAATCGACTGGTTTAGCATTGTTGGTAGTGGCTATGTCAAACTATTACAAATGATTGTTATGCCACTAGTATTCGTTTCAATTGTTGGAGCGTTTACAAAATTAAAGTTAACTAAGAATATCGGTAAAATTAGTGTCCTTGTTATTGGGATTCTTCTTGGTACAACAGCTATTTCAGCAGCTATTGGAATAGGATCCGCTTTAGGATTTGGACTTGATGGAATCAAAATATCAGAAGGTGCTGCAGAGACTGCTAGAATTACAGAATTACAAGGACGTGTTCCAACTGTAGAAGCGATGACTATTCCTAAACAAATCCTTGAATTAATTCCAAGTAATCCATTTTTAGATTTAACTGGTGCACGTGCAACATCTACAATTGCAGTTGTAATTTTTGCAGCAATTGTGGGAATTGCCTACCTAGGAATAAAACGTAAAGAGCCTGAAACTGCAGAGTTTTTTGCTAAAATAATTGATACACTTTATACAGTAACGATGAGGGTTGTATCGTTAATTCTTCGTTTAACACCTTATGGAATCTTAGCAATCATTACAAAAGTAGCAGCAACAAGTGATTATGATGCAATCGTAAAATTAGGTAAGTTTGTAATAGCGTCTTATGTGGCTTTAATCGTAATGTTTATTGTGCATTTATTATTATTATCATTTGCAAAACTAAGCCCAGTAAGATATGTGAAAAAAGCCTTACCAACTTTATCATTTGCATTTACATCACGTACAAGTGCTGGAACATTACCAATGACAATCAAAACACAAACAAAAGATTTCGGTGTTTCAGAAGGAATTGCAAACTTCGCTGGTTCGTTTGGACTTTCAATCGGTCAAAATGGATGTGCTGGTATCTACCCAGCAATGTTAGCTGTAATGGTAGCTCCATCAGCTGGTGTTGATCCAACAAGTGCATCGTTTATTATCTCTCTAATTTTAATCGTAGCAATCAGTTCATTCGGTGTAGCTGGTGTCGGTGGAGGAGCAACTTTTGCAGCTCTTATCGTACTATCAGTTATGAATCTTCCAATCGCAATCGTTGGATTACTAATCTCCGTTGAACCTCTAATTGACATGGGCCGTACAGCTCTAAACGTTAGTGGAGCAATGACATCAGGTATTCTAACAAGTAAGGCTACAGGAGAATTCGAAAGTGAAGTCTATCAGCAAACGGATGTTGTGGAAGCATAAATGAAAAACTAAATAAAAAAAGAGTCCCAAGGAAAATGGCTTTTACTTGGGGCTCTTTTTTGTATAGAATTATCATTCGATTAATTGGTAGACAATAAAAATGTATTCACTTGATGTATACATTAAAAAAACATTATACAATATTAAGAATTTCTTAATAGTGTTTATTGGTGGACATAAAAATTAAGTTTACTTTACATAAGGTCAATAATTAAGTTGTATAATTAATGGCTAATTTTTACTAATTATATAACAATTTTTTTAATCTAGAAGGATCTATGATCGATAGGACACCGAAAATATAGCTAGCAGACATGAGTTCAAATTCATCTACTTAAGTTCAAGAACGTTGTTTTTCTTGAACTTTTTCGCATTTATTTAGACGTTGAAAATCAATTTTGGCTTAAGGTTAGGAGAATGAAGGTATATAGTTTTGAGGACTTTGGTATTTCTTATTTGATTTACTTCCTGAGGAAAGCAATTAAGGTTAATAGTTTTTATCATTACGGATTACTTAACACAAATGGTTGTATTAATAGTTGATAATTTAGAATTAATGTTCAATTTACATAGTGCTTATATAATTGTCCATGTGATATTTTTCACCATCTCACTGAAAAAATAAGTTGAAATTCTAAAGCGTGGCTGACTTCACTAGGAGAAGAAGTCGTAAGGAAGTTAAGTTCATTTAGGAAAAGGAGGAACAATATTCTATTGATATTTAACTATTTTTTACAGTTTATTAATTGTTGTAATCTGCTTTACAATATTAAATTCACTTAATATTCAGGAAATGTTCAGTGAGTTGATTTGTTAAATTGGGTGGAAACCTTGTAGCAAGAGTTGTAAAAGATCAATGCTTGTGAATTTAGCTCAAAAACTGTCCAACAAGGGAGGGACAACAAAATTCGATGTACCGGGCAAACGTTAATATGTATCCATAGATCTCTATTCATTCGGATAGAAATAAACACGATTTAGTTTTCCCTGTTATAAGTGATATTCATATTCAAGCTAAAAGTAATAATTTCTTAGAAAAGTTGGTCTGTACTTTAGAACAATTCGCAGTAATCGTAGAAAATTAGAATTCCTGGAGGTTTTCTGTAATGAAAAGAATTTTATCCATTTCTCTCGTATTAACGATGATATTCGTTATGTTATCAACCACCAAAGATGCACTTGCAAACGAATCGGGTACCAAACTCGTTAAAATCGACAATATGCAGCCGGTTTACGGTCAAACGATCACCGCCAATGTAATCATGGGTCATGGTTCAATGGGCAAAAATCTAACATTTCAATGGCAAGTACAGAAATCACGTATAAGCGATCAATATATTAATGTAAAATCGGGTGGTACATCCAAAAGCTACACCGTAACGTTAAATGATATTGGTAAAAAATTGCGCGTTGTTGTTGCTTTACCATCAAATGGTGACAGAAAAACTTCATTGCCCACAAATGCAGTATTAAATGCCAACCCCCTTATTGCATCAATGAAATTCGACAATAATTTATCGGACGATGCAAATCAAGAGAAATTGGAAGGTAAAGGAAATTATAGTTATGTAGATGGTGTATTACCCGGGACCAAAGCTCTGCACTTAGAAAGTGGAGACGGTAATTATGTCGGTACGACGCATAGCTTGAATTTTGGTAATGAAAGTTTTACCACATCCTTCTGGTATAAGGGTGACACTAACAATAATCAGGTAATATTATCAAACAAGGATTTTACTAAGAGCACTAACGAAGGCTGGGCGATTTATACATCAGCCAATTCGGTCAATATGAATTTAGGATTCCCGACCTCATCAGTAAAATTTGGGCGTGACACGTTTAATGCTTCCCATTGGCGTTACGTGACATTTGTTGTAGACAGAGATAAAATGCTCGGATCGTTGTATATTGATGGTTACAAAATGACTGAAACATCGCTGGGGGTCGGAACTTTAGATACATCGAACCCATTAAATATAGGTAGCGACGGATCGGGCAAAAATGGAGGTAATTCATTCGATATAGCTGATCTGAATGTTTGGAAAGGTGCATTTAGCAGTGATATGGTTCAAGCTAATTTTAATAGTTACGCTGTAAATAAAGTAGATTTAAAAGCACTTAACGACAAAATATCAGAAGCAAATACAATAATAGCAGACGGTCTCGGTAACGGCTTCAGCCAAACCGATTTTGATTATTTGAAGAAGGTTTTTAATACGGCAACTAAGGTAGCAACAACGCAAAAAGAAAAATTATATACACAGGAAACCATCAATTATTACGAACGTGAACTAAACAGCGCCATATTCATCTATCAAAAAAGCAATAAAACATTAACTCCCGCCGGTTTAAATATGATTGTGGACAGCGATCCGGAAGTAAGTGCTAATCCCGCAACAATCGCGCGCATTGAAAAAGATTACAGAACAGAACTGAGACTATTCCCACAAGCCGACGTACTCTTTATTCCTGGCGACGTTACCGGTGGTAACAACGCCAATGAATATGTGTGGATGAAAAATCTGACAGACATTTACAATAAACTTAAAGGTGAAGGTCTGTTTGACAATACGAAGCTTTATATGGTACGAGGCAACCATGATATGGGCGGCGCCGAAAAATTTATACCTGTAGGTTCGGCGGGCGCGTGGAACGCCACAACGAATTCATACGATAACAATTTCTTTAATAGTGCTTATAGGGTAAAGGTAAAAGGATATAATATTGTAGGTTTTGACGGAAATTATAACAACGACAATACAGTGGGAAAAACCAAAGATTTACTCAACCAAATTAAAACAGAAGCGGATTACGATCCAACCAAACCCATATTTGTATCTTCTCACTACCCTATAAGTGGAACAGTGTGGTCAGGGAGATGGAGCAGCGCAGCAAGTAATAATGTAGGTAAATATATTGCCGACAATGACTTGTCGCAGGTGGTATATATGTCAGGTCATACGCAATACGACCCGACCGACGAACGTTCTCACTATCAAGGTTCGGCTACGTTTCTCGACAGCGGTGCGAGTTCATATTCAAGTTATATTGATGATGGACCTTACGGTGGATATTTAGAAGGCTCGTATATCAACTATAAAACCACACCTCGCATCGTGAATTTCTTAGAGGTTTACGGTTCAAAAATTATCATCAAACAGTATAACTTAAGTACAGATGAATATGTAGGCATACCTTCAGTAAAAATCGTTGGTGAAGGTAAAGAGGCCTTTACCTATAGCAGGAGCGATATAAGAGAACTCATAGCTCCGGAGTTTGAAGAGGGTATTACGGTCGATTCCTACAAAAACAACGAACTTGCTTTTACAATAAAGCAAGCAAATGACAATGTGCGCGTTTTGGAATATAATATTCAGCTTATCAACAAGCTTACGGGGAAAGTGGACAAATCGTTTAACAGCCTTTCGCTTCCACTAGACAAGCCGTTCGATGAATACAGGCATTATAAGTTTACAAATTTGTCGCCGACTACTCCATATATACTCAGGGTATTCGCTGACGATTCCATGTATAATCGTTCGTCGCAAGACATTGAAATTGAGGCTCAAAGAGTTAATTTAAACAGCATCACTGCGCCTGCATCGGTATCTGCGAACAACGGAACGGCCAAGACAGCGGAAGCTCTTGGATTGCCCACAGAAGTAATTCTTGCAACAGATAAAGGAAATGTGGACGCAAGTGTGACTTGGAATTTAAGCGGCGTTAGCTACGATCCGGCTATCAAGACGGTGCAGACCTTCTCGGTGCCAGGGACCGTAACTCTGCCTTCTGGAGTTGAAAACCCGAACAGCGTTCCATTGACAACAAGCATTAACGTAACTGTTCAAGCAGTTGGAGTAGCTACAGGCCAAATAACACTAGACAAATCCCAGTACATCCAAGGGGAATCTATTACCCTATCCTATACTGGGGCAGCGTTAAACGGGAAAGATTGGGTCGGCATCTACAGAACTGGAGCTGTTCCTCCAGGTGCGGGTGCATCTTTGCGATGGAGTTATTTAATGTCTGGATCTGGAAGAGTTAGTTTAAACAATGGACTGGCCCCTGGCACTTATGATGTACTCTTTTTGCTCAATGACGGTTATACGGTAGTGGAACGCAAGACATTCCAAGTCGTTCAACAGTGACGTTAAATAGCATAACAGTGCCCGCAGCCATCCAGGGATTGGCCAACGGAACAGCAAAGAAAAAGTATACACGCAGGTGTCATCACATTAACGAAATTTAGGATGAATCGGTAATGAAACTGGGGGAGAACAATTTTCTCCCCTTCATCGATTTGGACGATTAATGGTACCAAAGGTGTACTAAAGCTACATTGCCTCGTTCTGCAACGGGATACCGGCTCATATTTCATATGTAATGTAAAGACACTCTTAGATAGCTTGAAATAAGTCGAGCAACATGTTCGGGTTGCAGAATGAACGTTCGTAACAGGATAAACTATATTGTAGATTGTAATACTAACATTTCATGAAAAGAGGTTCCTCTATGAAGATGCGTTCATTACTGTCCATGTTCATCATCATGTTCTTATTATTTTTTGGGACTACCACAACTTCACTTGCGCATTCCATAGATATGAGTTACTCGGATTTAAACATTGAAGGAAACGAGATTCTCTATGATCTTTTTATTGAACAAAAAGACTTGTTTCCACATTTCGGTACTGACTTGGATAATCTGGTGAACGATGAACTGGCCTCGCAAAAAATCGAAGCCTATTTACAGAAAGGTCTTCGCATAGATGCTGATTCGAAGCAGCCCTTAAAGTTGGAATTGGTTTCGATGAACATGGCGCAAAAGGGTGTCGTAAGAGGTGTGGAATTTCAACTAAGGTTTATCGCCGATGAAGAAATCAAACAATTTAATCTTCATTACGATCTGATATTTGACGCTGTGCCTACTCATACGAGTGTACTCATGGTCCATGCAGGTGATTATTTTCAGCAGGATATGATTGATAGCACTAATAAAGATATTCTAATCAACCTTCCAAAGGGCCTTCCCAAGGACCCTCCCAAGGATCTTCCAAAGGACCTTCCAAAGGCTAAGATTGGTGCTGTTTTGTGGAAATACTTTAAGCTTGGCATCGAACACATTTTGACAGGTTATGATCATTTACTGTTTTTGTTATCCTTAGTAATAATCGCAACTAGATTCAAGGATGCGTTGAAAATTGTTACTGCCTTTACTATCGCCCACAGCGTTACACTGTTCTTGGTGGCGACAGGTCGCATTCACGTCATCCCGTACTGGGTCGAATCCTTGATTGCCCTGACAATCTGTTATGTAGCAGTGGAAAACATATTTGTTAAAAAGGCGAAATGGCGGTGGCTATTAACGGCCTTATTTGGTCTGATTCATGGCATGGGCTTTGCCGGGGCCTTGGCTGAAACTGGACTTCCAAAGAGTAATCAACTTGGCTCACTCCTGATGTTTAATTTAGGTGTGGAAGCAGGACAACTCATGATCCTATGCCTATTACTTCCTTTCTTGCTATTGATGAAACGTTTCCCATGGTATCGTAAAATGATGGTCTCAACGTCTTGCCTTATTTTTGCGGTGGCATTTTATTGGTTATTTCAAAGACTACAATAAGTCCATGATGATTCCTATTTCTGATTTCTTACATTGGGAAAATGATTTTGTGCGATGTTTAATTCCATCATGTTACATTTAATAGCAATAAATTTTATATTATATATTGATACTATTACTATATTATTTTATATTTTTCTAGGTATAATAGAATGCTCCTTATTGTTGAGCTAGCTAGATGCATTCTACTTGAATTTAAGAATAAAAGACATTAATGAGACTGTTGAACAGGCTATTTTGGATCATATTTGAGAAACTAGAAATGCTTAATATGAAAAAACAGGGTAAGAAAAAATTTATCAAACCTAATTTTTAAAAAAATGATAGATAAATAAAAGGACATTACATAGTTTATATGACTAATATGTAATGACCTTTCTTATACATGAATAAGTTAAAGATCGAGTAGGTTACTTCGGTAGTCTATTTTCTTGCCAATTGACAATGAAGAAATTTAAGTATAGTAATCTATCTCGGGACAATACCACAATTTTTAGCACTCATAGATTTTATGAAAAAAATGGATTTGCGAGTATAAAACGTTCAGATTTACCTGAGAAATTTCCAGTGGTACATGTCGATAAAATATTCTATAAGTATTTGGTAGATTTGATACAAAAATTGTTTTTTAACTAAAGGATGCAAAAATTGAACAATTTGGATTGCTTAAGACTCTATTATTTCTTGTTCTATAATAAGGGTAGTTTTGGATTCTTATTGTTTTTTTATTGATATATTAGTAAAAAAAAGAATTAAACGTAATGTTTATGAGAAAGCGGCTTGCTTTTTTTTTGTTGTAGATCTGGAATTTTTATGCTCCAATACGTATTAAAAAGTCATTACTTTTAGCGACCTAGTAAATAATTATGAAAAGAAAATATTTTGCCAAAGATGGTATTCATAGGAAACTTCAGAAAAGAAAGTAGATATATGAAATATCAATATTCTTTAGTACCTATTACATAGAAAAAAATTAGCGATTTATGTTTTCGAACATTTTAATGATTTTTCAGATTCATAATTATTGAGATCGTGTAGAGTAATTGCCAAGTAGTGTTGGAATTTTAGAGTTGTTGTACCTCAATAGCAAATTTAAATGTGGAGAGGCTAGTAGTTATATAGTACTTTAGAATGCTTTAGTAAATTTGTTAGAATAGTCAGACTTTACAAACTTCGAACCTCAAACTTATACTAATAGTAGTTGAAATTTTCTTTCAAAATAAAAATAGTGAATTTTGAATTTTATTTACAACTATAAAAAGGATTTTCCAACTAGACAATCCTTGAATGAATCATAATGGGAGGGGACAAAATTGACTCGAATTACTCGAAGTATTGTAACATCAACACTATCTCTTGCGTTGGTTACTACAACAGGTTCTGTCAGCTACGCTCAAACAAATGCAGAGAAAACCTCAATCCAGTCAGAGGTGAATGGAATGAAACAAAACAAACATAGTGATAACTTTCCCGTGTTGAGCAAAGTAAAACGTCCTGAAGAGGTTGGATTTTCATCCGAGAAATTAAAACAAGTAGATGAATTGATCCAACAGGATGTAAACAATGGTTTTCCGGGTGCAGTTCTAATGATTATTAAAGATGGAAAAATTGTAAAAAACACTGCTTATGGGTACTCGAAAAAATATGATGGGCTATCACCACTGAAACATCCTCAGAAAATGAAGACTAATACAATGTTTGATTTGGCATCAAATACTAAAATGTATGCAGTTAACTTCGCTTTGCAACATCTTGTTAGTATCGGAAAAATAGACTTGAATTCAACTGTACAATCATACTTTCCAAATTTTAAAGACAAATCAACTGATATGATTAAAGGGAAGGATACCCTGCGCTTAATCGATATATTACACCACACTGCTGGTTTTCCAGCTGATCCGCAATACCACAATCCTACTGTAGCAGGTCCCTTGTATACACAAGACCGTAATGAAACATTTGAAAAAATCGCTGAAACACCGTTAGAATACGTACCTGGTACGAAAAACATTTATAGTGACGTGGACTATATGATCCTTGGTTTTATTATTGAGAAGGTAACTGGAAAACGACTAGACGACTATGTAGAAAATACGATTTATAAGCCGTTAGGTCTAAAACACACAATGTTCAACCCCTTGCAAAAAGGATTCAAACCGAAAGATTTCGCGGCAACCGAGTTAATCGGGAATTCACGTGACGGGATCATTTCTTTCCCAAACATTCGTACATACACAATACAGGGAGAAGTGCACGATGAGAAGGCATATTACTCTATGGGTGGCATATCTGGTCATGCGGGGCTTTTCTCTACGACAAGCGATTTAGCGGTTCTATTGCAAGTAATGTTAAACGGAGGTGGATATGGTAAAGTAAAACTATTTGATCAAAAAACGATTGATCAGTTTTCAGCACCTTCCGATTTAAATCCAACATATGGCTTAGGTTGGAGAAGAAATGGCTCTCCGAGTATGTCGTCAACTTTTGGATTATATGCAAGTCCAAATGCGATTGGACATACTGGTTGGGTAGGCACGCTGACCATTATAGATTCTGATAATAATTTAGGGATTGTCTTAATGACCAATAAAAAACATTCACCTGTAATTGATCCACTAATAAATCCGAACAAATTTGAAGGGGATGACTTTGCTACGGGTCAATATAAAGCCGTGGCGACTGCTGTGTATGAAGCATTGATTAAGTAATTGTTGGGATACTTTTTTGATTTATGCTTGAACTAGGAAAGAGAAAAATCTTCAGATTGAATGATTTTTCTCTTTTTTATAATTAAGTGAAATACCATTTGTTAATAGTAAGATTCCACATACATCCTATTAAAAATATTATTGCAAATGCAACAATATTAAGGTAGATTATAAAGTATAATAATTTTATTGCATTTGCAACAAAAGTAATGAAGGAGGTATCACGAAATATGTATATTCCAAAATATTATAAAGTCACAAATCCTGAAGAAATTTGGGATTTCGTTCAAAAAAACTCTTTTGGCACGGTTATCACAACAAAACAGGGTAAACCAATTGCTACTCATTTACCTTTAGCTATAACTAAAAAAGGTGAAGATTATTATATTACTGGGCATATTGCATATGGAAATCCACAATGGAAAACATTTGAGAATAGTGAAGAAGTGCTTGTTATGTTTCAAGGACCTCACGCATATATTTCATCTTCTTGGTATGAAGTTGAAGAAGTTCCAACTTGGAATTATCAAGCTGTGCATGTTTACGGAAAAGCAAGCATTTTAGAAAGAGATGAGTTAGTAGATGAATTAACAATCATGCTAGAGAAATATGAAAAAAATCGTGAAAACCCAGTACTATGGGATAAACTTTCTCCACAACTTTTAGAAAGTGAACTAAAAGGTATAGTTGGATTTAAGATTAAAGTGGAAGAAATTCAGGCCTCATATAAATTAAGCCAGAATCGAAGCGAAAAGGATTATAATCATATCATTGATAATTTACAAAAAGAAGAAGATCCTCATTCAAAACAAATGGCTGAACTGATGGGAAAGAGATTAGAGCGTTTATCTTTTAAGGAAAGTAAGAAGTAAAGTTTGTAAAAAAAAATGAAATTGAACTAGTACATTTAATTATCCGCATATAAATTATGAAAAGCTGTCTTTTTAGATAGCTTTTTTTGCTTCATAAAGAATTAAGTATGACATAGGAATCTTAGTAAAAGGATGTGAAGATAGTTGCTGATTTTGTTACTAGCGGTACCAATCTTATTATTAGCATTATTTTGTTTATGGGTCTCAATTTTCAATAAAAAAAAGCTTTTATTAAAGAAGATACTATACTTCTTAATAGGAGTAACCATGTTGATGATCGCGATATATCTATTTGATTTCTATTTATTTTTTCGTCTTTAGTGGCATCTTCGTTTTGTTAAGGGTAAAAAGTTTTTGTTCAAGTTACAAAAATATTTTAGCTGATTAAAAATATTTTTGTAGAAGAGACAAAAGAATAATCAGAACCTATGTTAAAATTAAATTACATATCTTTCCAAATAAGTAAAAAATGAACTGTTGTTACTTCGAATTTTATGAACTTTCCCTGGTTAGCTAATAAAAAATATAAAAATACATAATATAAAAATACTAGTGAAGAGGAGTATAGAATGAAAGAATTTTTACAGCTTTTAAAAAAGGGTAATAAATCTGCATTATTAGCAGCGATTGTTAACGCTGTAATAGCGATAATAAAAGGAATAGGGTTTAGTATGACTGGAAGTGTTGCACTCTTTGCTGAGATGATGCATAGTGCTGCCGATACTGCAAACCAACTTTTTGTATTTAGCGGTTCAGCTTTAAGTAAAAAGGCACCAACAGATCGGTTTCCAAATGGATTTGGTCGACTTGTTAATTTAGTTTTACTTGGAGCAGTATTAATTGTAGGAATTATGGCATTTGAAACGATTGTCGAAGGAATTCAGCATATTGTACATCCAACCCACTCTTCAGGTCTGGCTATTACCCTAACTATTTTAGGTGCTTCGGTTGTGCTTGAAGCCTTTGTACTTTACAAAGCAATGAAAGAAATTAGTCATGAATTAGGAATAACAACAAGTGGTTTTGGAGTGGTTACTGAGGCAATTTCTAATTTAGGAAAAGCAAAACCAGCTACGAAATTAGTTTTCTTAGAAGATACAGTAGCAACTCTAGGTGGATTATTAGCGATGATTGCTGTAATCATTGCTTACTATACACCATTCCATCAAGCGGAAGGTATCGCTTCTGTTATCATCGGTATTTTGATGTTCCTTGTTGTTGGAAAAGTATTTCTTGATAATGCTGCAGGAGTAATTGGTGAATCCGATGAAGAAATGGAAGACAAGATTGGTGAAATCGTAATGGAAGATCCAGATGTCAAAGATATTCAAGCTCTTACGGTTGTTAAAGAGGGGGAAGATTTACATGTTGAATTAGAAATTGAACTAGACCCTAATTTAACAGTAGCTCAAGCTGATGACATAAAAGACCGATTAGAAGAAAAAATTATGAAAGAAAAAGGTGTAACAGACGTTATTATCGAATTGGACGAAGATGACGGAGTTCAAAATTGGACTGAAGAAAATAAAACAGAAATAATCAAAAAATAGTAAAGATTGAAACGACAAATATTAGTTTTGTCGGTTCTTTTTAGTATGGAGAGTTTTATTTACCTTCTGTATTAGTGAAAGGACTTGGTTGTTTCAAATACCTCTTTATAATTTGAAACATTATAAAATTAGGTTTCAAGTTGCTTATTTAATTCTGTAACAGCATTATTTATTCTCAATTCTGTTTCATCTATTTCTTTAGTTATATTTTAAGGGGTACCTCGAAAATATTTCCTAGAGTTATTGTCTTCAATAAATTTGCCTTTATATGCCCCATATATTCCATATAACTTGGTTTCTAAATTTGTAGACTCATTTACATCTATTAAAAAAGCAATATTACTTTGTCCTACTTTAGAATTAAGGATTCCTTCAAATTTTAAATTTTCATCTCCCATTTCTAAAATTGAGATAGTTTTTCCATTCAACCGCTTTTCACCTGAAATAACTTTACTTATTTTAAATGTTAATTTTGTATATGGTCTACGATGACTTCTCTCATCAATTGGAACATATGGTTCAGTTGCAATAACAGTCCCTTTAACGACTAGCTCAGAGGCTTTCATTAAGTCTTAAAGACGATCAAAGTTTCCAAAAAGGCAAATAGTTGCTTTAGCAATTTCTTTTTTTGAATTTGATTGATATTGTGTCAGATTAGAAGACAAAGTAGATTTATCTGCATCTGTATCACTATCAATTCTTTTAATATCTTCTTTTATTACTCTAGTAGATATATCTTTTTTATTAATGAATAATTTTTGAGAATTGAAGATGAATAAGCTAATTAAGAGACAGATTATAACAAATAAACTTTTAAATAATATTTTCATGATTTCTCCGATTCATACTTATTTATTAAGAAATCCTAATATATGAATATTTTACCAATAGGAAATTTGTAGGGATTATAATTTATTGGATAATTTGTGAACAGTATCACAAATTATCATATATTAGGTTTTGATTTCTTTGGATCTGATAAAGATTCTTAAAGGATTCATTCAAAAAGGAAAGAATTATATTAATTGTACAAACTTTTTAATGAAAGTTTGTTACGAAGTTGATAGAGATATTACATTAAGATGTTAAAATACATGTTTTAGTTAAAGGTATATTAAGGAAAAATTATCGAAAAGATAATAAGTAGTTTTCTTGTATAGTAGTGTTAGGGGAATTAGGACAATTCTATGTCTTAAAGTGAATTGGATAATTCTAAACTACTAAAACGTACATAAAAAGATAAATCTTAGAATGAAATGAATGGTTCTTAGAAAAACGTGAAATTATGTAATCGGTATGACGAGGAGGAATGATCATGTTTGAATTTGAAAATATAGAACAGTTTGCAAGAATAAAAGTTATTGGTGTTGGTGGTGGCGGAAATAACGCCGTTAACCGAATGATTGAAGACGGAGTAGAAGGCGTTGAGTTCATTGCTTTTAATACGGATGCCCAAGCACTAAAACAATCAAAAGCTGAAATTACTATGCAAATTGGTGCAACGTTGACGCGTGGTTTAGGAGCAGGAGCAAATCCTGAAATTGGAAAAAGAGCTGTTGAAGAAAGTAAGTCGCAAATTGAGGAAGTACTACAAGGAGCAGACATGGTTTTCGTTACAGCTGGAATGGGTGGCGGAACAGGTACAGGTGCAGCACCCGAAGTTGCAAAAATTGCTCGAAAGCTCGGTGCTCTAACAATTGGAGTAGTAACTCGTCCTTTCAAATTTGAAGGGAAAAAACGTGCAACAAACGCTGAAGGTGGAATTAAAGAACTTAGGGAAGCTGTTGATACATTAATAATCATTCCAAACGATCGATTATTGGAGCTAGTTGACAAAAAAACACCGATGCTCGAAGCATTCCGTGAGGCGGATAATGTACTACGACAAGGTGTTCAAGGGATTTCCGACTTAATTGCAGTACCAGGATTAATCAATCTAGACTTTGCTGATGTTAAAACGGTCATGTCTCATAAAGGGACAGCCCTTATGGGGATCGGTATTGCAAAAGGTAAAGATCGCGCTACAATCGCTGCTCAGAAGGCATTAAATTCTCCGTTACTAGAAACTTCTATTAATGGAGCTCATGGTGTAATTATGAATATTACAGGTGGACGTAACTTAAGTCTATTTGAAGTACAAGAAGCTGCTGATATCGTTGCTTCTGCATCTCATGAAGAATTAAATATGATTTTCGGTTCGGTAATCGACGAAAACTTAAAAGATGAAATTATTGTAACAGTTATTGCTACAGGATTTGCGGATAAAGAAGAGAAAATGGTAAGAACTCCTTCTAGGCCAATAGAAGAAGCACCTAGCTTATATAATAGAGAGCAACGCTTCCAACAAGATCAAAGATATCGAGTAGACCAACAGCAAGATTTTGGTCGTTATAATGATCAACAAGACACTGGTCGATACACAGAACAGCAAAATTATGGACGTTACAATGAACCAAAAGATTATAATCGCTATAATGAGCAACAAGATTATGGGCGTTATAATGAACAAAATGATTACGGTCGATATAATGAACAGCAGGAATATAACCGTTACTCAGAACGACAAGATCAAAATCGATACACAGAACAACAAGATTACGGCCGCCATAATGAGCAACAAGAATATGGCCGATTTAATGAGAAGGAAGATTCTACTTCATATATTCCGGCTTTCTTACGTAATCGAAAAAACAGAAATAGATAGATTTATAGATGTAGAGAAGGACATGAGTGTTGATGCTCATGTCTTTTTATTTGGCTCTTTTGGTAAATTTTGTAGCATTTATTAAATATATTAATTTTAAATAAATTGGGAGAGCAGATAAAATAAATTATCATTCAGAAGGTGAACCAACATCTAAATATAAAAAGATAAAAACTTGGAGCCTTTCGATGAAAAATAATTACCATTATTCAACTAATGCATGCTTCAGTTGAACAAGACCCGAAGTTTTGCTAATGCGACGTATTTTGCGTTCTTGCCAGCTATTAGGTTGTCAATGTTTTTAATAACAAGTACATCGATTCAGTATAGTTAACTACTAGTTAATACAATTTAAACATGATAAAATGTCTAGGAGTTTAGAGTTAGGGGGCAGTAGTTAAATGAATCAGCAGTGGAAAGAACAGTTAGAGAAGCACAGAAATAATCGTAAAGAAGAAATCCTTACTGCAGCTCAGCATTTATTTCTTGAAAGAGGATTAGGGGTTGTTAAGTTAAACGATATCGTAAAGCAATGTGGGATAAGCAAAGTTACATTTTATAAATATTATAAATCGATTGATGAAGTCATTTTTGCGGTTCAAATGAGTTTACTAGAGAAGTTTATAGAGCGAGATAAAAATTGGGAATCTAAAGGGAAAAATGGATGGGAAAAGATGGAGTATGTTCTCCGAATTCAAAAAGAAACTTTGCAAACTGACAATGCTGCAATCAGTTTCATAGGCCTCTTTGATATGCATTATCGTGACCATTATCCCACTCCGGAATTGGAAAATGCATTTTTAGATTTATTAAAAAAAGGTCGGTCACACTTTAAAAACATACTCTTAGAAGGCATTCAGGATGGATCAATTCGAAATGATATTGACATAAGGACTCTGCAATTTACAATAAGCAATGTAATGAGCGCGACAATTCAACGTATGGCTTTAAGAGGTAAAATTTTAAAATACGATCAAGGTATTGATCCCAACTTGATACTTGAACAGATGGTTAATATGATCTTAACATACATAAAACCAATGAAATAAATAAAAAAGGATGTTGTCTTTAAAGAGACGGCATCCTTTTTTTGTAAGATTTACAATTCATTAACAAGATAAATACACTTAATTAAAAAAAGAAAACTATAATTCAAAGTGTGTTTACTATTGGTAAACACATAGTTACACTATGTAATTGTTTTTGGAGGGCGATCAACCAAAAAGGAAACTTAAACTGAATTTATTCAACTGGCGGTATTAAGAAGGCTAATCAAGGCACGGAGGGAACTTGGGGATGAATATTAAAAATAAGGAAACGTTAGAAAGCCGAACTAATTTTAGACCTATAGCGAGTTATAGAACAAAGGATGGACGAAAAATAATTGAGAACCGACTTTTTCGTTCAGGAGAACTAGCTCAATTGAATAGTGAGGATCTTCATTTTGTCCATTCTATTGGGTTAAGTCACATTATAGATTTTCGTTCTAAACAAGAAATAGAAGATAAACCGAACCCGATTATTAAAAATACTAGGTACGTCAATATAGAAGCTATTGGGGGATCTATGAATCATGATGAAATGATGGTTGCCCTTAAGAAAATTTTAGAATCTGGTCAATCAGGAAGTTTTTTAGAAAACGTCAACCGTAATTTTATAAGAGATACTACTTCTAAGAAGGCTTTTAGACAATTTATAGATTTGGCAATTGAGGCTGATGGAAACCCAATTTTGTGGCATTGTACGGCGGGTAAAGATCGAACTGGCTTTGCTGCAGCTATCTTATTAATAATACTCGGAGTACCAATGGAGCAAATTTTTGAGGATTATTTACAAAGTAATAACAATCGAGTCGAAGAGAACAAAAAAATACTAGAAATACTGTATACGATGTTTCCAAATAAAGATGAATTTGATTATCTCAATGATGCTATGTCCGTAAAAGCATCCTATTTACAAGCAGCATTGGACGAAGCCGAGAATAGCTATGGTTCCATTGAAACTTATCTAGAAGAAGGGCTTGGTGTTACAGCAGACATACGTTCACGTTTACAGCAACTTTACTTGGAAGAGGTGTGAAATCCTGGCCTCAAAGAAATGTATCAAAAAAGTATAATAATCAAAAACAGCAGTAGACCAAGTGGATTTAGCTAAGATCAATATAAATACGATTGTGGGGTTGCAAAAATGAAAGTTTCTACAAAAACAGTTCTTTCTTACGGACTAGGTAGTCTTGGGTCAAATTTGATTTGGGGGTTAATGCTTGGCTATTTAATGCTTTTTTATACCGATTATTTTGGGATTTCGGCAGCTGCTGTAGGAACATTATTTCTTGTAGCGCGAATTTGGGATGCATTAATGGATCCTATTATGGGTGTCATTGTAGATAATACAAATTCCAGATGGGGAAAGTTTAGACCGTATCTTCTGTATGCCCCGGTTATTATGGCCGGTCTTACGGTTCTTTGCTTCTTACAGCCTAATATCAGTCCGGTATCCAAGATTGTGTACGCATATGTAACGTATATCATGTGGGGAATGAGCTACTCTGTTGTAGACGTTCCGTATTGGTCCATGACAGCTGCTATTACAGACGATCCAAAGGAACGGACAAAAGTGGTGATGGTGCCCCGGGTAATGGCAATTATCGGTGGAGTAGTTGTAAGTGCCTGTACCTTACCGCTTGTTAAAGCGTCTAACAGTTGGTTCCTTGTCAGCTTAATCTTTGCAGTATTATGTGTCGTCTTCTTCTGGACTACATTTTTTAACGTAAAAGAACAAGTAACAGTAACACGAAATGAAAAGTTTACATTCAAAGATGCTTTTCGAGTAATCAAATTAAATCAACCGCTTCTGATGTTGTTGTTGACAATGTTATTAGAAGATACCATTACAAAATTCAAAGGTGCTTTCGGTATCTACTATTTCAAATATTATTTACATGCCGAAAATCTTTTTCCTCTATTTTCTTTGGTCAGCATAGTGCCAATATTAATAGGAGCTATGTTTGTACCGATGATGTCGAAGCGATTAGGGAAAAAGAAAACGACTATCATCGGACTTGTTGGTTCCGGTGTGTCGGGATTTGCTTTATTCTTTGTAGGCAAAAGTATGATTCCGTTCTTTATTCTATCTATTCTAGGTTCTTTATTTTTTGGTATAGCGGCGATTACGATGAGTGCTATGATCGCCGATTGTGTAGAATACGGTGAATGGAAAACTGGAAAACGGGCAGAGGGAACGGTATTTGCAACTAACACCTTCCGCTCTAAATTCGCGGGGGCGATTGGGGGAGGATTAGGTGCATATCTGCTTACTGGTATTGGTTATATCCCTAATCAAACTCAAACAGGTTCAACGATGGTGTGGATGCAGGTATTTTATACGATTATTCCTGGAATCTTGTTAATAATCTCTGCAATACCGCTTATGAAATATCCGTTATCAGAAGGATTCTATGAAAAAATCCTATCTGAAATAAAAATTAGACGAAAGAGTAATTCAACAGAATTTAAGAATGCGCAATAAGAGCTAATGATTCGGACATGTATAAAAAACATACAAATAAAGGGGAGTAAACATGATGAATTTAAGAGAAAATCCTTTCTTTCTAACAGATGAAGATATTAAGTGGGTGAACGAAACCTTATCCTCTATGACGACTGAAGAAAAAGTTGGGCAACTTTTCTGCCTGCACGGTATGGATAAGGATGAAAAGAAATTGAAAAAAATAATAGAAAAATTTAAGCCTGGTGGGTTTATGTTTAGACCAGACAAAGGAAAGGCAATTCAAGAGGTACATCGTTTTTTACAGGAGCAATCCGCAATTCCTCTACTTCTTGCGGCAAACCTTGAAGCTGGAGGAAATGGCATTGCATTGGATGGGACAGCAGTTGCCAATCCCATGCAGACAGCAGCAACAGGAAACACAGAAATAGCATACAAGTTAGGGGAGATTGCAGCTAAAGAGGGCAGTGCTGTCGGTTGTAACTGGTCTTTTGCACCTGTAGTAGATATTGATTTAAACTTTCGAAATCCTATTACCAATATTCGTACCTTTGGATCAGATGTTTCCACAATTATAAAAATGAGCAAAGCATATGTACAAGCATTGCAGGAAAACGGACTAGCTGCATCCATCAAACATTTTCCAGGAGACGGTGTAGATGAAAGAGATCATCATCTAGTAACTTCTGTTAACTCTCTCTCCGTAGAGGAGTGGGATCGTACTTATGGCATCATTTTTAAGGAATTAATTGAGGCAGGTACAAAAACGATTATGCCTGGACATATTATGCTCCCTCATTATTCTAGAAAACTTCGTCCTGATATTAAGGATGAAGAAATAATGCCGGCTACACTATCTAAAGAATTGTTACAAAATTTACTAAGAGAACAACTGCAATTCAATGGAGTTATTGTCTCTGATTCTACAATGATGGCTGGATTCGCAATGGCAAAAAATCGAGAAGAAGCAGTTCCATTATCAATCGAAGCGGGCTGTGATGTTTTCCTCTTTAACCGAAATATACAAGAGGACTTTGAATTCATGATGAAGGGTATTGAAAACGGAATATTGACGATGGAAAGAATAGAGGAAGCAGCCACGAGAGTGTTGGCCTTAAAAGCATCTCTTGGTCTCCATAAAAAAGAAGTAGATACCTTAATTCCGAGAGAAGAGGAGCTCAAAGTACTAGGTTGTCAAGAACATAAGGAGTGGGCATCAATTGCAGCAGATGAATCTATTACTCTGGTAAAAGATACAAAACAATTACTACCTATATCCGCTGATCAATATCGTAGAGTTTTGTTAATTCCTGTAGAAAACATAAATTCACAGCTAAAAGCAGAGGGCTTCTACTCACAATCCTACAATGAGAGCTTTGCAGATAAGCTACGTAAAAATGGGTTTGAGGTGGATCTCTTTAACCCAAATCAAAATTTTGGAGCATCATTTATGACTCCTACTTACACAATAAAAGAACAATATGACCTTGTTATTTATTTAGCGAACCTTCCTACTGTTAGCGTAAAGCCGACTTTGAGGCTACAGTGGTCGCCAATGCTTTCGGGCGATTTACCTTGGTTCATTCAGGAAGTTCCTACTATTTTCATTTCTTTGGCTAATCCGTATCATTTATTTGATATTCCGAGAGTCCCTGTCATGATTAACTGTTATCATGCAAACGAAAACGTTGTAGATTACCTTTACATGAAGTTAATGGGAGAATCTGAATTTAAAGGAAAAAGCCCTGTAGACCCGTTTTGTGGGTGCTGGGATACAGGGATGTAATAAGATCTAAGTAAAATAAGGATTTTTATAAATTCAATTATACAACTATAGCATTTCTTATTAAAAGATCACAAAGGGCTGTATAAACAGCCCTATTTATTATGTTATTTAGCAGTTTAGTAAAAAAGGAATTTAATAAAAAGTTGAGAATATTAAATAGCATTAAATTTAAATCCATCATAGATTCGGAGCATTACAATATACGCATGGGTGTGAAGTAACATAATTCACAGAGTGGCTCTTTTTTTGGAGAAACAGTCTAATTTAAAGGAAGGAAATTATTAATGATTAAAATCATCGGGTTCATTGCTGCGATATTAACGACAGCTTCCTTTTTACCACAAGCAATCAAAACAATAAAAACAAAAGACACATCAGGCATTTCACTAATAATGTACATTTTATTTAGTGCAGGAGTTTTTCTTTGGTTAGTTTACGGAATATGTATTCATGATTTTGCAGTCATTTCAGCGAATTCAGTAACGTTTGTGTTTGCATCAATTATTTTATTTTATAAGTTAAAAAGTCCACACTCATAATTAGGTATTCATATGAACTAATACTCTTACGCATGATAATATAAATCATGTTTTCATTTCTTATTGAATTAAAGCAGTGCAATAGTTAGATAAGACTCCTTTAAAAGTCATATCATTGATATGGCTTTTATTGTTCCAATGCAACTTTATCTATAGTACTCAAAAATATTTAACTGTAATTTAATTAGGAATTTGATATGAACCTAACATTAAATCTTTACATTGTTCATTAGTAGCTAACGAGATATTTAGTGACAACTACTTGAAATCTATGTAAAGGAAAAAACACCATTCCATTTCACTCTGATCTAACGCTGAATTCAGCCTTATCTTTATTTCTTTTTTTCTTCCAGTCTATAAACATTAATAAAAATGGACCTGTACAAAAAAATAATACCTGTAAAAAAAGAACATACAAATTATACTTACGAAACTCCGGTCCAACTATAATCAATACCGTAAACATCATGTAGGAAAATATAATTAATATATTTCTTGCTAATTTCATAATATAACCTCCTGTTTCAATTGGTTGTTGCACCGATAAAAAATATACCATTTAAGTTAAAATTGAATTAATCTTTTTCAAAACTGTCTCTATTTTTTTAATGTGCGTTTACGAAATTATGTTAACCTTTATAAAGGTAAAATTAATCAATATTTATTGTCATTATTGTTTATTTTTTCACATTTTTTAATAGCACATTACTCCTTTTGGAATTTATGAAAAATATACAAAACTATTATTTGTATATTATTTTTGAATTCTTTAAAAGTCAGCAATCAAATTCTGTAGATAAAAAATGCATTATGAAATCGATTCAAAAAAATTAAAAATTATTAAAACTTTTTTAGCTCTCAGGAGTCTAATGTATAGAACATCGAGATGGAGGGATTGAGATTGCAGGATCATAGTCTAGTGAAAAGGGCTATCAAAGGAGATGAGCAAGCATTTTTGTCAATTATGCATGAGCATAAAATATCATTATATAAAACTGCATTAGCCTACTTAAAGAATAAAGATGAGGCAATTGAAGCAATTCAAGAAGTAACGTTTAGAGCTTATCAAAACATACAAACATTGAGAGAACCAAGTTATGTAAAAACATGGCTTATTCGGATTATGATTAATTACTGTCAGGATTCTATAAAGAAGAATAATAGAGTAACCTTCGACGATGAATATATTTCACAGCTAGGTACGAACGAAGACTATAACTATATTGAAATAGAAGAAGCAATGTCACAGCTTGATGATACACAGCGACAGCTATTACATTTAAAATATTTTCACGATGTCAAAATCAAAGATATTGCAATTATGTGGAATCGTCCAGAAGGTACAGTAAAGACTTGGTTGAATAAAGCATTGAGATCATTAAGAGGAATTCTTGAAGAGAAAGGAGAAAATGGCAATGTTTGAAAAAGAAGAAAGAGAATTAAAAAATTTGAAAGAAAAATACGAAAACGTCGATATACCTCTTGATGATATTGATGAGGCTATTCAAATTGGTTTTCAAAATGCAAAAGAAGTTAAGATGTTCAAAAAACCGAAACGGAAATTTAGAATTTGGTCAATAGTTGCAGCTGCCGTTTTTCTTTTTGGAATTCTAGCAAGTATACGTGTATCACCAACCTTTGCTGATTATTTAACAAAAGTACCAGGGATGGAGAAAATTGTTGAAATGGTACGTGTGCGTCATGATAACGGGTTACTTTCAGCGGTAGAAAATAAATATGCCCAAAAGATTGGTACATCACAAGAAAAGAATGGCATTAAAGTTACAATCGATTCTGTTATTGCTGATGAACAAGACATCGTTTTATTTTATACGATTGATAGTAACTCAAAACAGAAAAATTTCGAAATCGATGAAGCATATCTTAAACCGAGTAATGGGGAAAAATTACCCGAACACTCTTTATCTTTTGGAGGTACTGTCGATAAAGTTAGAGGTCAATATACAAGCACAGTAGAATACGATTTTGATAAACCATATGAACAGCAAGATTTTAATTTAGTTTTAAAAATTAAGAATGTAAAGCAATCAGCACA
The DNA here is from genome assembly GCF_002566505.1 of Bacillus sp. AFS077874. Taxonomy (NCBI): domain Bacteria; kingdom Bacillati; phylum Bacillota; class Bacilli; order Caryophanales; family Bacillaceae; genus Bacillus; species Bacillus sp. AFS077874. Next base: position 121,326 of record NZ_NUYF01000008.1, read on the forward strand.
ATTTTCGATTCCACTTTCAATAAAAAAACATGAAAAAACGAATCAAATATATGAACTTAATAAAACGGTAATGATTGAAAATCAAAAGATTAAAATTAAAAAAGTTACCATCTATCCGCTCCGTGTAGCAGTACAAGTTGAAATGGATCCAAGTAATTCAAAGAAAATACTAGATTTCTCCGGTATAAAACTTGTTGATCAAAATGGTGAGGTATGGTCAAAAATAACTAATGGAACTGCTGCAAAAATTATTAGCGATAATGAAAGAATTATCTTTTTACAGAGTAATTATTTTAAAGATCCAAAAGAATTATATTTTGTCATAAATAAACTTCAGGCAATTGATAAGGAAGATGAGTACCTTGTAATTGATACTGAGAAACAAAAAATTCTGAAACAGCCAAGAGGTAATTATTTATCTGACCTAAAAAAAGAGGGAGATACTATATTTTTTACTTTGAATACAAAAAAGGAATTTAATTACGACATGATTGGGTCAATCACTGATGCAAACGGAAAAGAAATTGAAATGAATGAATCCTATATGGAAGGCAATGTTAATAATAAGCAAATAATAGGTTTTAAGATTTCATCTCGACAAAAGTATATGAATCCGATAAAAATTGATCTTGTATCTTTTCCTTCGTATATCGAAGGAGATGCGAAAGTAAGGGTTAAATGAATTTAACCTAACGGACCTAAATAGGAAAAATAAAAACGTAATCTTTTCTAAGAATTTCAAGAAAAGATTGCGTTTTTTAAGTTACTACAGACTATTCACCTTATGACAGTAAGGTTCAGGTGGATAGTTGTGTTTAAACTTTTCAAAATCCCAAGTTCTTAGAAATTTTTTTGCGGCTTGGTATCCATTTGTGAAAAGTGCTTCTTTTTCTTTTTTATTTAAATTGAAATCTGTACTTGATATATCACCAGTTGGGATTTTTATAGTTCGTTCATTTACTTCTGTTGTTAGATGACGAATGTCGTGTGCTTGTCTCATCGTAATAAATATTGATTTGTAAAATGAGATTGGGTTATGACCATCCAGCGGTTTCGCAATAATTTCTTCATCTATTAAGCGAAAACCAAAAGTCGGCCATTCTTGATGGTCATCGAATATCCAAATTGGAAAATTACTTAGAATTCCACCATCAACAATTAATATTGGATAATTATAATTAGGAGTTTTTAGTTTAATTGGTTGAAAGAAAAAGGGGATTGTACCACTCATTCTAACTGCTTGAGAAATTGTTATATCTTTTGCTGATAAGCCGTAGTCAGGTAAATCATCAGGTAAAACGACCATTTTACCATTACTAATATCTGAAATAATGATTTTTAATTTCCCTTCTTCTAAATCGTCGAAATAGCGAATTCCTTTTTTGGATAATAAAGATTCTAACCATTCTTCTTCAAAGTCATTTTTATATAACCCATTTTTAAATAAGATATTTAATCCTAGTCCGATTAAAGGAATAAAGTGCAACCATGTTTTTGTAATAAACTTCTTATAATCTAGATGATCCATAATTTCCTTTAATTCTTTCCCTGTAAAGCCACATGCTAGAAGAGTAGCAACAATAGCGCCAGCAGAAGTGCCTGCCAAACGTGCCCATTCATAACCATCTTCTTCTAAAGCACAAATAGCACCAACATGTCCGATTCCTCGAACTCCTCCTCCTTCAAAGATACCATCTACTTTCATTTTGTTACACCTACCTTTCAGAAAATGGAATTATATCAATATAATATATGGGGGTTCTGATTAAGTGTGATTAACTACTGATTCAATCATATTTATCAATTAAAATATTTTTTGGGAAATAATCTGACAATCTTTGCAATAAAATTTCGGATGAAACATATAAAAAGTTGCAGAAATATTTATATGATGAATATTTTATATTCAATATGAAATACTAACAGCAATCTGATAGTTTATATCAGAAAATTTTATTAAAAGGGGCTACATATCATGGCAAACAGATCTTCAAATCAATATGTTTCACCAAATGCTGAATCTGCAATCGATCAGATGAAGTATGAAATTGCAACAGAATTTGGAGTACATTTAGGTCCAGATTCAACGTCTCGTGCAAATGGTTCTGTAGGTGGAGAGATTACAAAACGTTTAGTTCAAATGGCTGAACAAAGTCTCGGTGGCTATTCAAGATAAAAGATTTATTATGAGAGATGAGTTAATTAAAGGTAATTCGTTACCGAATGATTAACTCATCTCTTTTTGAATCTTTTAAGAAACTTTACATAAATTTACCAAAACAAAAAACAAAAGATTAAATAAAAGGTAGTTAATTATAAAATATCAAGCAAATTATTTTAATTTGTATTAATATTAGTAAAAATGAGTCGATTTAAGTAGAGAGAAAATTAAAATAATTTGGTATTATTAAACTAAACTCAATGTAACAAATAGAGAGAATTATATTGAGTATTTAAAGAGATAGAAATAAATGGGGAGTTGCAAGTATGAAATCAACTGGAATTATTAGAAAACTAGACGATCTTGGAAGAATTGTTCTACCGAAAGAACTAAGAAATACAATGAATTTAGAGAACAATGCTCCATTTGAAATTCATTTTGAAGAAGGTATGATTATTCTTACAAAATATGATGAAAATTCCGGTCTAAGTGGAATTGTCAGAAGACTTGATGACTTAGGAAGAATTGTTTTACCAAAGGAATTAAGAAAAATGTTAAATCTTAATAAATATGAACCATTTGAAGTATTTATTGAGGAACAAAAGATTATCCTTAAACAATTTGTTTCGAGTAATGCTTGTATGGTAACAGGAGTTATTGATGAAAAAAATTTCTCGTTTGATAGTGGAAAGATTGTAGTAAGTAAATACGGCGCAGAAATTCTTATTAAGGAATTGCAGGAATACATAGCTAAATAATAAATCTAAAAGTGCTCTTTTTCTTTAGTAGAAGAGCACTTTTTTGTTTGAATTTAGTTTTAAGGAATAAGAGAGTTAATCCATCTAAAATAATATAAAGAATCTCTTTCAGTGCTTTCAACGATTTACTACAAATTTGTTAAAACCCTCTAAAATACACCAAGATAATAAGACACTACATAGAATGATAATTTCCATTTTTCACATCTCCTTTTTTTGTTCTACTTTTAAGTTCTCTTAGGCTTTAATTGTCTTAAATTTTAAGATTGTATGTTCTGTTTTGTTTGGATATTTTTATTATACACGAACATCTATTCTAATGTAAGTAGTTTTTTTAGAAAAAAGATAGATTTTTTACGAACGTATATTCAAAGTAGGTCATTTGTTCGATTTTCTAATAATAAGATTGGTAAAAAAATAGAACAGCCATTAATCCTGGCAAAAACAAATATGCCTTTAATGCAAAAATTACGAATGTTTTTTTGTACTCAATTTCTGTTCTGTAAAAGTATGTTTCTTCCAGAAATATGGTAGGATATGGTTATGGAATTGTTAGAAGGAGATATCGTATGGGCCTAATAGAGAATCAAAAGTATTTCTTTGAAAAATATAAAATCGATGAACAGGATTTTGAAAAGTACTGTTTAGACTGGTCAAAATATATTGAAATTTATAATGAATACATATCAGAAATACCGAATCTTGAAACAGTAGCTACTTTTATTTCAGAAATACTCCGTAAAAATCCTGAAATTCATACTGTGAAATCAAGAATTAAATATCCTGACCATTTAATTGAAAAGATTATTCGAAAGACGATAAAAGGTAAAAAAGCAGACTCATCATATGAAATCAATGTTTCGAATTATAAATCTGAAATTACAGATCTAATTGGAATAAGAGCATTACATTTATATAAATACCAGGCTGCAGATATAGACAAGACAATTAGACAAAATTGGAATTTACATGAAAAAGCGACTATTTACCATCGCTTAGGAGATATGACAAGCGAACAGCATATTGAAGAGGAAAAGTTCCAGTTTTTAGTTCATGATGCCGGATATCGATCATGGCATTATGTGATTAAGTCGCAAATGACAAAAGTAAATTATTTAGCTGAGATTCAAGTAAGAACGATATTTGAAGAAGGCTGGAGTGAAATAGATCATCAACTAAGGTATCCTTATGATTTAGATAATGAGATATTAAATGAACAGCTTTTAATCTTAAATAGGCTTTCAGGTGGTGCGGACGAATTGGTAAATTCAATCCTTCATACTAAGATGACTATTTATCAACAAAACGAAGAAAAAGAATTTCGTGATGAAAAGATTCAGGAATTATTAAATGAAATTTCTAGTTTATCAGAGGATGGAAAATTAACTAATGAGGATAAGAAGTCATTAGAAGAGAAAATTAAACAATTGGAAGTTAAAAAGATTAAGGTGAATTATAGTAATCTGTTTAATAATCGCTCGGTTGAATATCACTTTAAACGAAGAATATTTCCTAGCGACTTTTAGATAATTGTTATTAGCGGCCAAGGCAAAATGCTTTGGCTTTTTGCACATTAAGAAAGTATAAATTGGCAGCGGGGAAGAAGAGTCGACGTGGTGGGAAAGAGTTTTCTTTATATTTTTTATCAGAAAAATTTCTACAATATTTAGGTGCCATTTCTTTTCTCCTAACATTAAATGTAATAACAGATCTAGTTTAGATTTTAAAAAATATGAAACTAGGTGGAATGATGGTTAAAAGGCCGATTTATAAGCAGGAATTTCTAAATACATTTAATTATGCAGATAAGAATTTTGATATTGCTTCTCTAAAAAATCTGATTGAACAATCTTTTGGAGAAAATAATGCATTGGATTTTAAGGAAACATTTGTTAGAGAGGACCAAATTGCAAAATTAATAATTGCAATGGCGAATTCTGGCGGAGGATCAATTATTTTTGGCGTAAATGATGATAATCACCCAGTCGGAATTCTTAAAGAAGAGCTAAAGGATCCAACCGATTTTCAAAGAAAATTAAATGGTTATTTACCTTCTATGCTAATTTATCATCTTCAACAAATTGATTACGATGAGAATGAAATGTACGGATATTTTAGTGGTAAAACCTTCTTCATCATTTATATCCCCGAGCAAAATCGATTTATCCCGTTTATTGCTAAAAGAGGCTCCGATAAATTATTTACAGATAAAATTTATATTCGGAAAAATACTTCAAACGAAACCGCCACAAACGATGACTTAGAAATTATTTTTAGAAAAAGGCTCATTGAACAATATGAGGACTTATCTAATATGAGTCTAAATGAGCATATGGAACAATTAAAGATTCTTTATCGTATAGCTGCAATTAGTGGTGATACAAATAAAAACCCAAAAAGCCAAAAAGATGATTTTAGTGAATTTATTGCCAGAATGATTGAGAAAAAGAAGCGGAAGATTGAGATAGTTTTGGAGGTTAGTAATATTGAGTGAATGGTAGTGAGGATAGAATAAAATGCAGAAATTATAGGAATGAAGATAAAACCGGGAGTATCGGTTTATCTTACATTCCATTTTTTATTTATTATTTAAAGTTACTTGTAATAAGTATTTTCTATATAATCAGGATGTCTTAAGTCCTTCTCTACTTTTTCAATTTCTTTATCTGTATTCAAGTATCGAATATATTTTGATTCTTTCGTTTTTAAATAAAAGCAATCTATTTTTCTAGAAGAATTATTTAGATCATAAGATAGATTGATATAGTCACCATTTTTATAGACTGCAATAACAATACTAGAGCGTTTAATTTTTTCATTATTTTTTACCTGCATTTTATTTTGTATATAATCTTTTTCAAGTTCTATTACCTGATTTACCTGGTTCTCAAACTTATTTTTATTATTACAAGCAGAAAGTGAAACTATAAAAAGTATTGTAGCGAATAAAACCAGTATTTTCATCCTCATAAATATCTCTCCTTATCAAATTGTAAAAGATTCAGTAAATGAGAAACGGAAGTGGAACATTTTTATTTCTTTTTTATAAACTCCAAATTTTCTAATAATGCATTGTAACTGCACCCATAAAAGGCACGAGTGAAAAGTAGGGATTAAAAAAAAGTCGATAATTTGTATCTAAAAATGGATTAATTATTAATTTGGGTAAAAGTAATAGAATAATTGATGAAATGAAACTGGATAAGTAAATATCTAGTAGGATGCTTTTCTTTTTAATAAGATTTTTAATAATTGAACTGAATATGTATGACAACAGTGAAACAATTAAAGCGAATGGAAATGATCTTAAAGTAAAGAATAGGGGGATAGAAATTACTTTTTCAAAAGTAGAGAATACTATTGTTACAGGTTGATTTGGTTCGAATTGAATTAATATGGATGAGGTAATAGACATCACTAGGGAACTCAGAAATATATGCCTTGCTTTGTTTTTCATTTAATTATTTCCCTTTCTAGTGTCGTTAACATCTCAACTAGGATTATCTTTTATTATAGTTGAATTAATAGAGAGTAAGATTTATGAATGTTATTATTTTGTGAAAGAATTATTTATCGTATAAAAAAGCTATAAACAACTGCTTAACCGCTTGTTTATAGCTTTTTTCATATAAATTTCATAGTTTGTTACTCTATTGGAATATATTTCATTTTATGATTAGTAATAATAAGACTTAAATGTGGAGGTAAAGTGTCATTGACTTTATTTTTATTGTTCGTTTTTATTGTATTTTCCATAATTCTATTTAAAAGAGATAAAGTCTCATTCATGCTTAGTGAAAATAATAAACTTGTTTTTAAATTGAAAAATACTAGTTGGTTTCAAAATCATTTGATGTCAGGATTTTTCTTGTTTATTATGAATGCAACGTTGTTTTTTACTACTTGTCTGGTAATTTATCTATTAACGTATCTACTAATTCCATTTCTCCATTTGTTGGTAATGATTTTGGCTATCTTTGGAAGTTTCTTTTTGTGGATAATCGTGAATAAGGCATGGCAAGGTACGAACGCAAACCGAATTAAAATGAGTATTTTAGGAAGTAGTTTTTATATTTTATTATCAATTTTGTTTCTATATTGGTTATTAAATCTTGAACCTTCTTATCCAGGTGAAGATCTGTTTATGCGTTCAATAGGATTGATGTTTGGGATAATGGTTTCAATCGTGGCATTTCTTTCTTGCTTGATTACGACAGGATTTAGTTTTAAAAGCAAGTAATCTGTAAGAAACTCTATGAATAACCTGGGTTTTTCACATACTCATAATAGGTTAGACACATAGAAAAAAAGAGGAAGGGCACTTAACATTACAAATTGTTAAGTGCTTTTAAATAAACCAAATAACATTGTTTTTTAGTAAAAAAGTAATAGGTATATATTTTTACTTTTGATATTTCATAAGAACTTTTATAGGTTTATTTAACTAGATAAAAATTTGTAAAGTAAATAACTATTCATTTATTTTGTGAAAATAAGTGGGTTAATATCATTCGAAAATGATTAGAAAAATTAGTGTATTTTAAGAAAACGCTGATAAACCAAGGGCTGAATAACCCAATTGACCAATAATTGAATATTCTTTATATTTTGATATTGTAGAGTGCTTTTTAAGAAGTGGTTTGGATATGAACGATTAAAAACGATTTTAATAGATTCATATGAGAAGTCGCTTTTTTTATTTTATCAGAATAGGGGAGTGTAAGATGACAGGAAAGCCTAGGTTAAATAAGTATGTTACTGCGATGATGACGACAGCTCTTATTGCTGTTCCAACTTTTCAAGCGTTAGCTGCTGGGACAAGCAATAATGTTTCAAACTTAACAAATAGTAGTGCTGTAGAAACGAATCTTCAAGGAATTAACGCAAAAGCAAGTACAGGGAAGCATGTGATTACTCTTATTACAGGTGATGTAGTTACTGTAACAGAGTTTGCAGATGGACAAAGTGTAATCAGTGTTGAACCAGCGGATAAAGCTGATGGTGGTTCACATATCATGACGGTTAATAAGGATACATATGTTATTCCGAAACAAGCGATGCCTTACTTAGCTTCTGGTGCATTAGATCGAAATCTATTCAATATTACTGCACTAATAGCGGATGGATATGATGATGCGTCTCAAAAGACATTACCTGTTATCGTACAATATTCAGAGTCAAAAACTCGCTCAAGCTTGAAGCCGGTATTAAAAGCTTCAAAGAAAACACATGAACTAGAAAGTATTAATGGAGCTGCGCTTTCTGCAGAGAAGAAGGATTCGAAAGAGTTTTGGCAAGATGTTAAGAAAAATATAAAATCTGCGGATTCTACCAAATCTACAAAGTCATTAGTTACACCTGGGATTGATAAAATTTGGTTAGATGGACGTGTTAAAGCAACGCTTGAGCAAAGTGTACCACAAATTGGGGCACCTACTGCATGGAATGCTGGTTACAACGGAAGTGGTGTGAAAGTAGCGGTTCTTGACACAGGGATCGATGCACAGCATCCAGATGTAGCTGGTCAAATAAAAGAAACAAAAAGCTTTGTTCCAGATCAAGATGTACGTGATTTCCATGCACATGGTACTCATGTTGCCTCTACTGTACTTGGAACGGGGGCAGCATCAGGTGGAAAATATAAAGGTGTAGCACCAGGAGCAAGCCTAATTGTAGGAAAAGTGTTAAGCAATGAAGGCTTTGGACTTGATTCATGGATTATTGATGGTATGGAGTGGGCTGCACATAATGCCAAAATTGTAAGCATGAGTTTAGGAAGCAATGAGTCAAGTGATGGCACAGATCCGATGGCACAAGCAGTTAATAATTTAAGTGCTGAGACAGGCTCTCTGTTCGTTATTGCGGCTGGTAATACAGGTCGTGAAGGAATCGGTTCTCCAGGAGCAGCAGATGCGGCACTTACAGTTGGTGCAGTTGATAAATCAGATAATCTTGCTTACTTCTCATCAAAAGGTCCACGATTTGGTAGTGAAGGATTAAAGCCTGATCTGACAGCACCAGGTGTAAATATTACTGCTGCACGATCCCAATATTCAACTCAAGGAAGCGGATCTTATCTTTCGATGAGTGGTACATCGATGGCTACGCCACACGTGGCAGGAGCGGCTGCGATTCTTTCCCAACGCCATCCTGATTGGACAGGCGCACAGCTGAAAGATGCATTAATGAGTACAACTAAAAAATTAGATGATATTAAGCCGTTAGAAGGTGGAACTGGACGTCTTGATGTTGCAGCAGCGACTCTTGGTGATTTGCGTGCAACAGGTTCACTTGATTTTGGTTTCTATGCTTGGCCTCATGAAAATGATGGATTGAAAGAGAAAACAATTACGTACACTAACGACAGTGATAAGGCTGTGACGTTAGATCTATCAGCGAAAATTACTGATAATAGCGATGCAGATGCACCTGCTGGTTTATTTAAACTTTCAACGAACAAGGTAACTGTACCGGCAAAAGGTAGTGCAAAAGTTACTGTTACACTTGATCCAAACGTAGGTGCTAATGGACAACGTTATCAAGGTCAGATTTCAGCAAATGTTGATGGTAAAACAGTTGTGCATACTGCATTGGCTATGATTAAAGAAGAGGAAAGATATCCATTAACGTTAAATGCAATTGGACGCGACGGTAACCCAGCTTTGGCGTATATTAATCTACTTGGCCCAGATGGTGTTCCGGATTTTATTGCAGTTAACGGTACAACAGAATTACGTTTAAAACCAGGAACTTATTCTGCAATGTCAATGATGGATGTTGATACTGACACTGACCACGCTGGAGTTGCACTTGTAGGGGATCCTGAAATTAATTTAGATGGTCCTCAAACTGTTACATTGGATGCACGAAAAGCGAATGAAATTACAGCAAACGTACCAAATAAAACAGAAGCAAGTTTTAGAAAAATGGAATATTACCGTGAAATTGATGGCAGCAATGTTAGTGACATCTATGTGATGCCAGTTACAGTTGATAAGATGTATGCTGAGCCAACTAAGAAAGTTAAAAATGGTAAATTTACATTTAACACCCGCTGGAGATTGATTGAACCATACATGACAATCAATTTCAAAGGCAATGAGTTAGATGATATTCCACAAGCTGGAAGTACATTACTAGATGGAAAATACAACTTAGACGCTGTTTATGTAGGTAAAGGGGCTCAAGCAGATTATAAGGGGTTAAATGTTAAAGGTAAGGCTGTTATCGTTGATCGAAGTGATGAAGTAACTGGTATGGAGCGCTCTGCAGCGGCATATGCAGCAGGTGCAAAACTAGTTATTACTGTAAACGATGGACCAGAAGAAATTAGTGAATATGTTGGAGTTGAAAATGAAGATTGGTCACTTTCAGATTCTCCAATCGCAGTTGTAGCAATCAGTAAAACAGAAGGTAAAAAACTAATTGACGAAGCTAAAGCTAAAAAAGCAAAACTTGACGTAGTAGGTACACCTAATACGAAATACGTTTATGATCTTGTAGACAACCATGACAATGCAATTCCAAATGACGTAACTTATTCACCTAAAGCGAACGATCTTGTAAAAATTAATGCTGAGTACAAATCAGATCAAGCTACAGTAGGTGGAGAATTCCGTTGGGATATTCCATCTTATCGACCAAATGGAGTAGGTTACCAAATGAAATTAAATCTACCATCAGTACGAACTGAATGGGTTTCAGCTCAAAAAGGCACTTCATGGTATCATCAAGCTAGTGTGCTAGATGCTGCTTGGGATGTACGTCAACCAAAAGTAACATACAAGCCAGGACAAACATTAGATGAAGAGTGGTTCTCACCAGTTGCTCGTCCTCGTTTAGGTGATGGCTTCTGGAAACCTTATCGTACAGGAAACAACTTAGTGATAAATATTCCAGCATGGGCTGATTCTGGAGTAGGAAACACTGGCTCAGAAACTAATTATCCAGGTTCACAAACATTAAAGCTATACCAAGGATCAAAACTAGTAAAAGAAGCGAAAGGACAAGCAATCTACTCATTTAACGAATACCCTACTGCAAATACGCAGTATAAAGTAGTTAGTGATGCTTGGCGTGATCCAGAACGCTTCGATAATTCAGTAAAAACACATACAGAGTGGACATTCTGGTCTAAGGAACAAGAAGAATATAAAACAGACCTTCCATTAATCTCGCTTGATTACAATGTAGAAACTGACATGAATGGTGATGCAAAATCAGGCCGTTGGATCGATTTAGAAATGAAAGCGATCCAAGTAGATGGTGCACCAGGAAACGGTAAAATGAAAGGTGCAACATTAGAAGTTTCATATGATGAAGGCAAGTCTTGGGAACTAGTTGATTTAAACCGTGAAAAAGATAGCTGGAAAGCAAGAATCGAAAACCGTAAGAATGCATCTTCTGTATCATTAAGAGCAAGTGCTTGGGATGATGCAGGTAATAGTATTAATCAAGACATTATTAAGGCTTTTGGATTGAAGTAAATAAAGATTGAGAGGGTACCTTCCTTTTGGGAGGTGCCTCTTAATGTGCCAATACTAGTGCCCTATGGATAAAAAAAGGCACCTTCCACTTAGAAGGCACCTCTTAATTATTAACTATTTTGATCAGCTTTTTCAGCGTCCAATAATTCTTGCATGAATTTAAGATTATATGTATGGCTTTCTTTCAGTCTACTATGTCTTGTTAGTTTGATTAAGTTTTGGTAGTGAGCGATTTCTTCCTCTAGTGATGAAATGACATTTGCACGATATGCTTTTAAATCTTGTTCGTTCATTTTTCATTCCTCCTATAATAGGGATTTAATAATTTAAGTATATCACTAATATGGAAAAATAAATCAAATTTCATTGTGAAAGAAGCAAGATTACACAAAATTTACAAAAAAATAGATAAATCAATCAACTCATTGGTAGGCAAGAATAGGCGAGCATCTAATTTAGAACTTTAATTGATAATCAAATGTGAATATAGGTACGGATTGTGCTATATAGAGTTTGTACTGGAACCAATTTTCCCATTAAAAAATCCCCTTATAAGAGACAATTATTTCTTCTGCCTCCTATAAAGGGATTCAATATTCATTTATATCTTTAATTTCTCTGCTTAAGTAAATCTCTAATCTCTGCTAATTGACTTTCTATATTGGTTAGACGACTTTGCATGTCGCCAATTTCTTGTTCTGCTTTATAATTAATTGCGAAATCGATAACGGATTCATGTTTATCGCGTGCTGCTTGACGGTTTTGACTCATCATAATGACTGGTGCTTGAAATGCTGCAATAAAAGATAGACATAAGTTCAACAAGATAAAAGGCGCAGAGTCAAAATGAAAAGCTTTCGTGAATGATAAGCTATTCCAAATCATCCAGACAGCAAGTGTACAACTAAACCAAATAATAAATTTCCAGCTACCACCAAATTGCGCGATTTTATCTGCGATTCTATCAGACAATTTTGTTTTTTGAGTATAATCACTATCTAAATGATTTAGAATTTCTGACTCATAACGATCCACTAATCGGTCAATTCGTGATAAATTTTCTTGGTTTAAATCAATATCAAACCCTTGAATTTTTTTTGGTTTCTCAACTTGTTTTTTAAAATTAATTTGCTTCCAAATGTTGTGTACCATATTCCAACCTCCTCTTTTCTAGAGGAAGCCTTCAAAAGCTTATAAAAGTTGGACTACATTTTTATGATGTAATCCTCCTCGGATATTCAATTGTTTGACTTCCTCTGATGTCGTCGGTAAATTATCCGACTCACCTATACTGGGACTACCCATAAAAATGTTCCACCTCACTTTTTTTGTATAAATAATACCTTTACTATTATATGATGACTTATCCGATAGGACTATACTATTTTTAAATAATTTCTTATTTTACTTATGTATAATTCATATTCCAGAAAAAAAGTCGCGTCTGCGATTAGGGAATTTGTTGAACTAATTCGTGTATTAGTTTCATAAGATTTTAGTTTATTTTAGTGCTGAGATCTTCACAATTTTTAAGCTTGATACTTGATGATTAAAGTTGCCTAAATCATTAACATCATCTGTAAGAACTGTCGATGCTCCTTTATAATTGGCATCGGTAAATAAAGTGACTTGATAACTAGGTGAAATATGGATGGAAGAAATGGTGTCATTGCCAATGCCTTTTACAAGCTGATCGTAATCATAATTACCTGATCCTAATATTTCTGATGCACCGCTAAAAGCATTTTCCTTATATACCGTCACAGGCATTTCTACACCGTTTACGCGAAAAAACATATCTATGAATCCAGCAGTCTCTCGTTCTGCTTGATTCAACTGAACAAGAGTCGGAATTTTTACCTCGTTCTTCCACATGGTAGAATAATAATTACTGTATGCTGCTTGCCAGAAGTAATTAATGATCGTATCATTCCAAACTTGAGGTAAAACGGATTTTGCTTGCACCGCAGCTTGATGAATCCATGCTTCAGGATCAGTCGAAGAAATCCAATTATATAAACCTGAATCTGGCACCGTCATTTGACTTTGAATACTTTCCGCATAATTTTCAAACTTCGAATGATAGCCCGGTGCGTTATGATCTAGATTGGAAATGTTTGAAGCATGTAGAGGCTGTGTTACATCTGTAAAATAGTGCAAAGAAACTCCCAAGTAGTAGAATGCATTGTTAAAATCGCCTTTTTTATAGAAATCCGATGCTAGATTAAAATACTTCGCTCCAGATTGACGAGCTGTTGGATAAGAAGTCCCCGTATAATTTGTTTGTGTGTCTGGATCATAAAAGTGAGACATAAATGTGCCCGTATCATAAAAAGGATTAATATGATCCGCATCGTATAAGCCCTGTTCCCAACGATCGCGAAACTGATTAAGCAATGTTGTAGGCTTGTTGATTGCAGGATTCGTATTATCGGCTATAAGTTTGACACTGCCATTTACGATAAAATGATGTGTACTATGATCTTGATTGTGAACATCCTCGTCAGACCATGCGAATGCTTTCTGATCATTGCTGAATAATGAAGTGATTGCAAGTGCACTTCCAGCAACTAATGTTAATAGCATTTTTGATTGAATACGATTTTTCATGATACACCTTCTTTTTTGTATTTTGTTGTCTTACAAGCAACAATGTTTAAGTATAATCGTTTTTTGTTAACGAGATGTTTCTGTTATGTGAAAATTTGTTAAATTTTGGAAACTCCTTACCAGTTATGGAAGTACTTACTTCTACACAGCTTTTTTAACAGTGCCAAATTTTTAAGAATAAAAATAGAAAAAGTACATAATCCTTTTTGTGTTCCATATTAATTTAAAGACCTGCAAATTCATTCGTGAATCTTTTCGGGAGTGATAAAAATATGGAGATTAATACTAGTGCTAGAGTATCTCTTTCAAAAAAAGTGTCCGAGGATGCAATGGTAGTAAACAACGGAATAAATGTATATGGAGTTTTTGATGGAGCAACACCAATTACTTCATTTAAGAATGCTGATGGCATGAATGGTGCATATATTGCTTCGAATTTATTTAGAAAGTATTTTGAATATCATTTTAGAGCTGAAATGACTTTATCAGAAGGAATTATTCAAGTAAATAGAAGACTGATGGATGAAATGAAGTCAAATAACATAGACATAAACCGTCCAGAGGAACTGTGGTCAACATGCGTTGCAATTATTAAATTTGATAAGCAAAGGATATCATTTGCCCAACTTGGGGATTGTATGATTTTAGCAGAAAACCATAATGGCCAAATAAATATCTTAACTAAAGATACAGTAAAGGATATTAGTAGAAGGGCAAAATTGAGACGGGAAAAGGAGCGGAAACAGGGGCTGATTTTACCAGATGAATCATACTACCAGTCTATTAAAAATCAACTTATTTATAATCGGACCATGGCTAATACAGTTGATGGTTACTCAGTTGCAAATGGAACTGAAGTTGTCGCAAACTACATTCAATTGGGATCGATTGATACAAAAAATTTAAAGTCGATTTTACTAATCAGTGATGGATTATTTCATCCGACGTTTGATTTGATCCATTCTTTTAAAGTAATTAAGGAGATTGGATTGGAGGAATATTCAAAACGATTAGAAATGGAAGAGTTGAAAAGTAAGATTCATTCTGATGATAAGACTGGGGTATATATTCGCTTTTAATTTTAGATGCTATTTTGGGTATCTTTTTTTATGTTTAAATATTGTAACAAATATAAAAGCAATACTTATTAAACTAATGTTAGTATACAGGTGTGAAAGGGTCACATAAATTATGATTCGAAAAATTAATAGAGAAGATGCTCGTTTTGTTGACTCATATAATGTTACAGGAAATGTTGACGAAGAGACTAATTTAGCAGCTATGGACTGGCAAGATTTTGAACATTTGATAAGAGAACTTTTTGAGAAAGAATTTAATAATACTGGTGGGGAAGTAAGAATTACACAAGCTAGCAAAGACGGTGGAGTTGATGCAGTTGCATTTGATCTCGATCCAATTAGAGGTGGCAAAATTGTTATACAAGCTAAGAGGTATACAAACGTAGTTGGTGTTTCAGCTGTACGAGATCTTTATGGTACAGTTATGAATGAAGGTGCAACGAAGGGAATTCTTGTTTCAACAGCAGATTATGGTCCAGATGCTTATACATTCGCCAAGGACAAACCACTTACTTTGCTAAATGGTAATAACCTTCTTCATTTGCTCCATAAACACGGGCATCAAGCGAAAATCGATTTAAAAGAAGCGAAAATTTTAAACAAAGGATAAGGAGAAAACTATATCCTTCAATAAAATATTTCGTAAAAGGTTATAACTATAGATGTGATAAAGTTTCTGAAATTAAATTAGGATTAACTCTCAAAATGTAAAAAAATATTGCACATTTGCTATATTTTTTTACACGTCCCTGTATTATTTTTCAGTTTTTAAAATTCAATAAAAATTAATAATAAAACCACCCCCTTGATAATCCTTAATTATCAAGGGTTTTTTTTCTGGAATAAAACGCTTTCAAATTTACTCCCCTCAAATATATATTGGCACAAATATTGCTTAATAAATCAATAAAACCCAATTTTATTAAGGAGTGACCAAATTTGACCCAAGAATTTCATCCCCTATTAAAAGGTGCAATAGAATTACATGTCCATAGCTCACCAAGCTTATTCCCAAGAAAACAAACAGACTGGGAACTAGTAGAAGATGTGAAGAAAGCTGGAATGGCAGGTGTAGTTTTAAAAGCTCATGAGGCACAAACTGCAGATCGTGCTACTCTTATTCGTGAAAAGGAACCAGGTTTACATGTGTACGGTGGTTTAGTGTGTAATTATTTTACTGGAGGTCTATCTCCTACAGCGGTAGATGCGGCGATTCGTTTAGGGGCTAAAGTTATTTGGATGCCTACTTTTTCAGCGGAGCAGCATCAGCGATTTTTTGGAAAGAAAAAATCGAATTTCTTCAATAGTAAACGTGCGTTGACTCATCCATCGGCTGGTATTGAGATTTGGGATGAGAATCGAAACATCTATCCAGAAGTTTATGAGATTTTAGAGTTAGTAGCGGAAGCGAATGTTATTCTAGCGACGGGACATTTGGAAGTGGAAGAGGTTCTTGCATTAGTCGAAGCAGCGAAGGAGAGAAAGGTAGAGAAAATTTTAATTCAACATACAGATTTAGGAATTGCGAGAGTTCCTTTTGAATACGAAAAACAGTTGGTTAAAAAAGGCTGCATTCTTGAAAAATGTTATTTAGCAAGTAGCGAAGATTTTAATGATATTAGTACGCAAGAAATGGCGGAGAGTATTAAACAATTAGGAGCTGAGTCATGTGTGATGGTGACGGACTACGGACAGCAACATAATATTCCGCCAATTAAGGCATTAAGTAATTTTATTGAGGATATGTTGAGACATGGAATTACTGAAGAGGAAATCTTGACGATGGTAAATTACAATCCTAAAAAGCTGTTAGGGATTTAGAAAGGGAGAATTGAATTGGATGAAATGATTGTTAAAGAAATTGAACAATTTATCCCGTCTGATCGGATACTGACCGACCTGGCAGAGTTATATTCTTATAGTTATGATGCTTCATTTGGTGAGTATTTACCTGAGTTAGCGATTCAACCTGAAAATGCTGAGCAAATTAGTGAAATTATGAAAATAGCAAACAAGTATCGTATTCCTGTTTATCCAAGAGGTTCGGCGACTTCCTTAAGCGGAGGACCTTTGCCTGTTGAAGGCGGTATTGTTTTAGATATGACTAGAATGAATCGAAAGCTAATAATAGACCGTGAGAATCTATTAGCAATCGTATCTCCAGGAATCACGACAGGAGAAATTCATCACAAAGCGGAAGAGGTAGGATTGTTTTATGCGCCTGATCCAAGTAGCTCGAAAATATCGACGATCGGCGGGAATATTTCGGAAAACTCGAGTGGACCAAAAGGGCTAAAATATGGAACAACTAAGGAATATGTCATTGGCCTAGAAATAGTTACACCAGAAGGAAAAATCGTTCGAACAGGTGGGAAAACAGTAAAAAACGTGACAGGATATGATTTAACTAGATTAATAGTAGGCTCTGAAGGGACTTTGGCGATCGTTACGGAGGCGACTTTAAGGTTAATTCCAAAACCACTTGCACGGAAAACTTTACTAGCGACATTTAGTAGATTAGTTGATTCAGGTTATGCCATTACGAAAATTCTATCATCTGGTATTTTACCTGCTGCAATGGAATTAATGGATAACGCATGTATAAGAGCAGTTGAAAATTTCAGTCCATGTGGGCTTCCGGTTGATGCCGAGGCACTTGTCATTATTGAAGTAGATGGGCATCCTTTGGCGATTGAAGAAGAAATTGAAGTATGTGAAGAGCTTTGCTGGAGCGTTGGTGCAACGAGTGTTCGAACGGCTAAAACAGATGAAGAAAGGGATGACATTTGGAAAGCACGCCGAATGGTATCTCCTGCGATCACACAAATGGGACCGACTAAAATTTCAGAAGATGCGACAGTTCCTCGAAGCCAAATCCCAGCTATGATGGAAAAACTGGATCATATTCGTAGGAAATATGAACTCAATTTAGTTGTATTTGGTCATGCGGGTGATGGGAACTTACATCCGAATATTATTACAGATAAACGAAATATAGCTGAAATGAAACGAGTGGAAGATGCGGTTAGTGAGATTTTTGAAGCAGCAGTATCACTAGGTGGTACACTTTCAGGTGAGCACGGAATTGGTACGTTGAAGGCACCTTATATGGAGATGGAGCTTGGAATAGATGGTCTTGATTTAATGAAAAAAATTAAACTTGCTTGGGACCCTAACCAAATCCTAAACCCCGGAAAGATTTTTCCAAAAGCTGGGCAAACAAAGGTGGTGCTCGTTTAGTATGAATCCTCCACCTTTAAAGGAATTAGTAAAGTCGATCGAAGTCGAACCTAAAAAAGGTCATCGATTATTTGATTTAGCATATGAAGCGACTAATCAGTGTATCCAGTGTGGTTATTGTTTACCCGCCTGTCCGACTTATGAATCAATGGGGAAAGAATCGGCTTCTCCTAGAGGAAGAATTAATCTCGTCAAAATGGCGGCTGAAGGTAAAATCGATGTTTCCAAGCATTTGGCGGAACCAATTGATCTATGCTTAGGATGTCGGGCTTGTGAAACGGCCTGTCCTGTAAGTGTTCCTTATGGGCATATTCTAGAATCAGCAAAAGAGGTCATTGCTGAGGAACAAATGAAAAAGAATGAGAAAACGAAGAATGATAGGGTAAAACAATTATTATTATCACAAGTATTTCCATATCCAAAACGCATGAGATTCTTAGGTAATTTAACGTGGTTTTATCAAAAATCTGGAATGAGAACAATCGTGAAAAAGACGAAAATTCTATCCAAGATTTCAGAACCAATGGCTCAATTTGAAAGCGTTCTACCGGTTATCGAATCTCCATTTAAACGTAATAAGTATGGTACCGTCATACCTGCAAAAGGAGAAACGAAAACAAGGGTCGCGTTTTTTACAGGATGTATATCTGATGCCATCTTAAATCGAACAAATCGATTAACGATTGAGCTACTAACTTTAGTTGGATGCGAGGTTATTATTCCAGAATCCCAAAATTGCTGTGGAGCTCTTCATGCACACCAAGGGATGACTGATCAGGCTAAAGAGATGGCGAAAAAGAATATTATTGCTTTTGAGGAAGCAAATGCGACGTATTTTATTAATAATGCTGGGGGTTGCGGAGCTCAGTTAAAAGAATACGACCATCTTTTAAGAAATGAGGAAGAGTGGGCAGAGCGTGCTAAGAGCTTTGCTTTGGCTTCCAAAGATATAAGTGAAATACTTGTAGAATACGGACCACTTCCATTTAAGCAAGAATGGAAAGGTGTCATTACGTACCAAGATTCTTGTCATTTACGAAATGTTCAAGAAGTCCAACAGGAACCAAGAAAATTATTACGTTCAATTCCTGGAGCTGACTTTGTTGAATTATCATGCAGTGATAGCTGTTGTGCATCAGGTGGTATTTATAATCTTTTACACTTTGAAGAATCAATGAAAATTCTAGATCGAAAAATGGAAAATGTAGAAAAGACGAAAGCAGCAACAGTAGTCACCACCAATCCAGGGTGCTTACTGCAAATGCGAGTTGGGATTGAAAGAAAGGGCTGTAGTTCTCATGTTCAAGGAGTACATTTAGTAGATGTACTGGCTGAAGCATGCGGAATTTCTTAAAAGTTTGATTGAAAAGGAGAGTTATATGAAAGTAGGAATTGCCCAAGTTGCACCTGTTTTTGGAGATATTGAAGCGAATTTATCAGAAATGATTAGTCTTATGGAGAAATATCAGGGCAAAACTGATTTACTAGTTTTTCCAGAGTTATCGTTAACTGGGTATGATCTAAAAGGTCAATTATTTGATGTTGCATTAACAACGGATTCAAATGAAATAAAGAAGGTTTGCCGAGCATCCAGAGAATTTGGCATGAGTGTAGTTTTCGGTTTTGTAGAAGAAGGCCTAGGAGATCAAATTTATAATTCGGCAATGATGATTCAAAATGGTCAGGTCACTTCCATTCAACGAAAAGTTTATCCGGCTAATTATGGAATTTTTGAAGAAGGTAAATATTTTTCAAAAGGAAAGAAAGTAAATACACAAAAAATCAATTCCTTTAATTCTGTGATGTTAATTTGTAATGATTTATGGCAACCGTCGTTACCTCATATTGCAGCCCACCATCATACTTCATTATTAATTGGATTAATAAATAGTCCAGCTGGTGGCCTTGGCAGTCAGTATTCTAGCTCAGAAGGTTGGGAATCGGTAGGAAAGTTTTATGCTAGTATTTATGGCTGTTATGTAGTATTAGTAAATCGAGTTGGGGAGGAGAACGGAATTTCATTTTATGGAAATTCGAAAGTTTTCAATCCATATGGCAAAATAATTGCTCAATGTCCCTACGGAGAACCATCAGTTCAAATATGTGAAATCGATTCGAGTTTAGTTAGAGAAGTAAGAACGTTGCTTCCTGTTATAAGAGATGAGGATACTCATGTAACGATGAAGCATTATCAAGAAATTGCCGAGTTGCAGTTTCGATGAAAAGGAAATGCCCTCCTTTTAGGTAGAGAGGGCATTTTGTTTTTCTCTAATAATAATTTACACGAATTTTCTAAAAATATATAATGAAATAGAGAACTTCCAATGGAGGTAACAAACTTGAAACAATTATTGCAATCTAGAATTACGAAAAGATATGTTCTACTTACATTTATTGTAGTTTTTACCTCATTAGCCTCCATTTATTATATAACGACGAATGTATTGAACAATTCGGTCCGGTCTGAGATAAAGTACCGGAATCAATTAATGAGTAAGACAATTGCTACGAAGACAAGTTTCATGATCGATAAAATGATAAATGATACCCGTGTGATAACCGAATTCGCAAAGAAGGAAAATACGCTTTCCTATCAGGGAGAAATGAATCATGTCGTCTCTAAAAATCCACTCTATTTATTTATTGATGTGCTCGATCAAAACGGATATTCAATCACGACAATCCCAAATGTTAATAATTCATATACGGTTGAAATAAATAGTATTGTTAAACGATTAGAATGGAGTAAAACCTTCTACATTTCAAATCTCTTAACCTTAGATGATGGAAGGAAAACGTTTGCGGTTGCGTATCCAATTCTTGACGAAAAATTAAATTATCATGGAGCGGTTATTGCTTATGTGAATTTGAGTACGTTATCAGACTATCTTTCAGAGGGCAAGATTGGTTCAAAAGGTATCAATCTCTTAATCGATCGTAAAGGAACAATTATATCTGATACAACTGAAAAGAATATTGGTGAGTCATTATCGAATCATCATTTAGGAAAAGAACTTAGTAAATATCGAAGTGGTATTTGGGAGGGAAAATTATTCAAAAAAGAAATGCTAATTTCCTACAAGCCAATGACTCTAGGGGGAATGGGTTTGATGATCGGTGAATCGATTGATCAGGCGCTTGCTCCAGCAAATCAAGTGCAAGTACTTTTACTGCAAGGCTTTTTTGTTGTTCTTTTACTAACATTTCTATTAACGATGTTTGGTGCATTTCGAATTATTAAACCTGTCACTTTATTAACGAAACAAGCTAAGGAATATTCTGAAGGAAAAAGGGATAATTTTGAGATTCTTCATACAGGGGACGAGCTTGAGAACCTAGCAACAACGATGGGGAATATGGCGACTGAGCTTAAAAATAAAGAGAGATATTTATTTAATATAGTAGAATCAATCCCATACGGAATTATCACGATGGATAATGAAGGAAGAATCGTAACCTTTAATAAAGGAGCCGAAGAATTGTCGGGTCATTCTAGAGAGGAAGTTACTGGTAAGTATATTATTGACGTGCCTTTTAAAAAGAATGAAGACGAATTTTTAGCATGGAAAACGATTAAAGAAGGTACTGAAATTAACGAGATGGAAAGTCATATTTATGACAAATTTGGCAATAAGCGTGACGTCCGTATATATTCTTCATACTTTAGTGATGAATGGAAAAATACGATTGGTTCCATTTTAATTTTAAGGGATGTTAGTGATTATAAAAAAATGGAAGAGTTTGTAAAGCAAAGTGAAAAGCTTGCTTCATTAGGGCAATTAACTGCAGGGATCGCACATGAAATTAAAAATCCGTTAAGCATTATACAAGCTGCAGCGGAAGCCATTCAATTAGACCTAACTGATCCTACTTTTGTAGAGGAAATGTCTGATGATATTTTAGAAACTACGGATCGATTGAATAAAATATTATCTGAATTCTTAAAATTATCAAAAGGTGAGATTAAAGAAGATTGGGAAAAGGTAGATGTAGTAGCTGTCATTGATGAGCTTCTTAATCTATTAAAAAATAAATTGATCGAACAAAGGATTTCCGTTTCAAAGATATTCCAAACGGAAGAAGCTTTCGTATTCGCTTCGCAAGGGAAGCTAAGCCAAGTATTCTTAAACATTATTATTAATAGCTTACATGCAATGGAAGATGGTGGAAGCCTATCGATCAACCTTTCAGAGTCTGGTAATTTTTGGACTATCGAAATTAAAGATACAGGGGTCGGGATTCCAGAGTCGGAAATCAACTGGATTTTTGATCCATTTTATACAACGAAAAAGGAAGGTACAGGACTCGGGTTATCAATCGCCCATGAAATTACAACGCAATTTGGTGGAGAAATTTATGCACAATCAGATGTGGGAGGAACAATATTTACTATAAAACTCCCAAAATTTGTATAGGAAAGGAGAGTAATAGATTAATGAAAAATATTTTACTGGTAGACGATGAATCAAAAATTTTAAAAATCTTAAAATCCTCGCTTTCTAAACAGGGGTATACCGTTTATACGGCAGCGAATGGACAAGAAGCTCGGAAAAAAATGGCTGAAGTTTCCGCGAGTTTAGTCTTTTTAGATGTGAAACTCCCTGATGTATCAGGACTAGAGCTTTTACAAGAATTTATTGGACTATATCCTAATAAGGTATACATTATGATGACGGCTTTTGGAAACGTTGACAATGCAGTTACGGCAATGAAGGCTGGCGCATTTGACTACATGGTAAAACCAGTTAAATTAACCGAATTAGTCGTTGTAATTGAAAAGGCATTCGAATGGCTTGGGGTAAAAGAGGAAAATAAACTACTTAAAGAACAACTTCAACAATCAGAAATTTATGGAGAAATTGTAACAAGTAGTCCTCAGATGAAAAACATCATTAACTTAGTAGAACGGGTTTCCGATACGGAAGCTAATATTATGATTCAAGGAGAAAGCGGAACTGGAAAAACAAAAATCGCTAAAATGATTCATAATCTAAGTGGCAGAAAACAAGCGCCATTTGTTCCGGTAAACTGTGCAGCAATTCCAGAATCATTATTGGAAAGTGAATTATTTGGTCACGAAAAAGGCTCATTCACAGGGGCTGTCGCCAGCAGAAAAGGAAAATTTGAAGCAGCGGATAGAGGGACCATTTTTTTAGATGAAATTGGTGAGATTTCACCTGCTTTTCAAGCAAAGCTTCTTCAAGTCACACAGGATAAGACGTTTATGAGAGTCGGTAGCGATCTGCTTAGAACTGTCGACGTTCGAATTATTTGTGCAACGAATCGGGATCTAAAGAAATTAGTAGAAGAAGGCAAGTTCCGAGAAGATTTATATTATCGATTAAATATCGTTGACCTATATATACCACCATTACGGGAGAGGAAGTTAGACATTCCACTCTTAGTAGAAAAATTTCTAGATAAGTATCGAAACAAGCATCAAAAAAATTATCAAGCTAACAGAGAATTATTAAATTATTTAATGAACTATCATTGGCAAGGAAATGTACGTGAACTAGAAAATGCAATTGAAAGGGCAGTCGTTTTATGTAACGGCGAAACACTTGTAATTGATGACTTTCCAAGAGAAATACGTGAAATGAAGAATGAAAGTTTAATTGAATCAGTGAATGACGATCTCCCTTTACCAGAAATTTTAGATCAAATCGAGAGAAAGTACATTTTAAAAGCTCTTGATGACTCGCTTGGTCAGCCTGCAAAAGCAGCAAGAAAGCTTGGGATATCTAGACAAAGTCTTTTATATAAGATGAATAAATATTTTTCAGAGAAAGTTTAGTTGGGGCTGATTTGAAGGGTTTATTGACCTTTTGAATCAGTTTTTTTGCACTTATAGTACTAGATATCATTCAAATTAATGCTTAGGTGGTCTTTCTGCTGAGTGGAATTCGGATGATTGGTTCTAAAAGACCCTGGACTATAATTTCGATTATTGAATATTCATAATTGAATGGGGTTGTCCCTATCTTTTATGTTAAAATAAATATATTAGAAATTTAACGGAAGTAGGTGTATTTATGGCGAATGACTTTCAATTAATAAATGAATTAAAGCAACAATTAGATAGTAAGCGACCAATCCCTACAGCTGTACTTAAGAATATGCGAGATGTGTATTTAATTGAATGGACATACAATTCAAATGCTATTGAAGGAAATACTTTAACTCTATTAGAAACGAAGATTGTAATTGAAGAAGGTCTAACAATAGGTGGTAAACGGTTAAAAGAACATTTTGAAGCAGTCAACCATGTGGAAGCTATTGAATACGTAGAGGATATTGTCGCAAAGAAAGAAGAATTAAACCATTATACACTGAAAAACATTCACAGCCTTGTATTAAAAAATATAGATAATGAAAACGCGGGAAAGTATAGGCAAAACAATGTAAGGATATCAGGTAGTGAACATCGTCCTCCAGAACATATATTTGTCCAACAAGAAATGGATAATCTAATGCATTGGTATGAGGTAAGTAAAGATATTTTGCATCCTGTTGAACTTGCTGCATTATTACATTTTAAATTTGTTTATATTCATCCATTCACCGATGGGAACGGAAGAACAGCGCGCTTGCTGATGAATTTTATTTTAATGCAACATGGATATCCTCCAGCAATTATTAAAGCAGATCCAGTTAAACGTATTCAATATTATGAAGCTTTAGAGCTTGCTAGTATGACAGGCAATACAGATAATTTTGTGAAATTGGTTATAGATGGCGTTGAGGATAATCTAAAAGAATATTTAAGTATGTTTTGAATTTAGAGCAATCAGATAATTAGGTGCTAAATGAATTAGTTAAAACAAAAGGATCAACAGTTTAGTTGATTCTTTTTTATGTTCTATTTTAAGAAATAAACAGTTATATACATATAGAAAATCAGAAAAAAGGATGTGTTTAATTGTTCAATTTTATTAAAGTAACCCATGAACATATTGAGCAAGTAATAAGATTACGTTTGAAGCTCTTAAATGAATTGGGAGAATTGAAGTCTCTTGAAGAAGAGAAACTGATCGAAACTTCAACTAGGGAATATTTAAATACTGCACTTTCAAAAAATGAATTTATATCCTTTATGGGAGAAAATAACGGAGTACCAGTAAGTATTAGTGGGATGGTCTTATTTAAAAGACCACCATATTTAGAGAATTTGCAAGGGATTGAAGCTTATATACTAAATATGTACACAGTGAATGAATTTCGTGGTAATGGATTAGCTAGAAGATTGCTTGAAAAATGTATTGATGAATGTAAAAAAAATGGAGTTAAGCGAGTTTGGTTGCACGCTTCTGAGGATGGACGGCCACTATATAAAAAAATGGGTTTTACTAAAAAAGATAGTGAAATGGAATTGTTTTTATAAAGAGTTTTATTCAACATAATGGCAGGATAGTTGCATAAGAAAAGAAGGAAATAATGTTCATTTAAAGTATAATTAATTGTTGTTTATATCTATTGATTTATTGAAAAACTATTCACCAAATGGTAGTTTTTAATTTAAAATTAGGAGTATAGAAATGTCATTCATAAAAGATCCTGAATTAATATTTAGTATTAATGAAAGACCTCAATTTATTGATGATTTGAATGGATTAGATGTTACTTTAACAGAGTTAGTGATTCGTGGTAAAACAAAGAATCTTCATAAACTAAAACTTTTTACTGGATTAGAAAAATTATGGATATATACAGTTAATCAAAAGGAATTTGAGGTTATTTTGGAATTAGTTGATCCTAAAATGCTTTATATTTATGAACTGAGAGTAGAGGATTTATCATTAATTAGTAATTTAAAAAAAGTTGAGATTCTATCTCTTTCTTGGAATACTAAAGCAAAAAGTTTATGGGATATCACTAAAAACCCATTACTAAAAAGTTTATTTATTGAAGATTTCTCAAAATTAAGTAACTTAAGTTCATTAAATAATAATCTAGAGTTGGAGTACTTGAATTTATCCAGTGGTATGTGGAATTCTTTGAAATTAGATAACCTTAATGATCTTAGTAAACTTAATAATCTTAAATACCTTTGTTTATCAAACATTAAAACAAATGATGAATCATTAGAACCGGTTGCATTTCTAAAAAATCTACAAATATTAGAAATTTCAAATCAGTTTCCAACGGAAGAATATGCAAGGCTATCTGTTCTATTACCTAATACTAAATGTGATTATTTTAAGCCCTATATAGTTTTAGAAGATCCCATTGACGATAAAGATATTATGGTTATAGGAAAAAGAAAACCTTTTTTAAATTCAAAAAATGATGCAAAGAGAATTCAAAAATATAAAGATCAATTTGAAGATTCTCAAATTAAATATAGAAAATAAGGTTTTCCTTATAAAATAGCGGGTTTGTCGTTACCCAACTAACGCATAAGTTAGTTGAAGAAGAGTTCCTTATGGCTGTCTTATTAGACAACCTCTTTTTTAGTTCAAAAATCAACATTTTAATTTAACAGAACCAAAGTAAAAAAAGGAATTTTTTCTATAATAGTAGATGAAGTAAATGGCAAGATTGTTCAAACAGTTTAGTAGTCTAAATTCCCCCTACTTTGGTGCACACAGGTGATTCGTTTTTTGAATTGTACTACTTTTTCGTGCTAGAATGAATACAACTTCAATTGAAAGAAAATATAAGTGTATATACTCTTATTCGAGGAGAATTTATGAATTTCGAGCAAATGGAATATATCGTAAAAGTTGCAAGCGAGAAATCAATTATTAAGGCTGCAGAAAAATTGCATATTACAAGTTCAGGTCTAAGTCAATCGATCTCCCAATTAGAGCATGAAATGGGAATAAGTATTTTTACACGTTCAAGGAAAGGAACATTTCCAACAGAAGAAGGAAAGATTTTAATAAATAGAGCTAGTGAAGTCTTAGAAATTATTAGTAAGCTTAATGAAGAGCTGTATGATTATAAAAATAATAAAAAGATTCATTTGAAAATAGTAGCTGCTCCTACTTTTGCAGCAGTACTTCTACGAGCAATGAACAGAATTAAAGATGAACATCCGAATGTAACGATTGAAATCGAGGAAAAAGATCCACCACTAATAATGGAAACAATTAAACACACTGAATATGATTTTTGCTTTTTCCCACAAGATTTAGAGATATTAGAGAGTGAAAAAAATATTAACTATGAATTAATTCGGACTGATCATGTTCACGTTATTGTAGGAAAAAACTCCCCACTTTATCATCTTGACTACGTAACAAAAGCTGATGTATTAGAAATGGATACAGCTTGCTATTCAATCTATTCTGATTATTATTATTCTAAGTTAATTAAAGAAAATAAAAATAAAATAAGAGTAACAACAAACAGTATGAATATTCTTACAGAGGCTGTTAGAGAACATAATGTGTTTGTGTATTCTCATGAGTCAGGCGCTAAATTTCATCCGTACATACTAAGTGGAAACTTAAGATCTATTCCTTACAAAGAAAATAATGAATATGTTGTAAAGGATTTATGGGTAATCTATCCAAAAAACAAAAAGCTTTCTAATATAGGTAAAAAATTTATAGAAATCGTTAAAGAAATAGCCACTCAATGATGAGCGGTTATTTTTTTGTTTAAGAATCCTTTTTAGTCTACTATGTTCTAATAGTTTAGCTGAATTAGGATAAACGTCCTAATTATAAATTGGAAAAATTTGTTAAAATTATGATTAGGGCAAATCAGCTCAAATAATTGGAACCAAGGAGAAACTATGCAGAACAGAAACGTAGAACTTGTGGAATTAAATGCAGAAAATTGGTATGAATGCTGTTTATTAGAGGTATCTGAAGATCAAAAGAGTCACATTGAAACGAATGCAATCTCGATTGCTCAATCGAAATTTGAATCTTCACTAAAGCCATATGCTATTCATTTTGAAGGTAAAGCGGTTGGATTTTTAATGTTTAATACTACTGAAGAAAAACTAGATGGCTATTGGATATATAGAATAATGGTAGATAAGAATTTTCAACAAAAAGGACTTGGTAAAATTGCAACTCAATTAATGATCGATGAAATGAGTAAACTACCAAATGCCAAAAGAATTGTTGTAGGATATCACCCTGAAAACTTAGGCGCACATAATTTATATT
The DNA here is from genome assembly GCF_002566505.1 of Bacillus sp. AFS077874. Taxonomy (NCBI): domain Bacteria; kingdom Bacillati; phylum Bacillota; class Bacilli; order Caryophanales; family Bacillaceae; genus Bacillus; species Bacillus sp. AFS077874. Next base: position 149,787 of record NZ_NUYF01000008.1, read on the forward strand.
CAAGTTTAGGATTTATTGATCATGGCGATCGATTTGGTAAAGAAATGGCAGTAGTGTTAGATATTTAGCATCTATGAATATTCCTAAAGATCCACTGAGTAAAATACATCGATAAACGTAAAGAAGGGATAGCAATTAAGCTATCCCTTAAATTCTAAATGTTGTCTGTTTTTATTGAGTGTCTTCATCCATTTTGTACTCCAAAATATCACCTGGCTGACAATCCAATGTCTTACAGATCGCTTCTAATGTTGAAAAACGAACCGCTTTTGCTTTACCATTTTTCAGAATGGAAAGATTCGCCATCGTAATTCCAACTCTTTCTGAAAGCTCCGTTACACTCATTTTTCGTTTTGCTAACATCACATCAATATTAATAATTATTGCCATACCATCCACCTCAGACCGTTAAATCATTTTCTGATTTTATGTTAATCGCTTCTTGTAGAAGCTGTTGGAGGATAGCAGCAAAAACGGCGATAACTAACGAAGCAAATATGATGATCAGTCCTAAAAATCCAATAGGAGGGTCAACTTTCTTCGCTATAAAACGAAAGAGCGGAGTAGCTAATATATATATACCACTGATTGCAATCGCACAGTACTTTATGTTCTTTAATGCCTTTACAGATAATTCCGAGAACGCAGTGTTGTCGTCAATGTACCTTAAAAGATTGAAAGCCTGATAAAGAGCAAAATAAAAAGGCAAGGCAGCTCCATACATCACGATGAAAACGAGATATTTCATTGCGGCAATATTTGGATACAAATTTGAAGAGAAATTCGCAAATTTTGGTACCAAAAATATACATAAAGAAAGCACTGCAATTCCAGCGAGAATAATAATTGCCTTTAAGAACGTAGTTGAACCTCTTTTAACATTCATATTAAATACCTCACTTATTTAATGACAATATGAATTTAACATATTATTTATCGTTTTACAATAAATTTCTGTTGTTATTTATTATATTATTATTGAATATCCTCTTAATTTTGACAAAAAGAAAAAGCACTTCTCATACAAGAAATGCTTTTTCGTATTGTTAAATGTATTTTACTTATTTGCAGCGTTTATAACTTTAAGAGATTGATTAATTGCCGATGTGCATTTATTCGCATCTGGAGTTGAAGTACGAGCTGCTGCTAATACAACGTCAATCGTACCATCAATCTTAGTCCATGAAGTACTATCTATTTTTCTAAGTTTAGCCTCTGAAGTATCCCAATTGTGTTCTAAACTGTCAGCATCTTTTTTAGCTAAATTAAAGTTCTTTGAATTCACATCCGACAACATTTTATTTTCTATTTTTGCAAAATCTGTTAAGTGACCAGATAATGTTGTTTCAGTAGAAGCTGCATTTGATGATAATTTAAAATAACCACCAATACCAACTGCTAAGAAAATACACAGTGCTAATATTGTTTGTGTCATTATATTATTTTTACGGCTATTTTCATCTGTTTTTTCAATAGATAATGAAATATCAATTTTTGTAACAGCAAGGAAAACAATGATCGCTAAAATTGCGACTAGAAAAATGATACTTGTACTTGTTGTTCCTAAACCTAAACCACCATTCACTTTTGGTTGTGATAAATAATCTCCTAGTGATGCCCCAAGTGGACGTGTAAGAATGTACGCAATCCAGAACCCTAACATTCCATCAAGTTTTAAAAACTTCCAAGCTAAGAATACACAAAGTATGATCACAATAACCGTTACACCAGTTTTAAAATACCCTAGTCCAAGTTGCTCAGAATATAAATCTCCAACAGCTGTACCTAGTGCAAATGTAAAAAGAATCGCTAACCAATAAAATGTTTCTCTTTTTCTTGTGAAAATTGAATGGATCGAAAGTGTTTTTTCACTAAGGAACCAAAAAAGAAACGTTAATGCAAGCAGCACTGAGAATACAATCGTACTTGTTTCAAGCGGTACGCCAATAGCGTCAGTCAAATTATCAGTTACCAATGTTCCGAATACACTTATTAGAACAACAGTGATCCAATAAATACTTGGAACATATTTCTTTGCTTTGAATTGGAAAAATAAAGAGATAAAAAATGCTACACCCATAAGCACAGTAGTAAGTCCTAATCCCAAACCTAGGTTAAAATTTAAAAAATCAGCAAATGTTTCACCAACAGTTGTACATAGAACTTTAATAATCCAGAAAAAGATTGTAACTTCCGGTACCTTGTTAAGCAGAGTATTTATTTTATTTTGTTTTGTCTCCATAAATGAATTCCTTTCTATGTGATATTAAAGTACATTTCTATAATCACACATAATAATGAAAGGAAAATGAAAAACAGGGGAATTGAACAATTTATTTTTGCAGCTTGATCACTTCTAAATGATTGATTTTAAAGTACAACAAAAAGGAGTAGGTAAATTCATACTCCTTTTTTATTGAATATATAAAGATTACTTTGCTTTGTTAAAATCCTGTGTGGCTTCTTTGTTCATGCCTTTTTTCAGATAAGCATTTCCGCGGTCACTGTAAGCAAGTTTAAAGTGAGGATTCAATTCAATTGACTTGCTGAAATCGGAAATGGCCAGATCGTACATTTGCTTATAGTAATAGGCAAGCCCGCGGTCGTCATATACGAGGTAATCTTTTGAATTCAAATTAATGGCCTTGTTGAAATCGGCAATGGCCAGATCGTACATCTGTTTACTGAGATAGGCATACCCACGGTTGTCATATACTTGGTAATCTTTTGAGTTCAAATCAATGGCTTTGCTGTAATCAGAAATGGCCTGATCATACATCTGCTTGCTTTGATAGGCAAGCCCGCGATCGTTATATACGAGGTAATCTTTTTGATTCAAATCGATGGCCTTGTTGTAATCAGCAATGGCTTGGTCGAACATCTTCATATTATAATAGGCAAGCCCACGGTTGTCATATACCTGATAATCTTTTTGATTCAAATCAATGGCTTTGTTGAAATCGGCAATGGCCTGTTTATACATTTGCTTATTGTAATAGGCATTTCCGCGGTCGTTATATACGAGGTAATCCTTTTGATTCAAATCAATGGCCTTGTTGTAATCGGTAATGGCCTGATCATACATCTGCCTATTATAATAGGCAAGCCCACGGTTGCCATATACCTGATAGTCTTTTTGATTCAAATTAATGGCCTTGTTGTAATTGGAGATGGCCTGTAGATACATTTGCTTATCGTTATAAACAAGTCCAAGGTTGTTATATGTCAGGTAGTATTTTGAATTCAAATCAATGGCCTTATTGAAATCGGCAATGGCCTGATCATACATCTGCTGATAGTAATAGGCAAGCCCGCGGTTGGTATAGGCTATATATTGTTTCGGATCTAATTCTATTGCTTTGTCAAAAGTAGAAATAGCCTCATCGTACATTTGTTTATCCAGATAGACAAGCCCAAGGTTACTATATGATGTTGCATAATCAGGTTTTAATTTTATCGACTCATTTAAGTCAGAAATAGCTTGATCATACATCTGCATATTGTAGTAGGCAAGCCCCCGGTTGCTGTATGGCTTATATTCTTTCGGATTCAATTCAATTGCCTTATTGTAATCAGAAATGGCTTGATTGTACATTTTTTTGTGATTATATGCCAGTCCGCGATTGTTATAAGCTTCCCACATTTTGGGATTATTTTTTATTGCCCTGTTTAAATGAGCAATAGCCTCGTCATACTTCCCATGTTGTTCTTCTTTATAGCCTTTATTATTGTAATAATCTGCCAGATAGCTACATCCGCCTAAAACCAGGCCAAAAGTTAATATTAAGATTAGTTTTAAAAATGATTTTATTGCACTCACCTCTTTCATTGAATTTATTAATTCGAACAAAAGAATTGCTTATAAATGCAAGATGATGCCCTTAAGAAAAACAGCCTTCTCCTTATAATTTTGTATTCATTAGAATCGCCGTTTTGATTATATGCTTTTTATTGCATTACTAAGCTAGTTACTTAGTCTCAAAAACGAATTGGATTTTCATATAAAGAAGAATCATGGGATAATAAGATTTTTCAACTCTTTAAGTCTTAGATTAGATCCATTGGAAATAGTATTATTAGGCTGAGGATACTCTGGAGGGATGAACTATATGAAGCGTTATTTCAGTTGGGAAGATGAATATACTAAAGGCACTATATATATTGAAGTAGAAAATGGCTATGCAATCAAACAAATTGCAGTTTCACAAAACAAGTACATAGCGTCAAACCGTAAAGACAAAGAACATCATCCATTAGTTTAACTGTAATTAGGTCTGTTTCGGCAGACTATTTTTTGTGGTTCAAACTTGTTTTGGAATAAAAAGGAATAAATTAATGCATATCGAATGTATTAATGAATTGCCTTCAAAATAATCTATTTAAAGTAATATATAAACCGTAAAAAGGTGGAATGAATTTGAGAAATCTTGTGTGTGCTTTGTATATTTTAGTTGGACTTTTATTTGTCTATATGACATATTTTAATACTTTTACTGGTCCTCATTTTTTCAGGGTTTTAGGATGGGGGTTATTCAGTATAGGTTTGCTATATCAATTATTTCCTAATTTCTATAAAAATTTTATAGCATTTATTGATTCATTTAATATTGATGAGAGCAAAGAAAACGGGGAAGAGAAACCTGTTACTAAAAATTAATTAACAATAGTTGTTTTAATCGCTAATTGGTGTTTAGACTCATTTTTTAAAATGTACGAACACTTGAAGATTAACGAATGTAGGTGATTTTCTTGAAAAAGGTCATTGTTTCTTGCATACTTCTCGTTTTTTTAGTTGCTATTGGTGTTTATTATTACATTCCAAAGAATGTAAATGAGTCCATAAAGGGTGTTGAATATCAATTGGATTCCGGTCATGATCAAGTAAATCCTGTGACGATAAAAATAAAGGGCAAACTTCATCATTCTTTATTAGGAAAAAGAAAGTTTGTAGGGCTAATCGATGTAAAAGGTGCTAATTATCCTAATCCAAATAAAGATCGTAAATTAGAAATAGCATTTGATCAAAATGGCATGGGGACAATTGAATATGGTTACTTTAAAAATGGACATCCAAAAATCGATAGCTATGGTATTCTCTTTGCTAACAAAGATTTTAACAAAGTGACGATCGGTGAACTTAGAGAAGATCATAATTTATTTATGCGTAACGGATGGTTATAAAACTAACGCACTGCTTTAGCTAAACAACACGATCTGCTGAAAAGTCGTTTTTTTTATGGAGTAAAACGAAAGGTTTGTTGAAGAAGGATATTTTCTATTTTAAGCGAATTGTAATTTCAAACAAACCCTACACTAATACATGTATTGCAGGAGGTATGAAATATGAAGATCAATAGAATAGATCATGTGAGTATAAACGTAAATGATCTTTCGGAGGCTAAAGCGTTTTTTCTTGATCTTGGACTTGAAGTGAAAGCTGAATGGGAACTGGATGGAGAACTGTTAGACAGAATAGTTGGGCTTAATGATGTTAAAACGGCATGTGTAGGATTGGGGATGCCAGATGGTCAGGCATGGATTGAGTTAGTCAAATTTTATACGCCGTCAGATGAAAGAGATATTCAACAACCTTTTGCGAATACACTAGGTATCCGACATATTTGCTTTGCTGTTGAAGATATTGAAGCTATTATTGCAAAACTGAAAAAGAAAGGCACTGAAATTTTTAGCGAAATACAGCAATATGAAGAAAGCTATAAGTTATGCTACGTTCGAGGCCCAGAAGGAATTATTTTAGAGTTGGCTGAGGAAATCAAATAAATAAAAACGATCGGGTAGAATATAAGAAAAGGATTTAAGAAGAAAAATATCTTCTAAAAAATAAAAACAGTTAGTAATTCTTTTTTTATAATAAGAAAACTAATATAACTCAGTACATAGGAGGATTTTATGAGAAATGTGATTTTATTTTTACATTCTTCTTTAGATGGCTTTGTAGAAGGACCAAAGGGTGAAATGGATATTGGATGGGTATCTTACAATGAAGAATTAGTAAAGCATGCTAGAGAAATTTTAAGTACAGTAGACACCGTGTTATGGGGAAGAGGAACATATCAAATGATGGAAAATTATTGGACATCAGTACCTTCTAACCCTGAAGCATCAGAATATGAAATTGAACATGCTAAATGGATTGAGGAGACATCAAAAGTTGTATTTTCTACGACACTTGAAAAAGCTGAATGGAATAATACAAAATTAGTAAAAGAAAATATTGAAGAAGAAATTAAAAACATAAAAAAACAGCCAGGTAAAGATATTATTATTTTAGGTAGCCCAAGGTTTGCACATGCTCTTATGGAACTTGATTTAATTGATGTAATAAAAATTACGATTTCACCAGTTATTATAGGAAATGGTCTACCTTTATTTAAGGCCTCGGAATTTAAACGCAACCTTACACTTGTCGAAAACAAAACATTTAATTCTGGTGCAATTGGCCTTACGTATAATATTTTAAAATCATAATTTATAAAATATGAAAACTTGTGCAACTAATGCAAACATTAGTTGTTTTTTATTGGACAAACTGGCAGCATACTTCAATTTTCGTAAGATGAATTGGTAAATATGAATATAAAAACAATTTTAAAATTATTCCTGGATAAAATGAATAAGCCCCTAGTTTCCAAAACAATTGAACACTAGGGGTTTCATATTAAATTTTGATAAAGGCAAAATTTAATATACTATACTCTATACTTGGGGTAAGAAAAATAACTTTTCAGAGAGTTATTTAAAAAAATTCGTGCCTTATTTTTTGAGAGTGTTATTAATTAATAGAATAAACTTTTAGAAAATCTATTTTTTCTTATTATTTTTATCATTTCTTTGAAAATTTATAACTAAATTCTTATTATTTTTATTAATTTCAACCAGTTCAGATTTTATTTGGATAAGCTCATTGGATATTTTTTCCAATATCTCACTAGTCATTGGCAACTCTAAATTTTCTTTTTTTTGAGTGGATTTTGGTAATGAAATTGAATTAGACTGATTGGTCTTTCCTAGATCCTGTACAGATTTCATTAGCGAATCATCTTTAAAAAGATTTTGTGCCATCCTCATAATTGAACTCATATCTATAGTAGTTTCATTTCCCTTAAGATTATTTGCTAGTTTCATAATACTTTCCTTATTTAAATCATTATTATTATTCATTTAAAAAGCCCACCTTTATATAATTTGAAAAAAATTTAATTTTCCTAAAAATAACCTAGAAGATTATTAAAATTTATAAAAATCTTCTAGGTGTTTTGCCTTCATTTAGAAGGGCTTGTCCTTACTTTTCGTGCAATTGATTAGCAGCATCCAAGTGTTGCACAGATAGCAGCTAAAATTGGTTCTTGATCAACACCAAGTAATGATGCTAAAAGCAATGCAACCAAAAGCACTACTACAACAAGAAAAGTTGCAAGATTGAATGACATTTTTTTTCCCCCTTTTATCGAAATATGAATTAAATGATATCCCTATCGGACTATCATATTTTATAAATATGCTTAATAGGATAAGCTTGTACATGGCTAAAACCTATTTATATTATTGGTATTTTTTTACATTTATTACTATTTTTACAAATCTATCTTTCTAGTAAAAGTTTGATAGTTTTAGAACTAATTCATGCACTAGTTGAAAAGTAAAATCGGAATAGATGAAAATGGCTAGCACAGTATAATGGTAATTGGGATATGGGATTTGGATGATTTTGTTAGGATATTTAAAAGGATCTGGTATAATAGTTAACTTATCTAAAACGGGATTGAAATAAAAATCTGAATATAATTTAAATTGAAAACTTTGAATTTAATTCAAATACTTTCTGGTAAATGAGTTTTTGGTCTAGGTTGTGGAATTTGGAGTAAAGAAGAATTAATAAAACGGTGTGATTCAGTAATTGAAACAAGTGATATTTCCCTTATGAAATATTAGAAGCATCATTAATATACAATGTAAAAATTGATGATATTGAAGCTAAATTATCCGAACTAAGTAGATATAATAGAGTATGGTAGGTAGGATTGTTCAATAAAAATGGAAGTATTAAACTCATAATTAAATAGCCATTTCTGTAGTTACCTCATACTCTAAGATGAATTATAATGATTTTTAAAATATGTAAATTAAAAAATTCCCCCTCTTCCCTTTAAATCTACAAAGGGCAAATGAAAATAACCTCGTTTAATTTCTTTCTATTTTCCTTTTTAACCAAAACGGACTATACAAAATGTAAAAGCTCACAATCATCACCAATTCTGCCGATAGAAGATACCATGGCCAAGGACCTAGATAATTTAATAGAGAAGTATCTTCGGGCTTTTTCATGAGATACATGAAGTTAGCTTTCAACAACTTATTAACGAAAAATACGCAAGCTGCATAAAGGTTAACAATGAGAATGGTCACCCACATTGATTTTAAGGTCGGTCGATATTTGCTGGCCACCACCATAATCAAACAGGCAAGCACCACTCCTCCGTGCGAAACAAAAAACTCGAAATATCGAAAATGCGGAAAAGAATAATGGCCAAGATCAGGTGTCATAATAGCTTGAATCGAACTCGCTAAACCAGCAAAATACATGAATTGAAACACTCTATAGCTATTTGTCAGAAGCATTATAATTCCCAGAATGACAGTAATATCACTTAGTTCAAGTGGCAAAGCCGTTTTAAGCGACCAAGCATTCTCATACACAAGCCATATATGATAAAAAATCTCAGAAGCCAATAAAAGAAATGCTAAAGAGAAACGAAAAAGCCGTTTTTTCCCCGAGTCCTGAATCTGCTTTCTAAAGATAAATAGAAGAACACCGAGAATCAAAATAATTCCGATTGTGATTAGATGATCTAATGAAAAAAGGCGAAACGGACTCAAGTTTGAATGAAATTGAAAAAATCTTTCCAACATTATTACCCCATTATCTGATTTGTATTTAGGATTGAATATTGTTAGTTTAGGGCAAATTCTGCCAGACTATACAGGAGTTAACGATTCAATTGCCAAATTGGTGCACTTTGCAAGTATATTTAAAGGATTTCTTATAAAAATGATAGTTTCATAGATTTGTGTACAAGCAGTTTTTTCTCTTTTTACATATTATTTATGGATGTCCCTAATTGATATTATTAATAGAAATGAAGAAATTAATTGACTAACAACTTTGAAGAAAATTTCTTAGAAGTAAGTTCATCCGAAGAGTGTGGTGAGAATGAAGGATGGGATGTGATAAAATAGTGAAGGCAATTACAACTGGTGTATTTCACGTGCCCGTTGATAACCAAGCGCCAGATAGCAATGATATGATCAATATCTATTTCAAAAATCCGAGTTCAAAAACACTTTAAGCTAATTTCCTAGTAGAATTTTCCCCTCCTGGAGTACCTCCTGGCGTTCAAAATCCTGAAATTTCGTCCCCACCATTTGGTAACTGGACAGTAAAAGTTCTCCCTCACCATACACTGCTCATCGTTGTCACTGGTCCATCTGCTCCTCCAGCTTTCGGAATATGGCGTTTTTCATTTTGGGGCGATATTGGTCGCAAAGAAAAGAAAAACCAACTTAGTGTGGAAGTAATAGCTGGGAGAATATTTGACGCTATATCGGATTTGGCTTTTAACAATGCAGGTGCGACTTTCCCCCATGCGTTGTTTGTTGATGCAGAAATTGAAGTAACCGGACCATCAATCCCAGTCCCACCAGGCGGTATTATTACAGTCTTTTAAACGATTACGATATTAAGGTATACCTTACAGCTTCAAGAGAGATAGAAAACATGAAAGGAAGTTTCTTCGACGATAAGATGAAGATCGTTTCTTACCATGAAGAGCACGATAGAGAATTGAGGGATGAAAATATGAGCATTAGTGAAGCTCTTATTGTTAATTGAAGTGTAATGAGGTGTACCCCTTTGAATGGTTGGCTAACAGTTGTATTGATCGACTGTTTAGTCAACTATTTTATTAAGTAAATGGAATTTAATTCAATTAAATAGGATAATTTGCTTTGGAAAATAAAAAGAAATAATTGATAGAATTAAAGTGAATTAATTTAGATGTATTTTTGTTTACCCTATTTAAAGGAGGAAAAGGGATCAAATGAAACATTACTTAGAATTCACTGTAAATATAAAGCCAGTTCAAGTATCTCAAATTCTTTTAGAAGACACAGAATTAAAGTCTAATTTGATTTTTCAAGATTATAAAGTTGCTGAGGAGAAAGAAATTGCAATCCTAGTATTTCAAAAATACTTTTTTAGAAACGACAGTACAGCAACATTGACAGTTACTATTGATAACTTTAGTGGTGAGACGTATGTTAAGTGCATTTCCTCAGGTAATGGGGAAGGGATATTTGATATTGGTTGGGGAGCAGGGAAAAGTTTTATCAAACCAATCAGACTAAAGTTGGCAGCTAATCTATTGGAAGTAATTGAGGATAATTAATTTTGTGTGTTAGAGAAAATTACTGCAAAGTTAAAACAACCAAAGAGGTGAAAATGCATGGAGATTTCAATCCGAAATGCCAATCAAAAAGACTACGAGTCATTATTACCATTATTTAGACAAGTTCACGATTTGCACGTATTTGAACGACCAGACCTATACAAAGAGAACCCAACTCCAGTAGGTGAAGAGGAATTCAAAAGCCAACTAAAAGATGATAAGCAACATATCCTAGTGGCAACTCTAGGTACTGAAATAGTAGGCGTGGCAGTTTTGAAGGAAGAAGAAATACCCGAAAACTCTTTTGTTAATGCAAGGAAGATCTTACTTGTAAATAGTTTATGTGTTGATGACGCGAGTAGGAAAAAGGGGATTGGAAGAAAACTCATGCAATCTGTTATTGATTTCGCGAAAGAATTGAACGTTGATAGCATTGAACTGGGAGTTTCGGAGAGTAATCAAAATGCTATTAATTTTTATGAGGCAATTGGAATGGCAACAAAAAATAGAAAAATGGAGTTTCGATTAGGTTAAGCAAAGGAGATGTCAATACCGGTAACTCTATTTTTAGTTAATTAATCACGCCCTGAATTTTTTACATAAATCGTAGCAAGGATTGGATTCTGAACAAACAGAATGCAATCTTTTTTATTTACCTAAAATAGGAGTAGAGTTAGATAAAATTGAAAAATGGATCTGAAACGGTAGTGTAGCAGTAGGGTAGGAGGCAATTTAATTGCAGCTGGTAAAAAAGGGGATTATGATCAAGTTACAGATCATGCAATTCAATATATGGAAAAGGTACGCGCTGCGAAAAAAACTTTGCAGTTAGTATAAAATAAAAAATTGGAGGTCATTAAGATGCTAACAAATCTAAAAGAAACAGTAACATTACATAATGGAGTAAAAATGCCACGATTAGGCTTAGGCGTTTTCAAAGTTTCAGAAGGAGAAGAAGTTGTTGAATCCGTAAAAGCAGCAATCCGAAATGGTTATATCAGCATCGATACTGCTGCAATATATAAAAATGAAGAAGGCGTTGGTCAGGCCATTAAAGAATCTGGTATTGCTCGAGAAGAATTATTTGTAACGAGTAAAGTTTGGAACTCAGAACAAGGCTATGAAACTACTTTACAAGCTTTCGAAACGAGTCTAAATTTATTAGGGCTAGATTATTTAGATCTATATCTCATTCACTGGCCTGGTGTTGACAAATATAAAGATACTTGGAAGGCACTTGAAAAATTATACAAAGACGGTCGTGTCCGTGCAATTGGTGTAAGTAACTTCCAAATTCACCATTTACAAGACTTAATGAGTGACTGCGACATTAAACCAATGGTTAACCAAGTAGAGTTTCACCCACATTTAACTCAAAAAGAACTATTAGCTTTCTGTAAAAATGAAGGAATCCAAATGGAAGCATGGTCACCTTTAAAACAAGGTCAGCTTCTAGCGGAACCAGTGTTAACAAAGATTGCTCAAAAATATAATAAATCAGTAGCACAAGTCATCTTAAGATGGGACTTACAACATGATGTCGTAACAATTCCAAAATCAATCAAAGAAAACCGTATCATCGAAAACGCAAATATTTTTGACTTTGAATTAACACAAGAAGACATGGAAAACATAGATGCATTAAACCAAGATAGTCGAGCAGGTTCACATCCTGATACGATGAGAGTTGGGTTTTAAGTTAGTGAATTAAGGGAGTCTCGTTTGAGATTTCCCTGTTTTATTTTGGGCAATGAATAAGTCCAGAATTGTGATAGTAGAAAAACTAAGAGCCAAATAATTGGCTCTTTTTATCTATTAAGGAAGAATAGTACTGCATAAAATACCCTACTATTGAAGGAATTAAAGTTTTATTCAAAATGGTACAATCGTTTTTATAACAATACTGTATTTATCATTTTTAGAGGTTAACTATGAAAATTAAATTATTGTACTATGCGCCATTTTTATTAACTGTAGGAATAGCTATTTGCTATGGCATACCTGAAACTCTATCATTTGTTGCTGGATGGTTATTTATTTCAATATTTTATGTTGGACTCCCAATTTTAGTTTTCTGTTTACCATATTTTCTTTATTTTTTATTGATGGGAAAATACTTGAAAAAAACAGTTAGGAATTCTTTTCAAGCAGTTCTTAGAACAATCGGGTTGTTAGGGATCTTTTTAATAGTTTCGCTTTATATTTACGAGCCAATCGAAAATATAATCTATTTTACAAATGAAACAAAAACTGAATTAACGAAGCGCTCGCTAGTTTTATTCGAAGAAAGAAAGAAAACAAAAGGAAAAGTAGTATGGATTCATCAAACAAGTAAAATGGATGGATGGGCAGATGTTGAAGTTAGTGGCCTAGTAGAAGGTAGGGGATTAGAAATCGATATTGAACCTATTAATAAAGATATTAATCGAAGCATAGATTTTTATTATCTATATAAGGACGGAAAATGGAGAATTGAAAGAACTGAAGCACTAGTAAATTAAATATTAAAATAAAAAGCTTGTACCATTTATTACTTTGTAATCGTAGGTACAAGCTTTTTACTGTTTCTATTAAATCATTGCTGCTGAATATGTGGTTGTTCTTTTAAATGATCCGTCAGTTCATCTACAACAAATGCGAATTCATCGTAAGATACACATTCTAATGGGAATTCTAGTGCAACTTTGTTTTGTTTGTTGTAAATTGCAACAACTTGGGAACGTCGGTCAAGAAGTCTTGTTTTCATGTTAGACTTTTGGATTGTTATTTTTTTTATGTCTTCTAGTAAAATCTGAGAGTGAGCATCCTTTTCTGTATATCGGACAACATTGCCGACGATTTCGATTTTCTTTTTTACAAGTTTGGTTTTATAAATATGATATGAAACGATTAAAGCTGCAAGTAAAGTTGTTAAAGAAATGTAAACTGGGTCCATTGTTGAGAATGCTTGATATCCTCTTAAAGCTAGTAGGAGGTACCATGCGTAGAACCACTTACTTATTTTTGGCTTACCTTCATAATGTACAAGTGAAGCATCTTCTTCTTTTTCATTCGCTCTTTTGTCCATAAATAGTTGTACATGTTCTTCGATTGATTTCTCATTGAACTGTCCATCTTCTAAATAAGTACCTTCCCACATATGGATCGAGTCGTCTTCTTCCTCGAGAGAATAAGCACCTACCCATGCTGGAATGACTTGATCATCATGTGAAACGGAAGCTAAATAATAACGGATTGGTTGGTTATATGAGTTTTCAATATCAAGCTGTTTAACTAATTCGATTGTTTCAGGGACAAAATCATGTTCTTGTACGATATGAAGAAACAAGTGACTTTTAGCGAAGTATTCTTGTTTTTTCTCATTAATAGGGAATAAGTGTTCTTTACGAATTCTGAGTATTTCCCAATAAAAGTATTCTGTAGATTCTATATTTGTTGCACAGTCCAACAGTAGTTCCTCAGGTACGTCAATGTCTCGTTGAAGAGCGGCAATAATTGCATTAGTTCGAATAAACGGGTCAGTAAATGACATTGCTTCTTTTATAAAAGGTGTCATCTCATCATTAAAGTAATACTCCATTAAAGATAGATAGATCGCCATAATTGAACGGATTTGTAAATAGGTTTCTTTCCATGAGCCGTACACAAACTTAATATTATAATCATTTTGATAACGAAGAAATTCGTCTACTTGCTTTTGATAATCCACTAATAACAATGGCGCGATGTATTTTGTTTTGAAACGGTCTAGATAATTTTTATCTAAACAGTATGACAACAATCGATAAAAAGTAGTTTTATATTCTTCCACTTCAAATAATTCAGTATGTTTTTCTAATAGTTTAATAATGATGCCAGGATTGTCGTATAGCACATCTAACGGTAAAACAACTTGTTTGTTTTGAATATCTTGTTCGATTAATTCCAAGATTGCTAGTTCATGCTCTTCTCCGTCAAAAGAGGTTATGTATCGAAATACTTCTTCTTTAGCAGCCTTACTATATTCAGGGTAATATTTTATTAAGGCCTCTGTTAATTCAGGTATTTCAAAATCAGAGATGAATTTGATTAGATGGTAGCTAGGTTCATCCCATACTTTAAATGATGTTGGATATGGATAAGCGGCTTCTTTTGCTAACCATTCTAAAGTTAATAAATTAAATTGTAGGTCATCTACTTCTGATAGTTCGATTAATTCAAAAATTGCATCATGTCGAATCGCTGGATCTGTATGTTTTAATCCTTCGACGATGCGTTTCAGTTGTGATTTATAATTTGACACAATACTCCTCCGATATCTAATTGTAGTTTACATTTCTAACAATATTTTAATTTTATTGGAAATACTTGTAGATAGCCACTGTTAAATAGTAGAAAAATATACTAAGTTATAAAATAAAAGCCTGGAGCATTGATTATTTGATAATCATGGATTCAGGCTTTTTTGCTTATTGAAGTTTTAAAATTGTTCCTATTTGCAACCAATACTTTTTAATTTTTCCATAAATCTTGCTGTTTGAATTCTACTTTGAGCTAATCGATTGTGACGGTGTTTTCGAACTTCGCCAATAATACTTTCTAGTGAATTATTTTTTGCAACAATAGTTCGATCACCAATGGTTAATGTTACAACACCAGTTGAGTTGTTTGCATAAATTTGAACTTTATTTTTATCACAATTATTTATTCTTCTATATTCCTCAATCAACATGCAATTCAGCTTTCTTATTATTGATGTCTATGAATATCTGGAGAACCGATTATTAATAGTTTAGTATACTGAAGTCTTAAATAGCGTGTTTAAGATTGTCTATTTATTGGACAATCTTTTTTTACTTTTCGATGCTAAAATAACCACTTCTTCACCAATCTTCTATTTTGTAAATATTTTTTTACACATTCACTAGCTATTTTTACAAATATTTAGAATTTTTACATGAAAATCAACGTTTTAAAGTTGGCACGGAAATTGCTTTATTAAAGTATAGAAAAACAAAAAGGGGGGCGGACATTGGAAATTATCAATTTTGTCCAATCGAATTGGTCAGAAATTCTTCAGATGACTTTGGAGCATATTCAATTAGTTGGATTGGCAGTGGGGATTGCCATTTTGACTGGGGTGCCATTTGGAATCTATATTTCTCAGCGGGAGACATTGGCTGAAATTGTTTTGGCCATTGCGGGGATTATTATGACGATTCCGAGTATTGCTTTATTTGGAATTATGATCCCGATTTTCTCATTGATTAACCAAGGAATCGGATTTTTACCAGCGATTGTTGCATTAGTGTTGTATTCTCAATTACCAATTATTCGAAATACGTATATTGCGATTAAGAATGTTGACCCGAATGTAAGGGATGCAGCGATTGGAGTAGGGATGACGACCTTCCAACGATTAATGAAAGTTGAGCTACCTCTGGCGTTTCCGGTAATCATGGCAGGTGTTCGAATGGCGATTGTTATGACAATCGGAATTGGGGCAATTGCAGCATACATTGGAGCTGGAGGATTAGGCGGATATATTTCACGCGGTATTTCAACAAGCTATGCCGTTATGATTCAAGTAGGAGCAATCGCCGTTTCAATTTTAGCAATTGCAATGGACTTAATAATAGGAAAACTTCAGCAAAAATTTACTAGTAAAAGTGCAAGGTCATAATACGTATTAACATAAGAAGATAGACGAATCAAGAAGGAAGGTGGAGTTTAATGATAGAATTCAAAAATGTCACGAAGGTTTATGAAAGCGGTAACAAGAACGTGACAGCCGTAAACGAAATCAATTTCCACGTTGAAGAAGGAGAGATTTGTGTATTCCTTGGACCTTCAGGATGTGGAAAGACGACTTTGCTTCGAATGGTTAACCGATTAATTCCAATCACTAGCGGAAAGATTGAAGTGGATGGTAAAGATGTTCATTCGATGGATATGATTAAACTTCGCAGATCGATTGGGTATGTGATCCAGCATAACGGATTATTTCCAAATATGACGATTGAAGAAAATATTAATGTAGTCCCAAAAATGCTTGGTTGGGATCAATCCAAAATGAAGAAAAGATATAGTGAACTGATGGACATGATGGGATTAGACGCGGGGCAATTTCAAAAGCGTTACCCATATGAATTATCAGGAGGCCAGCAACAACGAATTGGAATCGCGCGTGCACTAGCAGCAGACCCACCAGTCATGCTAATGGATGAACCATTTGGAGCACTAGATCCAGTTATTCGTGATCACTTACAAAATGAATTTTTGAAAATCCAAAAGGAGATGAAGAAAACAATTCTTTTTGTTAGTCATGATATTGATGAAGCGATTAAATTAGCTGATAAAATTGCAATCTTTAACGCAGGAAAACTGATGCAATTTGGAACACCTGATGAAATCTTGTCTAATCCTAAAAATAGCTTTGTTAGTGACTTTGTCGGTGATGAACGATCGTTAAAACGATTAACTTTATTAAAAGTAAGAGATCTAGTTTTATTAATGGATGGTTTTAAAAAGAACATTTCAAGTCATGAATGGCATGGACAAGAAATTTCATTAAATGAGAATTTGAAAACTGCTTTAGCGATTCTTTTGGCGGCTCCGAACGGAGAAGCTTGTGTTGTCGATGAAAACAATCGATATATGGGAATTCTACGAGTTTCAGACTTTAGCTTTTTAACTGAAATTCATCCGAAAGATTTTTCAATTGTAAGGTAAGGAGGGTGGTTTTTTGACTAGTAAAAAGACAGAAAAACTAGTGAAAATTGGTTTGGGTGTCATTGCACTGGCTATTCTAGTTATTGCTTATGCCATGGGTACATTTAAATTCATTATCGAAAATCCAGATGATCTAATCAATTTAACCATCGAGCATTTAAAACTAGTCGGTATTTCGGCAGTACTTTCGATTGGAACTGCAGTACCCCTAGGGATTCTAGTTACTCGACCTAAATTTAAAAAGTATGACTGGATTGTTTTGAACTTTGCTAACATCGGTCAAACGGTGCCGAGTTTAGCAATCCTTGCACTTGTGATGAGTTATTTTGGATTAGGTTGGCAAACGGCGATTTTTGCGCTTTGGTTTAATTCATTACTTCCTATCTTACGTAATACGGTAGCGGGAATTGAAAATGTAAATCCGCAAATTATTGATGCCGGACGAGGAATGGGAATGAGCTCGAAACAACTCTTTTTTAAACTGGAACTTCCAAATGCAATGTATGCCATCATGGCAGGAGTCAGAACATCAGTCGTTATCAATGTTGGAACAGCAGCACTTGCCTTCCTAATTGGAGGCGGAGGTTTAGGTGATTTAATTTTTACAGGAATTTCGCTTTACGATACTGGCATCATATTATCTGGAGCTGTTCCCGTTATCTTACTTGCTATTATTCTTGATTTTATATTAGGTAGACTTGAAAAAGTAATTATTCCACGAGGGCTTCGACGAACAAATGAAGCAGCTTAGTGACATTAAGGGAGGAATTAGGATGAAAAAATTCGGCACAATGTTAGTATCAGCAATGCTGTTATTCTCTTTAACGGCTTGTAATAGTTCAAAAACAAGCAATGAAGGAGGTGGATCTGACAAAGGTAAAATTACAGTTGGTGGCAAGGATTTTACAGAGCAACAAGTTCTTTCCAAAATTACATCGATTTACTTAAAAGAAAATGGATATGACGTTGAAGAAGCAAGCAACATGGGTAGTACCGTTGTTCGCTCAGCGTTAGAAAATGGACAAATCGATACGTACTGGGAATATACAGGTACTGGTTTAGTCGTTTACCAAAAACAAAAAGTCGAAACTGACTCAGATAAAGCGTATGAAAAAGTTAAAGCAAATGATGAGAAAAAGGGAATCGAGTGGTTGGATAAAGCGAACTTTAACAACACTTATGCAATTTTAATGAAGCAAGATACAGCAGATAAATTAGGAATCAAAACAATTTCTGATTTAGCTAATCTAGTAAAAAGTAATCCGAAAAAGCTAAAATTTGCATCGAATGCAGAATTCTATGCTCGTGAAGATGGAGTGAGAGGTCTCCAAAAGAAATACGACTTTAAGTTTCCTGCGAAAAACGTAGTAAAAATGGATTCTGGTTTACTATACAATGCATTAAAAGATGGTCAAGTAGACGTTTCAGTAGGTTTTGCAACAGATGGACGAATCAAAGGATTTAAACTGATCAGTCTTGAAGACGATCAGAAATTTTTCCCGGCTTATAATGGTGTACCAGTAGTTAGTGAAAAAGTAGCTAAAAAATATCCAGAAGTTCCTAAGCTATTAAATAAGCTTGCTGGTTTACTTGATAATGAAACAATGATGGCGCTAAATTACTCTGTTGACGTAGAGCATAAAGACGTTACAGAAGTAAGTCGTGATTGGTTGGATAAAGAAGGGTTAACGAAAAAATAATAGTTGGCCTATGAGGATGTGATTAGTTGCTGATTACTTCTGACAATTTGGTGGAATTCATCATGAAGGAATCTTATACTTCGGTTCCTTCTAAAACCAAGATGGCATTAAAGGAAGCATTGGCAGATAGTATTGCATGTACAATTGCTGGAACTGCAACACCAGTGTATGAAATTGTTAAAAAGTTTTCTGAAACTCAGTATGGAAAAGGCAGTAGCTCAATCTTCTTGAGCCCTTTGAAATTAAGTGCAACTGGGGCAGCTTTAGTCAATGCGACAGCAGCAAATGCAATGGATATGGACGATGGTCATCGCCTAACAAAAGAGCACCCTGGTGCGGTCGTTTTTCCAGCAGTGTTTGCAGCTGCCGAGGAAGTCAATCGTTCTGGCGAAGAATTTATGTCATCTCTATTGATTGCCTATGAAGTAGCGATTAGAGCTGGAATTCTCGTCCATCAGCTTCGTCCCGAATACCATTGTACTGGATCGTGGGGAGCGATTGGCGCAGCAGCTGGGGTAAGTAGAGTAATTGGTTTAACTGAAGAGGAGATCAAGCATTCTCTCGGTATTGCTGAATACCAATCTACTTACTCACCAATGATGCGCTGTATTGAATCGCCCTCTATGCTGAAGGATGCGATAGGCTGGGGAAGTATGACTGGAGTTGGTGCTGCATATTTGGCAAAAGAAGGATTTACTGGGATTCCATCTCTGTTTGAAATGAAAGAAGCCATTCAATTATTGTCTGACAGCAGTTCAAGCTATAAAATAGAAGAACTTTATTTTAAACCTTATGCTTGCTGCAGATGGGCCCAACCAGGAATCGAAGCAATTAAGGAAATAGTAGAAAAGCATGATATAAGAATAGAAAAGATTCATAAAATCAACGTTTTTACCTTTACAGAGTCAGCTAGCTTAAATAGAAGCATGCCAAAGAATACAGAAGAAGCACAATACAATTTAACTTTTCCAATCGCTGCTTATCTAGTTTCTGGTGAAGTTGGACCCAATCAAGTATTAAATGAATTGGAAAATCCAGAGATTGCTAAATTGATGGAAAAGATTGAGGTTTATGTAAATGACGAGCTAAATAATGAATTTCCTAAAAAAGCACTTAGCCATGTTGAAATAGTAGATACCGGAGGAAACCATTATTTTTCTGGGATCCATCAAGCAAGTGGCGACTATGATTAACCATTAACTGCTGATGAAAAGAATCAAAAGTTTACTAATCTTGTAGCCCCTATTTTAGGAAATAAACAGTGTGAAGAATTGTATCAATGTATTCAAACAATCGAAAATCTAAAAAGCATTCGCCAATTAAGCGAACTAATAAAAATCGGAGGGATTTAATAATGAAAGAACGTCAAATTAGTTTTTATAGTGAAGGTTTTAAATTAGATGGAACGATTTACTTACCAGATGATTACCAACCAGGTGAAAAGAGACCTGCGATCATCCCTAACTCTGGATACAATGGGTTTAACGAATTCTATCCACGATTATTTGCTCGTAACATGACCGAAGCTGGATATGTTTGCCTTGGCTTTGATTACCGTGGATTTGCAAAAAGTGAAGGTACTCCAGGAAGAGTCATTTTAGATGAGCAAGTTCAAGATATTAAAAATGCGATTACGTTCTTATCAATCCAAGAAGAAGTTGATCCTGAGAATATTGGATTAATTGGATGGGGTATGGGTGCATCAAACGTTGTACGTGTTGCTGCATCAGATGATCGAGTTAAATCAGTTGCTGCTTTAAATGGTTTCTTTAATGGTGAAAGATGGTTAAAATCAATTCATTCTTATGTTGAATGGGTGGATATTAAGAAGACAGTTGAAGCGGATCGTGTTCTTCGTGTAACGACTGGAAGTTCAAAATATGAGGATCCATTTATTCATTATCCATTGGATGAGGCGACGAATGATTATGTTCAGAAGGAGCTTGCGATTTTATCACCGTTTGGTAAATTGACTCAGTTGCAGTTTACTGATTCAATTATTGGCTTGAATGCGGAAAAGGTAGCGAAGGATATTGAGTGTCCATTGTTTGTGGCACATGGTAAAGATAATCTTTTACACCCGGTTGATGAGTCGGTTCAGTTTTTTGAAGCGGCTGCAGAGCCTAAAGAGTTGTATCTAATTGATGGTAAGCATAATGATTTTATGTATCATGAGCATCCTGTGTTCCAGGAGTTGGTTGGGGAGCTTAAGGGATTTTTTGGGAAGAACTTGAGTTATACTAAATTGGAGACAGTAAGATAATTGTTTATACTGATTATTTATTGTAAAGGACGCATTTTGCGTCCTTTTAGTATTTAATCGAAGTAAAACTATTTTATGTTTTGATATAATTTTTAATGAAGTTCTTTATTAGGTACTTAAACTAAAAAAGAAGGAGAGGAATAGGGGGACCATATTCCGTTCTCATAAAATGAAAAAACTAATTATATTAATTGATACAGTTTTAACTATGTTGATTTTCACAGCTTGTGAAAAAATGGAAGCTCTAGAATCGAAATCAGCCACTACAGAACAAACTTCTCCAACGATGGCCCCGGTTTTGCCGGGGCTTGGCTTTTTGTCTAGTATCACGTTTTATGTTAAGGAATTAATGTGAAAATATTCACAAATGTGAAAAGTTTAGATACAACTAAACTCATTTCTTCCTATTAACATGGCATATAGTCAAATTAAACAATATCTATCTTAAAAATACCTGCAATACTTCTTTGTTTTTTTCAGCATCTAGATCCAAGACTTCACCGGCTTTTTCATATCTTTTTGGTGTAAAAGCACCGTCAACAGGAATTCGTAATGTCTCTACATCTTTATCTTTACCTTTAACCATATAATCAGATCCTATTTTTAATACGTCCATTGTAGACATATTGGTTTGAATGTAAGGCTGGATCACACCTAACGTTTTAGGTAAACTTGCAATTCCTTTAAGAGAAAGTACTTGGGATTTAATAGCTTCCAGTACTTTTTGTTGTCTAACAACTCGATCGAAATCACCTTTAGCATCATGTCTAAATCTTGTATAACCTAAGAGTTCTTTTCCATTTAATTGTTGAACCCCAGGTTGAAGACTGACACCGATATGGCTTTCCATTGGTTTTTCTACATTAATTGTTACTCCCTTTGGAGCAATTTGGTCAATCATTTCTTCAAAACCTTTGAAATCAATTATTGCATAATATTCAATATCGATTCCAAAATTTTGTTGAATGGTCTGCCGTAGAAGTTCAACCCCTCCGAAAGAATAAGCTGCGTTAATCTTATGTTTCCCATATCCCGGAATTGAAACGTAACTATCTCTCATAATTGAAACTAACTTTGTTTCGTGTTTTTTATTGTATTGTAAGATCATAATTGAATCAGTTCGTGAGCTTTCACCTTTTTTACGAGCATCTTCTCCCAACAATAAGATGTTTGTTTTATTAGGTATTTTAGTAGAATTGAATTTTATAGTTTTTTTATTTGAGTTCATTTCACCTAACTGAATACCTTTTTTATATTGATAGAAGCCATAGCATAGTGTACTTGATATTAGAATTACTAGGATTAAACTTAATTTAAATAACAGACTTTTCTTTTTCTTGTTCCTCTTAAGCTGTCTATACATAATCTCCGTCACCAAAATAGAAAAAAATTTTTAATAGAAATTGGTATACGGTTCCCTCCTTTTTAATTTAAAGATCCTAGATTAACCACAAAATATGTCTATTTATTTCATTTGTAATGTATCATTAACCATAAAAATATTTCCACCCGGTCCATTTAATTCCATTCCATATGAGTATTTTATATAATTAAACTTATAGCCTTTTCCGTAATCTACTACATACGTATAACCACCGCTACCAGCTTTTAGATAATTATCCATATGTGTCCATGTTGCTTTGCCCACAATTCCATCTGATTTAAGACCATATTTTGTTTGGTATGCTTTAATTGCTTTTTCAGTGTTCGGACCATAGATTCCATCAACAGCTCCTACACCATTAAAACCCGCAGCATAAACTTGATATTGTACTGCTCTTACCCAGTTACTCATTTCGGAGTAACCTCGTCCAACCGTTTTACAGTCAGACCAATCTCTGTCATTCATAACTTGTGCTTTACCTGATGTCGGTGCAAATCCTAAACTAATTGTCGCTGCGGTTACTAATGCGCAGATTTTTCTTAAGTTCATTTGTAAAACTCCTCTCATCTTTTAGGTTTTAGTAAAAATAATACATTTAAATACTAAAATTTTAGTAAATTAATACACTACCAAAATATCATGATTGTTTCCAAGTTTATACAAATGTCACAGAATGTATAAAATATATTTTTATGTAAATTCATATAATCGCCAATACTTTTTAACAATTTAGACATTATTTTATGTTTCTAAATAAAAGAAAAAACCGATAGTATTTTCCTATAATAAAGAGTTGGCACAAGAAACTTAATGAAATTTTGAATGAGTTCAATTTGAGAGGAAAAGAGCAAATTAAGGCTAACCCTTTCTGCCAGCCACTTTAATTAAACCCCTATCGAATTCATCTTATTATTTTATAGTTTTTGAGTCATGATTTATAAACTTACTAGTTTAAATTATTCCTACAATTACTCTATAGCCGAATTTTGCATAAAGGTGGTAAAATTTGTATATGTTTTTAGTGCGAAACATTTTAGATTTATCATTTTACTATTAAGGAGAGAATAGTGTTGATATATAATGTAACTTGGTTAACTTCTCAAACAAAACAAATTTATCAAGCTACAAGAACTTCTGAAGTTTTAATGGCTCACTTAGAAGAATGTTTAACTAGAAGTAATTTAGTGGAAATGATAGGCGAGCTTCCAGTTCCAGATAAAGGTAGAGAGTATGGGGTCTTGATTTACTACTATAAAGCAAAACCCAAAAAAAGACTTTTATCAGCTGCTCCACGTCGAGATCATAATCATATTGTATTATTTAGAGGAATTCTTTCTAGAAAAGAATTACTTGATAATAATTTTGACGTTGGCAATTCAACGGACCCTCAACCGGATGTAAAGCTACACTCTCAGGAAGAGGTAAATAGATTAGTAGAGATATTACATAAAAAAATTTCAAAAATATAATAGGAAAGGTATCAATATGAAAAAAAATCCTATACAAAAGGATAAAATTGAAAAACCAGTTAACATATATAAAAATAGTGAACTATTACAGGAATGTCAAAGTATACAAGAAGCTGGTAGATACTTAAAGATTCAAACGGGTGACAAATATTTTCGTTTTGCACAGATTGAGAAAGGCTATATTTACGGAGATAGTTGGTCATTTAAAGGTGCCACATATACCTTTACAACGGATGAAAATTTTCGATTAAAAAGAAAAGCTGAATTGGAAGATAGACAAAAGGAAAAATTCTTATCAAACAAATAATATATGCTCAATAAGTGCTGATTAATCAGTGCTTTTTTATTTTTTTGAAGAAAATAAAAAAGCAGTAAAACTTATCTGGAAGCAATTTTACTTGTATGAAGGATAGCAAATGGAACATAAAACAGATATTAAGGTGGATATAGTGATATAGAATTAAGCCGTTTTCAAAAGTTCTAAGTAAATGTGGTATCCATGTGAAAATGTTCACAATAATGACAAGGAGTTTTAGTAAAATTTACCTTACTAAATGCTAAGATAATTACGTAAACGTTTACTAAATTTCTAGGAGGCAATAACCAAGTTAGAAAAATGAATAACAGAAAAATATTAATTATTATATTATCATTTATTTTACTAGCCCCACTGTCAGGCCCATTAATGTTTAAAAAGAAAAGTAAATCATACCTAAATACTAATGTAAGTAGTAAATCCATTTCAAATACATTTCTTCCCATTAATGGGTCATATAGTCTTAGAACAGGAGTAGTTACACCACTAAATTTTACTTACATTTATTCAAGTGATAAGAAAGACTTGTTTGATAAAATTGATTCGGTCTATCTAAATAATGAAGATACAATTAGCATTGAAAGTTTTGGAGTAAATGGGAATGCCAAGATTGGAAAGTATCATGTGAAAACTTTGGGGCTTAATATTGTTGGTAAATCTGAAGGTAAAACTGAAATAAGGGATATAACCATACAAACTAAAAATGGTTTGAAAAAATATGATGTTGGAGCATTAGGAATAAATGTAATTGATGATACTTCGGATAAGCCTCTAGAAGTAGGGAATTTTTATCCAATTATTAGAGATGAAAAAAATAATTACATTTATAGTTTGCAAAATAATAGTAGCAATAAAATAGTTGTAAATAAATTTGATGCGGAACTGAATGGTGAACAAGTATTCGATGTTAAACCAATCGTTATAGCATCAAATGAACAAAAAGAAGCTGAAATCCCAATTAAAGTAGATTTTCAAAAATCTCCTTATGCTGTTACAGTCTTAAGGCCATTGATACATTACACATATGGAAAAGAAGAAAGGGTTTTACTTCCATCACCAACTTGGTATGGATTAATGGGAATTACAGAAGAACAAATAGAAAAGACAATTGAGTATAATAATTAACCATTTTAGTTCAGTGTAAATAGATTAAATATCTCTACATTTTTATTTCCTAACGTAACTTAATAAACCACAAGAACTGAAATTGAGAGGTTAGTAATTATGAATTCCAAACCAATGTTTTTTATAAACTTTTCTCTATTATTCGGGATCAGTTTTCTAGTATTTATAGAAATTAAGAATTTTTATAATATTGAGTGGTCACGATCAAATATATTAATAACTATATTGGCTATATTTTTTATAACGCTAATATTAATTTTTTTTATTAATATTTTGTTCAACTTTATTTTAGACAGATTTACATCATATAATTTAGATTGTAAAAAGAATAGAGAAAAAGTTTTATTTACTATTTTCTTAGTTAATCAAATATTATTTTTAATAACATATAATTTATTACAATTTAATAATCAATTATTCTTTACCTTACAAGATTATAAATATATTACACCTATTATATTTTCATTATTATTTTCTGTTCTATTGGGATTAAAAATTAAAGACATAATATATTTCAATGTCGGGATAATCTCGGCAACTATTTTTCTTTTGGTTTCCCAGAAACTTTTCTTATCTATAATCAAATCCTTTTAATTGAATCATTAATATGGCTGATATTATGTCAAAAGTGGATAAAGAAATTTTGATTAAAAGGAGTAATTGAAGATTATGGATGAGAATGTTTTTCTAAAGGATGAGAAAGCTTTTCCATTATATAGAATACTATCTATTTCATCAGGGATGCAGTCTTTATTTATTATGTTAAATGGACGTTTTAGGATAGAAAATATCGTGAATGTAGTAGTTTCATGTTTATTTTTAATAAGTTACTTAGTTCTTTTTAAAATAATGCCTCGAACTAAACGAAATTATCAATATATTATTTTAAGTTTTTTATTATTTGTATGTATAACAATATTTATTAATAAATAAAATTGCGGAGTTAAATATTGAATAATTTGAGTGAATAACTTAAAAGTTCTAGATGAATCAAAGAATTTCTCTGAAGCAGTAGCAGCTCCTTCGGTTATTTTAAAAACTGCGCAAATGGATCCAGCATCTTTAGTTTTTATAGCACCTTATACTAGAATGATAGCAGCTTCAGTTGTTGGCTGGAACGATATTATAGACAAAGTTTCAAATAATGGTAAGTATGGTATGTCGTTTAATATTGCAACGAGGCCCAAATTACAGTAGTTGTTCCTTGGAGAAATATTTTAATTAGGAATAAAAAAAAGGCCTGAGATACTTTTGTTCCATAGTCATATGTTCCAATAGGAATAAATGTGGATGTTGAACGGGATGTGAAAACGCTCACACCTTTCATGGTGCAACTAATATTGAAATTGAAAAAAAGAAATTATCATTAATGACTAGAGTTCATGTAAAAAACTTACTTTCACAACATGGAGAATTAGTTATTCATGATGATGGAATTGAGTTTAAAGATTGGAAAGTTATTAAATGGCACAATATTATTGATTTGAAATTGGAAAATGATAGTACAGTTAGTTCAAAATCATTCATGACTCAATCTAGACTTTTCTTCTTTAAATCAGCGAAACCAATAAAGATGTCATTAGTAAATGATGAGGTTATTTACTTTTACGTTAATTGGAATTTTGTTACAGGACTAAGTGATAACAATCACATAATGAAATTAATTAAAGATAAAATCTATTAATAGATCCCTAAATGCATTCGAATAAAAGTTAGATGGTGACAATTTTTATCAGCACATTGTTTTAGATGATAGGAAGAATTTGAAGATTGAAGTAGAAACTCTAAAAAAGAATATACTAGGAGGTTGTTATGATTAAATTAATTAAAAACGTAACGATTATAACAATAGCTACAACGATATTAGGTTCTATTATTCATATGAAATCCCATGCTGAAGAGATTTCGAAACCAAGTAATGAAAAAACTATTAATCAAGTAAGTACACAATCTAGTTTAACAGAACTGTCTATTATTCAAGGAGAGCGGTAAATACTAAGTATACTCAGATGCCTATGCCTACAGTTGAAGTATATTCTAATGAAGATGGTACAGGGACAGGATATTTAGATATTTCTTGGGAGCCAATTGAGGGGGTTACAAAGTATCAAATTATATTATTTGTAATCCTTCGAATGTCTAATCAGACAAACTATTTAATAAGTAATGAACAATCAATAGTTTTAGATAACATATGGAATGAAAAACTCAGAGATAAAAAGAGTAATAACTTAAGCTTTGATCAGGGAAAGTTTAACCGAGAACTAGCTAACAATGTATATATGAAAGGGAAAGAAACAACGATTTATATTTTAACTGTAAAGAAGTTTCTTGACAGTAATAATGAAGGGCCATTTGTGTATGATACTCTATTATTAGAGCACCATGAGGTAGTAAGTAAAGCGACAGTTAAAAACGATACATCAAAAAAATTATTAACATCAGCAAAACAGAAGGGAATGGAAATGCTATTTTCGCACAATCCACTAATAAATATAGAAGATGTAACAATGGTACATTATAAGGAAAACAGAGGAAAAGGAGATTCGTGGGAAAAGGAGCCTAGTCAAAGTTTACTGTCCCTTTTTAATAATTTAAATCAAAAGAGATTATCACATATTATAAAGCGAGATTTGCAAGCAGAAAAATCACAAAATACCTCATTCTATAAAGATGGTGAAGCCAAAGAGTATTATGGCAATCGCTATGAGAGAAAGGCAATAAATAGATTACGTGCTATCGAATTTCATGGTACAACGTGTAAGGTATGTAAGTTTAACTTTGAGGATGTTTATGGGGAACATGGTAAAGATTTTATTGAAGTACATCATTTAAAACCCTTAAGTACATTAGATGAGGCAGTGGAAATTGATCCAGAAAACGACTTAGTACCTGTTTGTTCTAACTGCCATCGAATGTTGCATCGAAAACGTGAAAAGGTTTTGACCATTGAAGAGCTTAAAAGTTTATTAAGGAAAGGGATATTCATTAGTAATTAAGTAGGAATACGGATTAATACGCAAAAACCACAAACTTTACTCGATTAATCACATTATTATAGAAAGCTTCGTAACATTCTATAAAAAGGGCTATCCTATTAGTCAAAAAACCTGACTGATCGGATAGCTCAATTAAATTATAAATATTTCGTTTTTTAGCTGCATACAAATATGATTAAATCAAGAAAATAGCAACAACAGTAGTAACAGCCAAACCAATCAAAACAGGCACTAAATTCCGTCTAGCCAACTCAAACGGACTAACATTACAAATAGCAGCCGCAGGAATCAATGCCCAAGGAATCAACGTTCCACCACCAACCCAAATCGCCGCAATTTGCCCCATAGCAGTCAAAGTTGCAATTCCATGACCAATCGCCGTAGCAAATAATGAAGCAACCGACCCAGCAAGCGAAATTCCAGAGAATCCAGATCCATCTAAACCAGTAATTGCCCCAACAGTTGTTAAAGTTACTCCTGCAACCCCAGGATTTACAGGTACTGAATGCGCCAAAGCAAATCCTAAATCATTCACAATTCCATGTGATCCTTTTGGCAAGTAATCTCCAATAATTGCAGTAAATCCACTATCCCCTAGATAGAAGAAGGCCGCAATAGGAATAACCGGACCAAATACTCTAAACCCAAATTTGAATCCATGAATTAAATAATTTGTTACCTCTTCAAATCCTTTATTTTTGTGCCCCAACATGGATAGAAATGAAAGAATGATTAATGCAGTGCCCCCGATTAATGCTGTTGCATCTCCACCTTGTAAATTGAAGTGAACCATCGACCAAATATCCACTGCAAATAAAATGAAAACAAGAGCGGCCATCCATTTTTGTTGCGTAGATGAAAGCAGATAGTCTTCAGCTTTAGTATCTTCTTCAGGTAATTCTACTGTTAAAAGTCCTCTTTTCATATCTCGTTTTAAGAAGTAAAAAGCAACCACAGTTGTCACGACACCCATTACAATCACAAGTGGAATACTTGCATGTAAAACATCCGAAACCGGAATGCCAGCCGCGTCAGCTGTTAGTTTAGGTGCGCCTTGAATTACGTAATCACTTGAGAGAGCGATACCATGACCGAATAAGTTCATTGCCATCGCAACGCCTAAAGCTGGTAAGCCAACTCTTAATGCAACTGGAAGTAAAACCGCACCAATTAAAGCAACTGCAGGCGAAGGCCAGAAAAACCAAGATACAACCATCATCACAATCCCAATCGTCCAATAGGCAAGTGTGGCGTTTCTCATCACCTTTGTAAATGGACTGATGAGTGCCTGATGCACTCCACTATCAGTTAAAGCTTTACTCATTGAAACGATAATCGAGATTACTAGAATTGTAGAAAGTAATTCGGTTATGGCATAAATGAAACTTGAAAAAAGGATACTGACGGAACTGGAGAGTGACTCAGTTGCTACTAGACCAAGAAGGAAAATTCCTGCGAGGCAGACTAGGCTAGTGTCACGTCTAAGAATTAAAAATAAAATAATTAAACCTATAAATGCTACATAAAGCCAATGTATGGCAGTTAAATCGACATGCATGAGAATAGCCCCCTTTCGTTACATATATTGGATAACAATATATGCGTTCGCCTAGTTCAGGGTGATTGGAAATATTTTACAGATGGGTTTCTGAAAGTAGTACTAAATTAGCTACATTATTAACTCTAATTAATAGAAAGAAAATTATTTAATGACGGAATAGTCAGAATTGTGTATAATGTTAATAAAATAGAAATGGTTTCCGCATTGTGGAAAAAGTGTTGTTAATTACTCGGTGGGAGGGATGAAACAATATGATTAAGATCAAAAGTGTAAGTAAATCATTTGGGCCTTTACAAGTATTAAAAGGAATTGATTTAACGATTAAAGAAAAAGAAGTGGTTGTTTTATTAGGAGCAAGTGGCTCAGGAAAGAGTACCCTTTTGAGATGTTTAAACTTCTTAGAGATTAATGATAAGGGTGAAATTTATTTTGAAGGTGAATTGGTTCAACCCGGCAAAACAGATTTGAATAAAATTCGGTCGGAGGTTGGTATGGTTTTTCAACACTTCAATCTCTTTCCGCATAAAACTGTTTTAGAAAATATAATTGAAGCTCCTATTCATGTTAGAGGAATGAAAAAGAGTGAGGCAAAAGAGATTGCTTATGCTTTGTTGGACAAGGTTGGACTGACAGATAAGGCTGATGAATATCCAGAAATGTTATCAGGAGGACAAAAACAAAGGGTTGCGATTGCACGTGCACTTGCGATGAATCCGAGGGTAATGCTGTTTGATGAGCCTACTTCAGCATTAGATCCTGAATTGGTTGGAGAGGTTCTTCAAGTTATGAAACAGTTAGCAAGTGAAGGAATGACAATGGTTGTGGTCACTCATGAAATGGGTTTTGCTCGGGGTGTAGCGGATCGAGTTTTATTCATGGAGGAAGGTCTAATATTAGAGGAGGGTACACCTAATCAGTTTTTTGAAAATCCACAAAATGAAAGAACAAAACAATTTCTTAATAGTATTTTATAATTTAAAAAAATGATGGAGGTTTGTGTAATGAAAAAGAATTGGCATGGTATTTTATTATCTTCAATGATAGCAGGGGCAATGTTTCTAAGTGCATGTGGGGCAGATAAAACTAGTAATCAAGCGAGTTCAAAAGAATTTCATTATGCGATGAGTGGGTTATATAAACCATTTAACTTTAAGGAAGATGGCAAGCTTACTGGATTTGATGTTGAAATCGGTAAAGCACTTTCAGAAAAAATGGGAATGAAAGCTGTACCAGTAACAAACCCATGGGAAACAATTGTACAAGGATTAATATCCAATAAGTATGATGCGATTTTGGGGAGTATGACGATCACTGATGAACGATTAAAAGTGGTAGATTTCAGTAATCCATATTATATTTCAGGTTCTCAGATTTTTGTCGCTGATAATAATAAGGAAATCAAATCTGCTGAGGATTTAAAAGGGAAGAAAATTGGCGTTGTAAAAGCAAGCCCATATAAAGATTTAGCGATTAAATTTACTGGAAAAGAAAATGTAGTTGATTATGATAGTGATCTTACGGCTATTATGGATCTTCCAACTGGTAGACTTGATGCGGTAATTACGGATCAAATGGTTGGTTTTAGGGTAATTAAAGAAGGAAAGGCTAAAATTAAAGATGTAGGTACACCACTAACTCACGATAATCAAGCAATTGCTGTAAGGAAAGATGATAAAGAACTTGAGAAGAAAATTAATAAGGCTTTAGATGAAATTATTAAAGATGGTACTTACGAAAAAATTAGTAAAAAGTGGTTTGGTCGCAATATTCTTGAAGAAAAATAATAATAGAATGCTAGCGTAAAATAAGAGCCTAAGATTTTTTAGGACAAGATGAGGGGTGAGGTTCATCATGCATATATTATTAAATACGTTTCATGTATTTTTAGTAGCAACTTTATTAACATTAAAATTGACAATCGTATCTACTATTTTGGGAAGTGGAATAGGACTTATTTTTGCATTTTTCAGACTCTCCCGTATTAAAGCGCTTAATTATATTGCTAATCTCTATATCACGGTCATTCGTGGAACACCGCTTATTGTTCAAATCGCAATTTTATACTTCGGACTTTCTAGTATTATTACATTTTCGCAGTTTTGGGCTGGTGCAATAGCGTTAGGTGTGCATAGTGGAGCATATATTGCTGAAATCTTTCGTGGTTCAATTCAATCAATTGACAAAGGGCAATTGGAAGCTGCCCGTTCTCTTGGGATGTCCCAACCTTTAGCAATGAGAAGAATCGTACTACCTCAAGCATTTAAAATTGCGATTCCTACTCTTGGTAATCAGTTTATCATCGGATTAAAAGATTCTTCACTCGTAGCATATGTAGGGATGCAAGATTTATGGGGAGCAGGATTAAGTGAGGCTGCCTCTAACTTTGAACAGATGAATACATATATTGTAGTAGGTTTATATTATCTTGCGCTTGTACTAATCATTACATTTGGAGTTAAAAAGCTTGAAGATTCTTTGGATGTGAGTCGTGGTAAAAAACGAAAAATAAGAAAAAATAAGTCTAATGCATCATTAGAATCAATAAAGCTATAAATTAATCTAAAAGTCCTTGGAAAAAGAGACGATAAACTTGTAAGATAGATGTAAAAAAATTACTCTCACAATTATTCATTTGCAAGTTCGAAATGAAAACAAGAAGAGCTGAGATATTCAAGTCAACGCATCTTTAAAGAAAAGTACGTATACTACCATTACGTAATGAACGGGAATCCACCTAACGAGGAAGATTCCCAGATTTTTGAACAGACTCCCCAAGATAAGAAGTGAAGAGTCATAGGAGTTATGATCATGGTCCAATCAATTGACCGAGCAATGCTTATTATTGATATCCTAAATTCGGATGAATCCAAAAGTAATTGGCAAATCACCGAATTAGCGGAAAAAACATCTCTATCTCTTGGTACGCTTCACCGATTACTAAACTCTTTAATCCAACATGGACTTGTTATTCAAATACCTGAAACGAAGCATTACAAGTTGGGCTATAAATGGATGGAACTTGGCCTTCGTCAACTGGATAAAATGGATTTCAGATTAGTTGCAAGACCAGTAATGGAGCGTTTGGCGAACCATGTAGAGGAAAGTATCTATTTAAATATTGAAAGTGGTATAGATGGAATTGTGATTGATAAAATTGACAGTCCTTTAAAAATAAGAATTGCTGAAAATTTGGGTATCCGAATTCCACTACATATTGGTGCTCCCAATAAAACCCTTCTTGCTTATATGAAAGAAAATGAAATTCAACAAGTACTAGATCAGCTAAATCTTTCACCTGATTCAATCTCAATTTTAAAACAGCAACTGGTCGATATCAGAAAAAATGGTTATGCAATAAGTCAAAGTGAAAAAACAGAGGATACGGCGGCTATTGCGGCACCAATTACTGGATATAACAACAAAGTACTTGGTGCTTTAAGCGTGAATGTACCAGGATTTCGTTTTACTCAGGAACGTATTCCATACTTGATTGAAGAAGTAATGAAAGCAGCAGAAGAAATTTCAAAGAAAATAGGGAAAATATAGGTGATACCTTATAGACGCATTCCAGTGATATGGGATGTGTCTAATTTTTTCTAAAAACATACTTGGTTTTACTCCATCAGAAATTACCATAAGGGGTAAATACGATTCATCCCCATCCAAATTATCAATTCTCTCATTTAATATTTTTCCTATTAATACCTTGTCATAAAAGCGATATCACTAGCGTAAAATTTAAAATATAATTTCAAAATACTTAATGTAATATTAGAAATTTTGTTTATAGTAAACAACCTAAGAATGTTACTTTTTAGGATGTATTAATTGGTCAAATTGCTGAACTGCAGACATTTTCTGAAATTAAGGCATTTGATGAATGTTCATTTAAATTGATAAAAAAGGGAGAGGATAAACAACTAACAATCTAGCAACACCGACTATTCAAATCTATTTCAGGAGTTAGATTATATCTTTTAAACTAATTAACTTGTTAATTTAAAAGGAGATGTAAAGATGACAAAGGGGATTAGCAAATATTTATTAATTGCCGAATTATTATTAGAGCACTTGGGAGGAGCGGAGAATGTCTCGACTTCCACTCATTGTATGACAAGACTGCGCGTAGCGTCGAAAGATCCTTCAAAGGTAGACATAGAGGCGATCAAAAAGACAGAAGGGGTTTTAGGAGTTGTAGAAGAAGAAACGATTCAAATCATACTTGGACCTGGTGTTGTAAATAAAGTTGCAGCAGAGTTTGATAAACTGCTTGCAGCTGCAGAGGATTTTGATTTGAATGAAGTAGCTTCCAAAAACAAATCAGAGATTGATAGAAAGAACGCAAGACCTTTTAAACTTTTTTTACGTAGAATCGCAAGTATTTTTATTCCGTTAATTCCTGCCCTTGTAGCTTCAGGATTAATAACCGGTATAACAAAAGCAATTGTTCAAGCAGAATGGCTTGCAGCAGATTCAAAATTAGCTATTATTTTAACTGTTATCGGATCGGGTCTGTTTGCTTATCTTGGAATCTTGGTCGGAATAAACGCAGCAAAGGAATTTGGTGGATCCCCCGCGCTTGGGGCATTGGCAGGTATTCTTGTCATCAACCCTGGAGTTGCAGATATTTCTTTGTTTGGGCATAATCTGCTTCCTGGGCGTGGAGGGTTAATTGGTGTTCTTTTTGCTGCAATCTTCATCGCTTTAGTTGAAAGGCAAGTAAGAAAATATGTACCGCAATCACTAGATATTATTCTCACACCTACAATAGCATTATTAATTACAGGTATCCTCACATACCTAGTGTTTATGCCTGTTGGCGGCTTTGTATCGGATGCGATCACAAAAGGCTTGCTAAATGTTCTTGATTTTGGAGGAGTTGTAGCTGGATTTGTACTTGGTGCAACATTCCTTCCACTAGTCGTCACTGGGCTCCATCAAGGTTTGACGCCAGTTCATCTTGAATTAATTAACTCCATTGGAGATGACCCTTTACTACCAATCCTTGCGATGGGTGGAGCGGGTCAAGTAGGAGCAGCGTTTGCAATTTACTTTAAAACGAAGAAAAAAAGTTTGAAACGTGCGATTGGTGGGGGACTTCCATCAGGAATGCTTGGAATTGGTGAACCATTAATTTTTGGTGTAACTCTTCCGCTAGGACGTCCGTTCTTAACGGCATGTTTAGGTGCTGGAGTTGGAGGAGCATTTCAGGCTCATTTCCATATCGCTACAATTGCAGTCGGTGTTTCAGGACTTCCATTATCATTCTTAGTTCATACGAATCAGATTTTATTATACTTAACTGGAGTTATTATTTCTTATGCAGCCGGATTTGTTTTTACTTATTTATTCGGATTTAAAGATGAAATGGCAGCTGAATTCAAGTAAACTAAGTTATCATGTCAGCGTGTATAAGTGATTTCCTAAAAAGGATGAAATTAATTGATTTCATTCTTTTTTTATTGCCATCTCCTTGTAAAAGTTTATTTTTCTAAAATTACCGAATAAACTGAAAAAAATATTGACGTGGCTATATTATGATGATAGTATTTTTCTTCCATTCAAAAAATGTTAGGAGGCGAAAAAATTGATTACAGTAGATGGTTTAAGTAAATCCTTCAAGGTTGCGAAACGTTCTTCAGGACTTAGGCAGGCAGTGAAGGGGCTTTTTTATCGTGAGAATACGATTGTTGAAGCGTTGAATGATATTTCCTTCTCTATTGAACCGGGGGAAATCGTAGGCTATATTGGTCCGAATGGCGCAGGGAAGTCAACAACGATAAAAATCATGAGCGGAATATTGGTTCCAGACCGAGGGACGTGTAACATAATGGGATACACTCCATGGAAGGAAAGAGCTTCCTTTGTTAAACAGATCGGTGTTGTTTTTGGGCAACGGTCTCAATTGTGGTGGGATGTACCCGTCATAGACTCGTTTGAGCTTCTCCGTGATATTTATAAAATTCCTCAAAACGAATATCAAGATAATCTTGATCTACTGATTGAAACACTCGATTTACAAAGTCTTATTCATTCACCTGTACGACAATTAAGCTTAGGACAAAGGATGCGTTGTGAAATCGCAGCATCATTGTTACATAGTCCTAAAATTTTATTTTTGGATGAACCCACAATTGGGCTAGATGCTGTTTCAAAAATTGCCGTACGTGAGTTCATTAAAAGGATAAATAAAGAAAAGGGCGTTACCGTCATTCTTACGACGCATGATATGAATGATATTGAAGCTTTAGCTGATCGGGTTATTTTAATAGGTAAAGGAAGTTTATTATTCGATGGTAACTTAAATGAATTACGAAAACATTTTGGGACTCATAAAACGATAACTGTAGATTATCGGGAGGACCACAATCCATTTAAAATTCCTGGAACCACAATGATTTCATGGTTACCTGAACGGGCAATTATAAGTTTAGACACAGAACAAGTTAAAATATCAGATGTGATTTCCAGTTTATCCAGTAAGGTTGACCTACTCGATGTGACGATTGAAGCACAACCAATTGAAGAAATTATCGTTGGTCTCTACAAGGAGTTTCAAATATGAAGCCATATGTATCTGTACTAAAACTACGATTATTGAACGGAATGCAATATCGTTCAGCAGCATTGGCGGGGGTAGCAACACAGTTTTTCTGGGGATTTATGTACATTATGATTTTTGAAGCTTTCTATAGTCAAACAGTACATTCTCAACCACTTTCTTTAAAAGAAATCATTACATACTTATGGTTACAACAATCCTTTTTAGCTTTCATCATGCTGTGGTTTCGTGACAATGAGCTTTTTGATCTCATTACAACTGGAAATATCGCATATGAGCTTTGTAGACCATGCGAAATATACGGATTTTGGTATTCAAAACTTTTAGCTCAACGCTTGTCGAGTGCAATTCTAAGGTGTTTCCCAATCCTACTTGTTGCATTCCTTTTACCTCAACCTTATAAAATGACGTTACCACCAAGTGTCTTAACCTTTGTGTTATTTTTGATTGCCCTTATTTTTGGCTTATTTCTTCTTGTTTCAATTTCGATGTTCATTTATATTTCAGTTTTTGTGACAATGTCACCTATAGGCTCTTTACTACTGTTTGGAGTTATTGGTGAATTTTTCTCTGGATTAACAATTCCGATTCCTCTAATGCCAGCTTGGCTTCAGACCTTTGCTTATTTTCTTCCGTTTCGATGGACAGCTGATTTCCCGTTTAGGGTGTACTCTGGGAATATTCCTCAAACTGAAGCAGTAATTGGTATCGTCATTCAAATTATTTGGTTAAGTTTACTTGTTTGGTTAGGAAGAATCGCTTTTAATAAAGCCTTACGAAGAGTCGTAGTCCAAGGAGGTTGACACTATGGGACTATATTTTAAATATCTTCTTATTCTCTTTAAATCACAAATGGAATACCGCACTTCTTTTTTGTTTTTAACAATTGGCCAGTTTCTAATCCCGTTCTCGATGTTTGCGGGTCTTTATTTTTTATTTGAACGGTTTGGACAAATTAAAGGATGGACTTTTTATGAGGTTGCGCTTTGTTTTGCGATTATCCATATGGCTTTTGCCTTAAGTGAATGTTTTGCTCGTGGATTTGACTCTTTCTCTAGTCTAGTAGCTAGCGGTGGCTTTGATCGAGTACTTGTTCGTCCTAGAAGTACGGTCATTCAAGTTATGGGCTCCAAATTCGAGTTTACTAGAGTTGGTAGATTGTTTCAGAGTTTAATTGTTTTGATTTGGGCATTAAATAATCTCTCCATCGAATGGAGTAGTATGAAAGTAGTAACTATTATTTTGATGATCATTAGCGGGGGCTTTATTTTTACCGGAATCTTTATCCTTGCTGCTACGATGTGTTTTTGGACAATTCAAGGTCTCGAAGTGGTCAATATTTTTACTGATGGCGGAAGAGAGATGGCACAGTATCCATTAAATATTTATCAGAAATGGGTAACCAAATTCTTTACATTTGTTATTCCTTTCGGATGTGTCAATTATTTACCTTTAATGTACATTTTAGATAAAACAGAGGGAAAAGCGTATCTATATATGTTATCGCCAGTAGTGGGGATTATTTTTATTATACCTTGTTTACTAGTTTGGAATATTGGAGTGAGACATTATCGATCGACTGGTTCGTAAAACTCTTTACCTGATGAATCCGTTCAATTAGTGTTCCACTAATCTTCTTATTTGTGAAGCAAACTCTACCTTTTCTTTGATAAAATATTGGATATAAGGGGGAGTTAAGTTGAAAGTACAGATAGGTAAATTAAAGGTTAACTTCTTGGTAATATACGTGATTTTACTTGTATTGATGTTTAGTATAATATTTTCACTAATGTTTTTATTTCATGTATCTCACTTGAAAATTTTATTTGGAGGATTTTCTATTTTATTGTTAATTGTTTTAGCTTTTTACTGGATGGATAGTAAAAGCTTTCATAACAACTTAGGTCGTATTCGAAGGACATATTATACGTTGTATTTAATCGTCATGGCAATTGGAGTTATAACTAGTAATCTAGATTTTAAGAATTGGAAGT
Organism: Bacillus sp. AFS077874; assembly: GCF_002566505.1. NCBI lineage: Bacteria > Bacillati > Bacillota > Bacilli > Caryophanales > Bacillaceae > Bacillus > Bacillus sp. AFS077874. Next base: position 188,337 of record NZ_NUYF01000008.1, read on the forward strand.
TACTTACAGAAATTTCAGCTTTGGTAGTTTTTATAGATTTAGCTGTATTTCTATGTCCAAACATTTTAAAAATTTGGAGTACAGAGTTTAAGTATGAAGATGAAGTTCGTGAGGCTTTGATAGAGAGTAAACAAATGATTTTAAAAAGTGCCAAAAAAGCAGAAAACTTCTCTAAAGTCATACAAGAAACCGTTGTTTCCTTTGATAATAAACCTCTTCCACAATCTAGAGACGAGTATGTTAATCAATTATCGGAATATCTGAAGCTATATAGCGATACATTTGGTATTGCCCTCACTATATTTATATTTGACCCACCAATTAACGAAGAAGATAAGCAAAATAAAATTCGGTCCCAGATTACTAAGATGAGTATTAGACACGCAATAAACTTTTCAACAATTGAAGAAGATAAAACGAGTATGATAAAGTCTTTTTCTTATGGTGAAACCATTATTTTAAAAGAGGAAAAACTAATTTCTATACCTTACTTCGGAAATTATTATAGCATGATTGTGACATTAGAGGCAGGAGATGTAGCAGTCGATGGGATTGATGCTTCTTATATTTCAAACTTGTTATATATTTTTGATTGGTATATGGTTGATTTAGAAGAGGATGATGAATAATTATAATTATTATGATAAGATATGGGTGAAGACATCTAATAGAAACAGGAGGGGTTATCAATGTCAAGTATAAGTGGACAAGCAGTAAGTGAACTTCGTAGATCCGCAGGTATTAAACGAAGAAAATCTAAGTCTAACTCCCCAACAGAGAACTCCTTACGACCAAATACACAAGTAGCAGTTGTTGAAGGATTTAGAAATGTTCTTAAAGCTAACGCTAAAGCAGAAAAGCTTACATATACAAGGTAATTTCATTAAGCAGAGGATGATAATATTCTCTGCTTTTCTTATGCATAAATCCTTCTTTTCCTGTATAGGATTGGTATTAAAAGATTGTACAGGAGGAGCATTATGGGATTAAGACGAAAAAATAAAAGAAAATCCACTCAAACACACACAAAAGTAATCGATTTTGGAATGGGTAAGACTTTAGCTAAAATTGAAAAAGCAATTCGAATTTTAGAAAAGAAATAGGAAATGCACCGTGCAAATACTAAATATATAATTGAATAAAAAGGATTATAGAAAACAATGAAAAAACAAATTAAAGTCGTTGGGGCTGTCATACGAAACGATCAAAACCAAATACTATGTGCCTTACGTTCACCTGAAATGAGCATGCCAAATAGCTGGGAATTTCCTGGTGGAAAAATCGAAAAAAATGAAAAACCTGAAGAGGCTTTGGTCCGCGAAATAAAGGAAGAATTAGGTTGCGAAATATCTGTATCTGAATTAGTTGAAGATGTCATTCATGAGTATCCAAATATAATTGTAAATTTGATAACTTACGAAGCCAAAATTATAAGCGGTACGCCAGTAGCTAATGAGCATGCGAAGATCGAATGGAAAGAAATTTCTGAGTTAGAAGAACTTGAATGGGCTCCAGCTGACCTTCCTACGGTTGACAAATTGATTAGATAAAATATCAAATACTAATATTTAAGTTATTGCTGAACGATTAAACTAAGTAATTTTGATGTCGAACGAATGATAAAAGAAATATTTCTTTGGAAATTGAATTTCTTTCCATATCCAATATAATAATAAATAAGCAACTATAGTGTACATACTAGATGAGTTAAGGAAAATTCTTGTAAAACATAGGAGGAAACTATGGGAAGATTAATTCATTTCGAAATTCATGTTGATAACATGGAACGTGCAAAGAAGTTTTATGGAGAGGTATTTGATTGGACGTTTCAAGATTGGAGTGAATATGCAGGAATGCCATATTTTGGTGCAGTGACAGGTAATGAGGACGAAATGGGAATTAATGGTGCCTTAATGCAACGCCAAAGTGCTCCTCCTGAAGCAAACCAACCATTAAATGGATATGCATGTACAATGGGAGTAGAAAATTACGACGTTACGGAAGGTAAAATTGTTGAAAATGGTGGCAAAGTAGCAATGCCTAAATATGCACTGCCTGGAATGGCATGGCAAGGATACTTCATTGACACTGAAGGTAATATTTTTGGAATTCATCAACCAGATGCTAATGCAAAGTAATTGTTTATGGGTTTGATGAATAATTTAAGAGTTTGATTTGAACTATAATTTATATATCTTAAAGCAACAAAAGTCAACTGTCGGCAGTTGACTTTTTATTTTTCAATTCTTAATTTCTGGTAATAATTGTGAATATTAAATAGCAGATTCTATTAAAATTGTTCAAACACAAAATTGCCATAATACCCTTCTTATTTCGGATATTTTTCATGTTATTCTTAAATTGAAAATTACATTGCTTCATAAGAAACAAGTAAGAAAAGAATAAACCGATGAAAAAAATAATTATTATTACAGTGTTAATCGTCATTCTTATTACAAGTGGTTATCTATTATTAAAAACCAACACATTCGAAAATTACACTAACAATATCAGTGATTTACTCAAACTAAAAAAAGAAAATGCTTATCTAAAAGAAAAAATGGGCAATGAAACCTCTTTAAAAGCAAATATAACTGAATTTAATATTGAAAATAAAGAATTAAAAATGCTAAAAGAAAGACTAAACAAAGAGAGTCAAAAATACAAAACTGATGTAGCGATCGTCACTAAAAGAGATTTTGATACATGGAACAGCTTTGTTGAAATTAATAAGGGTTCTAAAAACGGTGTAAAAATAAATACAAATGTAATAACATCTCAAGGTTTAGTAGGTAAAGTAACCGAAGTCTCTGAGAATACTTCAATAGTAGAATTATTAAGCGCAGTTAAATACAACTCATATATTTCAGTCCAACCAAAAAATAATCATCAATTACAAGGTCTAGTTAAAGGAGCAGACGAAAAAACTGGCTATTTAAAAATGACTCTTTTCAATGTAAATGATAAATTAAAAACTGGTGAAATCATTGTTACCTCTGGTTTAGGAGGAATCTATTTACCTGGTATTGAAATAGGTAAAGTAAAAGAAGCTAAAATTGATAATTTAGGTCTAAATCAAACAGCCTATGTTGAACCTTTATATGATTTAAACGACTTAGAGTACGTTATTTTATTGTTAAGGAAAAAATAAAAAGGAAAGAACAATAGAAAAAGAGAACAATGTTAGAGTTGTTCTCTTTTTTGCATAAATAATTCCAGTACATAAAAGTAGGTGTATGATAATGTTACAATTCCAGGAAAGGATTCAAAAATATGAATATAAGCTAAACGATACGGATGATCAAATCGTCGAGTTCATCCTTAATAACAAGGAGGATGTTGTAGGCTTTTCAATACAGTATTTAGCTGCAAGGGTATTTACGGTTCCGAATACGATTACGAGATTATCCAAAAAATTAGGTTTTGATGGATATGCTCAGATGAAGAATAGTTTAAAAGAGGAAATAATTCAGCAAGATAATTTTACAGAGGAAGATAGTCTTACATACAACATAAATAAAACAATTGGATTAATTGATCAAAATACGCTTTCTCTTACGACAAAATTAATTCAAGAAGCACGTAGGGTACTTTTCTTTGGTGTAGGGGATACTGCGCCATTTTGTGAGATGATGATAAAAAATTTGAAAGTAGTCGGAAAACAGGCTGAGTATTATTTCCATCGTCATGATGTCTTATATGAACTTTCTAAATTTGATTCTAAAGAGAATAATTTACTTTTTTTAATTTCATTATCTGGAGAAACAGCTCAAATATTAGATGTTGCGGAATTAGCAAAATTTAAGGGAATAAAGTTAATATCGCTTACTCATTTTAGTAAAAATCCTTTACAACAAATAGCAGATGTTAACTTGTATTGTTATTCTCCTAATAAAAAAATGCATGAATACAATGTAACGGATAAAACACCTTTATTGTTCGTTATTAGATCCTTATCAGAGTATTACTGGAAAACATTAAAATGATGTGTATAAATACACACTAAAAATAAAAATTTACTAAAAACTGTGTAAAAATAAGAAGTTTCCGGCTTCTTATTTTTTTTTTGCTATGATGAATCCAAAGTAGTCCATTAACTAATGAAAGGGGTTACAAGAATGCAATTAAAAAAGTTAACTTCAGAAGCTTTAATCAGTACAAAAATGTCATTTACATCGAAAGAAGAAATCATAAAAAATTTAGTTAAAAAGTTAGCAACAGAAGGGAAAATCCATTCTGAAGAAGATTTTTACAATGCGGTAATGGAAAGAGAAGATTTATCTCCGACTGGATTTGAAGGTGGCCTCGCAATTCCACATGGCAAATCTTCATCTGTTAAAGAGTCTTCGTTTGCGGTTGTTACACTTGAGAAACCAATTAATAATTGGGAAAGTATTGATCCAAGTAATCAAGTTGAATTAGTTATTTTGTTAGCGATTCCAAAAGAAGAGGAAGGCACAACACATCTAACCTTATTAGCCGAATTGGTTACAAGATTATCAGATGAAGAATATAAAAATAATTTACTTCATGCAAGTACAAATAAAGAACTATTTAATCTTCTTGATGCACCTTTACAGCCTACTAATCTGAAAGTCTCTCCAAATGGTGATAAAACAGTATTAGCTATTACAGCTTGTCCAGCTGGCATTGCACATACATATATGGCAGCGGAAGCACTTGTGAAAGCGGGAAATGAATTAGGTATTAATGTATTCGTTGAAAAACAAGGAGCCAATGGAATTGAAGATCGCCATTCGTTTGATTTGATTAGAAAGGCTGATGCGATTGTATTTGCGGTGGATGTTGCGGTAAAAGATGAAGAGCGATTCAAGCATCTTCCGAAAGTTAAAACATCTGTAGCCGCACCAATTCGAAACGCAAAAGGAATTTTAGAACAAGCTCTCCAAAAAGTGGGAAATGTACCTAAATCAGATATGGACGATAGGGAAGAGCAACATCATGAAGTAGAAAACAAATCTATTAAAACAGAAATTAAGGATTCTCTTTTAACAGGAATCTCTCATATTATCCCTGTCATTGTAGCGGGTGGTATGACATTAGCAGCAGCAGTCTTTATTGCTCAAGCATTTGGTCTTCAAGATGTCTATGCGGCAGAAGGATCATGGTTATGGCTATTACGTCAACTAGGTGGTTCTTTATTAGGACAGATCATGATACCGATTTTATCAGCGTATATGGCTTACTCGATTGCTGACAAACCAGCATTAGGGCCAGGTTTTGCAGCAGGGGTCGCGGCTAATTTAATCGGCAGTGGATTTTTAGGAGGTATGCTTGGAGGGTTACTTGCAGGTTATTTCTTAAAGTACATAAAAGTCAAGGTCAAACCTAAAGGGACTTTCGCAGGATTTGTTAGTTTCTGGTTCTACCCTGTAATTGGAACACTTGTTGTTGGTTCAATCATGCTATTTGTAATTGGTAAGCCATTAGCTCTCTTAAATCAAGGGCTAATTGATTGGCTAAATGGAATGAGTGGAGCAAATGCGATTATACTCGGAGCGATTTTAGGAGCAATGGTTTCATTTGACCTTGGTGGTCCAGTAAACAAAGCTGCTTACACATTCTGTATTGGTGCAATGGCAAGCGGAAATATCGTACCTTACGCAGCATTTGCATCTGTCAAAATGGTTTCTGCATTCTCCGTCACAGGAGCAACGATAATTGGTAAACATCTATTTTCCGAACAAGAAAAAGAAATTGGGAAACAAACTTGGTTACTTGGATTAGCTGGAATAACAGAAGGGGCGATTCCATTTATGATTAACGATCCACTCCGAGTGATTCCTTCATTAATTGCTGGTTCTGCAGTAACAGGAGCGATTGTTGCTTACTTTAATATTGGTTTAAATGTTCCAGGTGCTGGGATTTTCTCATTAGCTTTACTTCAAGGAAAACCAGCCATAGTAGCAGCAAGTATTTGGTTTGGAGCAGCCTTAGTTGGTGCAGTTATATCAACAATTTTACTAATCATGACAAGAAAACAAAAAATCGTTAAAGATATACAAATAAAATCATCACAACAAAATGTAGCATAAGAGTGGAGGCATAAAATGAAAAAGATTCATATCGTCCCACATATGCATTGGGATAGAGAATGGTATTTTACTACTGAAGAATCTAGAATTCTACTAGTTAATAATATGGAAGAAATTATGGAAATGTTAGAAACAAACCCTGATTATCCTTACTATGTATTAGATGGACAAACAGCAATCTTGGAGGATTACTTTGCGGTTAAACCAGAAAATAAAGAGCGAGTAAAAAAGCTAGTTCAAGAAGGTAGATTAATTATTGGACCATGGTATACGCAAACGGATGAAATGATCGTCGGTGGTGAGTCAATCGTTCGTAACTTATTGTATGGAATGATGGATTGTGAAGAGTTTGGAGTACCGATGAAAATTGGTTATCTTCCAGATTCGTTTGGACAATCAGCTCAAATGCCGATGATTTTAAACGGATTTGATATTAAGTATTCAATCTTCTGGAGAGGGACATCTGAACGTCATGGTACAGACAAAACTGAATTTTATTGGGAGACAGATGATGGTTCAAAAGTGTTAGTTCAATTGTTTCCGCTTGGTTATGCGATTGGCAAGTATTTACCAGAGGATGAGGAAGCACTGCAAAATAGAATTGATAAGTATTTTACGGTACTTGATCGTGGTGCAACAACTGATCATATTATCTTACCGAATGGTCATGATCAAATGCCTATTCAAAAGAATATTTTTATCATCATTGAAAAGCTACTAAAACTATACCCAGAGCGTGAATTTTTCTTAAGTAAATATGAAAATGTATTTGAAAATCTAGAAACACAAAAAGATCTAGCTACATTGAAAGGTGAATTTTTAGATGGTAAGTACATGCGTGTTCATCGAAGTATTTACTCAACTAGAATGGATATAAAAGCAGCGAATACTAGAATTGAGAATAAAATTACTAATATTTTAGAACCACTTGCATCAATAGCCTATCGTTTAGGTTTTGAGTATCATCATGGTTTAATTGAATTAATTTGGAAAGAGATTATGAAGAACCATGCACATGATAGTATTGGTTGTTGCTGTTCTGATAAAGTGCACAGAGAAATTCTAAACCGTTTTTATTTAGCAGAGGAAAAAGTTGATCAACTAATCAATTTTTATAAACGTAAAATTGTTGATTCGATGGATACAACTAACCAATATGATCGAATCACACTTTTTAACTTACTACCTTATGAGCGGACTGAAGTTGTGACAGCAAGTGTTATGACAAAGTTAAAATCATTTAAGCTCTTTGATCATGAGTCGAATGAAATAGATTTTGAAATTATCGCAAGCAAGATTACTGACCCAGGCTTAATTGATCGTCAAATTGTTCATTATGGAAATTACGATCCTTTTATTGAATATACAATCCAGTTAAAAGATACTATTCCAGCGATGGGTTATAAGACATATTTTGTAGAGGAAAGTGATGAAGTCTTAAAGATAGTAACATACTCAACTAATAAAATAGAAACAGATTATTATGAGATTACCGTTAATTCAAATGGAACTTTGAATGTTTTTGATAAGCAACATGAACAAAGCTTTACTAATGTGCTGCTTTTAGAAAATGGTGGCGATGATGGAGATGAATATGATTATTCTCCACTTTTAAATGAAGAGTTAATTTATAGTGATACTCTACATGCTGAAACTAAGGTTCAACAAAACAGGTTTGGGGCAACGATTGATATTAAATTTACATTGTCTGTTCCCTCGAATTTAGAAAAACGAAAAGAACAAATAATGGATGGCGCTGTCGACGTTCATATTGTAGTGAATGTTCCAAATCATAAACCAAGACTTGATATAAAATTTGAATTGAATAATCAAGCAAAGGATCATCGACTAAGAGTATTAATTCCAACGGGTATTGCTTCAGCTTTCTCAGTTTCAGATAATCAATTTGGTTCAATAAAACGAGATGTTGTAGATCCGGCAATTCAAGTCTGGGAGGAAGAAAATTGGGATGAACGTCCAGATTCGATTTATCCTATGTTGAGTTACGTTGGTTTATCAAATGATGATTATGGAATTAGTGTATTAACGAATAGTACGAGAGAGTATGAAATTGTTGGTGGAAAATTTGATACGATCGCGATTACTCTGTTTAGGAGTGTTGGTTTTCTTGGGAAAGAGGAGATGGTTCGTAGACCAGGGAGACCGTCTGGGATTAAGTTGCCTACTCCGGATTCTCAGATGATTGGGAAGTTGTCTTTGGAGTTTGCGATTGCTACATATAATAAGGAAGAGAATGTTGCTCGGATTACCAAGGAGTATTTAACTCCTATTGTTTCATATAATAAGATTCCTTATGATGCTATGAAGTTGAATGAGTTTGGTGTGAAGACGCCGTTGGAGTTTAGCTTTTTTAGGGAGAGGTCTTCGAGTGTGATTTTGAGTACATTGAAGAAGGTTGAGAGAGGAGATGGATTTGTTTTACGTTTTTATAATGCATCAGAAAATGAAGAGTATGCTTTTTGGCAATTTTATGATGAAATTGATCAGGTATACAATGTTAATTTAAATGAAAAAGTAAAAGAAGAAGTATTTGTAAACGATCAGCAAGTTGGAATAAATGTGAGAACAAATCAGGTTAAATCGATTTTGTTTTAAGACAAAAATATATGTTTTTAAATCAAAAAAGGCTATTTTTCGTTTTATTATTAACGGAAAATAGCCTTTTTCTGATGGGTATTGTGGAAACTTAGGTGACATTAATAATTTTATCTAATATTTATTAGCTATTGCTGGCTATAGAATATTTAATTTCATGTATAGATTGCATCTTACTTATATAACATAAAAAATATTAAAGTGGAAAGTTGCTTAGGAGGAAGCGCTTTGAATAATTTTATTGTTATGCAAGGACGCACTTATCATGAAGAAAAAGAACTAGGGATTATTTGGTCTCCACAGCAGGATAAAGGAAGTAATGTACCACATTCATGGCAACGAATGAAAGAAATCAAAAAAGGTGATAGGATATTTCATTACGTAAAAGGTAATATCGTTGCTATAAGTACTGCCATAGATGAGTGTATAAAAGCTAGTAAACCCACTATAATGCAAGGTCATAGTCAATGGAATGACGAGGGGTATTTAGTAAATGTAAAATATTTTGAATTAGATTTACCTTTAAATGTGCGAGAAAATTTTAATGATATTTCGCCTCTTTTACCTATAAAGTATTCGGCATTTCAGCAAGATGGAAGTGGAAACCAAGGCTACTTATATCCTTGTAACGAGGAACTAGCAATAAAGTTGCTAGAACTAATTAATGAACTGAATATTTATCAAATAAATGAAGAGCAATTAGAATTATCCATAGATGCAGTAAGAAGAACTGAAAACATTACGTTAATACATGTTATATCAGAGACGGAATTAGAAGCGAAAGCTAAAATTAGATTAGGGCAACATAAGTTTAGAAAAGATCTATTAGAACTCTGGAAAAATAAATGCGCATTGTGTGATATAAATTTAACGGAATTACTTAGAGCTAGCCATTCGAAACCATGGAAAGATTGCAATAATAGTGAACGTTTAGATCAATACAACGGCGTGTTGCTCTGTTGTAATCATGATGCACTTTATGATAAAGGATTGATTGCATTCGATGGCAAAGGGAATTTACACATTTCTTCAATAATTTGTGAAGAAAACTATATGACTTACGGGCTAGACAAGAGGATTAATATACAAATGCATTCCAAAAATAAAGAATATTTCATTTGGCATAAGAAATTTATTTATAAATATTAATAAGTGCTTATTAATGTGCTCATGTTCTAAGTTTATATTTACATGGAAAATTTAAACAAAGGATAATAGTTCATAGAGAAAAGTATAGCCAGTTTTTCTTAATGATATATTTTAGAAGAAGCTTTTTAGATTTTCAGCAGATTAGTTTTCAGTCTTAATAACTGTATACCAAAAAGAACCTGCTCAATTTTTTGAGTAGGTTCTTTTGTATTCTAAATACAGAAAATGTAAATCGAAATGACAATAATCATAGTATTAGGTATTCTTTTAAGTTAAAATCCAAATTAGAAATAAATAAAAACTGTAGTGATTGGGGATCGTATGGTGAATTTTATTCAAAAACTAGAAGAATCTTTACACAAGGGGTTTATTGATCAAAAACATAATTATAACGGAAGTTTTACTCCAAAATTACTAGTCAATAATACTAAAAATAACGAAAATGTATTATCTACTATATTAGAAGAACTAGATAATTGTAAGACATTTTATTTTTCAGTAGCATTTATTACTGAAAGTGGACTTGCCATGCTTAAGTCGCACTTACTTGACCTACAGCGTAAAGGTGTAAGCGGTCGCATTTTAACTTCGACTTATTTAAGTTTTAATCAGCCTAAAATTTTTAGAGAGTTAATGAAGATTAAAAATGTTGAAGTTCGATTAACAAATTTAGAGGGGTTTCATTCAAAAGGGTATATCTTTAATAATGATACTCACTATTCATTAATTGTTGGGAGTTCAAACATTACTGCAAATGCCTTAAAAGTAAATTATGAATGGAATATAAAGCTTACTTCACATGAAGATGGTGAAATTGTTCGTCATTTTAAAGAGCAATTTGAAGATGTATGGGGAAAATCTCAGCCATTAAACCATGAGTGGATTGACAGTTATGAAAGTGCTTATAATCAATTAGTAGAAAATAGAGTTTTCGATCGAATATCAGATTTCCCAGTATCATATCAAACTAATCCAATAGAAGAAGCGTTAAAAATCGTGCCAAATAAAATGCAACAAACGGCATTAGCAGAGATTCAAGCAGTTCGCGAGGCTGGAAAAGATAAAGGAATAATCATTTCAGCAACAGGGACGGGGAAAACTTATCTTTCAGCATTTGATGTCAGAAGTTATATGCCGAAACGAATGTTGTTTATTGTTCATCGTGAACAAATTTTACAGAAGGCTAAGTCAGATTATATAAAAGTACTTGGTGGAATTGAAGAGGATTTTGGTATTTTATCAGGTACAAACAAACAAAAAGATGCTAAGTATTTATTTGCTACTATTCAATCGATTTCTAAAGATGATACATTACAACAATTTGATCCTGAAGAGTTTGATTATATATTAATCGATGAGGTTCATAAAGCAGGAGCTCAATCTTATCAAAAAGTAATAAATTATTTTAATCCTAAGTTTTTATTGGGAATGACTGCAACTCCAGAGCGAACTGATGATTTCAATATCTACGAACTATTTGATTACAATATTGCATATGAAATTCGATTACAAGAAGCACTTGAGGAAGACATGCTTTGTCCTTTCCATTACTTTGGAGTGACTGATCTTGAGTTCGGTGGAGAAACAATTGATGATGCTACAATATTATCAAAGTTAGTAACTGATGAACGTGTTAACCATTTAATTGATAAAATCGAGTACTATGGTTATTCAGGTGATAAAGTAAAAGGTCTAATTTTCTGTAGTAGAAAAGAAGAGGCTGAAAAGCTATCAATTGCATTGAACCAAAAAGGATATAATACTTATGCTTTAACAGGGGATCATTCACAAGAAGAAAGAGCTAGAAAAGTAGAACTATTAGAGAATGGAAACTTGGATTATATCATTACAGTTGATATTTTTAATGAAGGTATCGATATTCCATGTGTTAATCAAGTAGTAATGCTCCGACAAACACAATCCAGCATAATATTTATTCAGCAGCTTGGTCGAGGTTTACGAAAACATGGTTCAAAAGATTTTGTTACGATAATAGATTTTATAGGTAACTACAGAAATAATTATTTAATTCCGATCGCACTTTCAGGAGACAAATCGTTAAACAAAGATAGCATTCGAAGAAATATGAAGGATACAAGTTATATTAAAGGAGTTTCTTCTATTAATTTTGAAGAGATAGCTAAGAAGTTAATATTTAGTTCAATTAATAATAGTAATTTAACAGAGTTGAAAAAACTTAGAGAGGCATTTGTTGAACTTAAAAATAGGATTGGAAGAACTCCATATCTATATGATTTTATTACTAATAATTCAATTGATCCTAACGTAATCGTAAATAAATATCCGAACTATCAACAGTTTTTATTGAAACTTAAAGAAGATGTTTCTTCTTTAAATGATTATGAAGATAAGGTTTTAACATTCCTTTCTTTAGAAATATTAAATGGTAAACGTAAGCATGAGATAATTCTTTTGGAATTACTTCTAAAAGATGGAGTAGTAGAGATAAACGATTATATCGATCATTTGAAAGAAGCTAATTGTTCAATTGATGATTCAACGATAAATTCTGTTAAAAGAATTTTTGATCTGTCATTTTTTACAATATCTTTTACAAGTAAATATGGTGAAATTCCAATTGTAATCTTAGATGAAAATAATAACTTTAGATTAAATGGTTCAATTATTGAAAGCTTACAAATTAATGATCACTTTAAGAAAATGGTTTGGGATGTTATAAAAACATCAAAAGAAAAGAATACCAAGTATCAATCTGATGTACCACTTACTCTGTATGAAAAATACACAAGAAAAGACGCATGCAGATTGTTAAATTGGGCAAATGACGAAAGCTCAACAATGTATGGTTACAAAATAAAATATAATACTTGTCCAATATTTGTAACCTATCATAAACATGAAGAAGTAGAGTCAAGTGTGGCATATGGTGATGAATTTATAAATCAAGAAGTCTTAAATTGGTTTACTAGAAGTAATCGTTCATTGGAATCAGAAGAAGTCAAAAAAATAATAAATGCTAAAGAAAATAATATTGATATTCATATCTTTGTGAAAAAGGATAATGATGAAGGTGGAGATTTCTACTACCTTGGAAAAGCACTTCCTGACAAAAACACGGTTAAACAATCGGTAATGTTGGGTAAAGATGATAAAGAACTTCCGGTTGTCCAGATGAATATGATCATGGAAAACAGTATTGATAGTAAGTTGTACTATTACATTATTAGTGGTGAAAATGAGGAAGAGTAATTGCTCTTATTTTCGGCTAATATTTGAAAAAATTACTTCCTTTATTTAAATTGAATAATCTTTACAATATAATAGAGTTAAATAATATGAATAAAGGGATGTATAAATGAAAAAACAAATTAAAGTAGTTGGTGCGGTAATTCGAAACAATGAAAATCAAATTTTGTGTGCGCTAAGATCACCTGAAATGAGTTTACCGAACCTATGGGAATTTCCTGGTGGTAAAATTGAAAAAGGTGAAAAACCTGAAGAGACTTTAGTTCGAGAAATTAAGGAAGAATTAGGTTGTGAAATTGTAGTTTCAGATTTGGTTGAAGATGTTGTATATGAATATGATGCAATTATTGTAAACCTGTTAACATATGCAGCGGAGATTTCTACAGGAACTCCAGTTGCAAGTGAGCATGCTAAATTGGAGTGGAGAGATGTTTCGGATTTAGAAGAGCTTGAATGGGCTCCGGCTGATATTCCTACTGTTGAGAAGTTAATGAATTAAAAAATGGCGTTCTCTACTAAAATAGGGAACGCCATTTTTTTATCTTATGTAAAATACTTAAAGTAGTTTTACAATCTTTGTAGATTTTAAAATAATAGAGTTTTTTGAGATAACCTTTTATCTTAGCTTTTCATTTCAAGTATTTTATCATTAAGAGTGTTCAATTTAAAAAATATAAATAAAGTTAGTAAATTATTTCCAAACATACTATCCTTTAAATGAAATCCAAAACTGTTTTAAGTAATCCTTTTCAATAGCAATTTGTAGTTGATCAAATTCTTTGGATTTGTTATCAAGAACTTGTAGTAAAGCTTTATTTCGCTCCTCTAACCTTGTAATATCTTGTTCTAATGGCATACGATTAGACTTCTCCGAGTTTTCACCTTTATGGCAGTAAACTAAATTCCATAAGTCATCAGAAAACATATAAGACCAGGGAATAACATGATCAACTGATAATTCATTTTCTAGGATTTTTTCACCACAGTAAAAACATTTACGATTTCCATCTTCAAATAATAAATCAATATGTTTATGAAACTTTTTTAACGATGATCTTCTGATTTTATCTTCATCAATAGCTCTTACTTTTCGAGAGATACGGGGGCTATAATTAAATCCCTCTAATATTTGTGTCCATCTGTAATTAATAACAGTAAATAAAAAATCACTATGGATTTTAAGTGATAAAGCATCTTGTTTGGTAAAATATACTTTTCCTTCATCTTGGTCTAATTCATAAATTTCGTAAGTATTACTATTAAGATTCATAAATCGCCAACAAACATCTTGTTTTAGAATTTTTATTATTCTTTTAATTGATACAAAATAATTATTATTTAATCCAATGGAATCAAAGTTTATTTTTTCAAATCTTATTGGTTGAACTGAGCCTCTTTTAATAAAATACTCTTTAATTAATAGTTTAGTAATACTAACTATTTCAGGAGGTTTCTTTAAGTTTGCACTCTGTATTAAGTCAAAGTATATAATCTGATTCCAATAATATTTTAAGCAAAGCTCTGCAATATCTTTAAATTCAAATACAACCATATCCTTGTCATAATCATCACTAACATTTAATGATAATTCAACTAATGCTTTTCCCCAAACCATTTTATAGGTATTATCAAAACTGCAATTAAGTATTAAGTTATGCCATTGATTTACATAATCATTCATTTTATCACCACTAAGATAATGTTGTTACAAACATTCAATATTGGAAAAAACATAGTTCACATAAAAATCGAAAACAACTCCTATTTAAATAAAATATTCTTTTAAATATTAAAAATAATGAAATTATTTTATAGAGATATATATTATACTAATTATGTGGAAAAGGAGAGTTCTTTATGACTATAAAATATTATAACAAATTAGTGAGAGATAAAATTCCGGCCGTAATAACTAAATCGGGAAGTACATATGAGACAGAAGTACTAGGAGAAAAAGAATACTTAGAAAAACTAAACGAAAAGTTAAATGAGGAACTTGAAGAGTTTTATAATGCGACACCTGAAGAAACTGTTGGAGAAATTGCAGATATTTTGGAAGTGCTTTATGCTCTAGCTGAAATGAAAGGTATTTCTATTGAGGAAATTGAAAAAGTTCGACTTCAAAAGAAGGAAGATCGTGGTGGGTTTAAAGATAGAATTCTATTGAAGCATGTTGTGAAAAGTAATTAATCATTTTTTTATCTATTCAAAGAAATCCCCAATGGAAAATGGAAAGTTACGAGTAATTGAAAATATAGTGGGGGTACAAAATGGACTTAAAGAGTTTATTAGAATTTTATGGTTTAGACACTAATAATTCGAAAATTAAAATAGCTCGACATAAAGATGAAAAGAGAGGATATGATTTACCTCTACTTTATCGTATTAATCAATTTGATATTTATCAAAGTTACCAGGAGGATAAAGATTTTCACGGTTGTGATTATCTTATTTCCTTTCTTGGAATAAATAATAGCCAAGCTGTATTTATCGGTATATATAAGGTGAAATCAATAAAAAGAGCGTCTGAGGTACCTTTACCAATTGATTTTTATTATTATGACATATATAAACCTAACCGAAATTATTTTTATGAGCTAGAAGAGTTGTCTGGTTTTGAGGATTTAAAAGATCGACTTATAATAAATTGGAGTGGCGGGGCGATAAATTGGATTCAATGGCTTGATACAAGGAATAAAGAAGTTGTTCAAATACTTCCAAAGGGATATGTTTCACACTTTCCAGGTTATTCAAACTTTATCCTGACTTATGAAGAACTGAAAAAGATTATTAATAACCCAGATGCTCATAAAGAATGGCATAATATGCTCGCTGCAATATCGGGAATTTATGTAATAGTAGATACTTCAAATGGAAAACAATATATTGGTTCTGCTTCAGGAAATGAAGGAGTTCTTGGACGTTTTAAGGAATATGCCAAAAGTCCAGATGGTGGTAACATAGAGTTACAAAAATTAATAGAAAATGATCCTATGAAAGTAAAGTTTTTACATTACACTTTGCTTGAAACACTACCTCGTACACTACCGAGAAAAGAAGTTTTGGCTAGAGAAGAACTTTATAAACAGAAACTCGGCAGTCGTAAGCACGGATATAATTTGAATTAGGATTTCAAAAACCTACTCAAATTTTGAGTAGATTTATTAATTTAGTAAATACTTCCTATACAAATCTGGTTAATTTTAACTAAAATAACAAGATTTTCTATGTTAAAATTATAAATAGATTAAGATAGATTTAACATACATCTTTATTTCATACAAACTTTTAACAACTTTTGCTAGTCTAATATTATTAAATATAAAAATAGATTGGAGTTAATACAAATGAAAAAACTTGTTATTTATATTCTTACAATTGGCCTTATTCAAAGTTCAATTATTTCAACTGATGATGCTAGTGCAGCTGTGAAAAAATTTAAAAACTGTACTGAATTGAACAAAACATACAAGGGTGGAGTTGCCCGAAGTTCATCCGTTAAAAATAAAGGCGGTAAAACTAAATATAAACCATATGCATCAAAAGCTCTATATGATGCTAATGAAAAAATGGATCGAGATCATGATTATATAGCGTGTGAAAAATAAGTTTTAGAAGTTTAAAAAAGAGGGTTTCTAGGAAGGACATATTCCAAAATGTTGGCAAACCTTATTTTCATCGAGTTTGTCTACAGTGACGCATAACTTCCTATGCCAATATATTTTGCGCATAAGCTCTATACAATTAAAGTATCAATGCAGTCTTTAAACTTTTAAAGACTGTTTTTTTATTTCCGAATTCTTCAATTTATTATCACAATTATAGTGAATTTAACAGAATTTAATATGTTAACATTTTCACAAGTTGATAAATTTTACTTATTATTAAATTACCTACTAAAAGGAGTGAGACATTTGAAGAAAAACTGTTATTTTCTTCAACTAGAGCTTAATTGTAAAAATCATATGATTCTTGCTATAAATGAAGATACAAAAGGAGCTAGAAGTTTAATTGGTTATATGGTGTTAGAAGATGTTAATCGTCCAGGTACGCCTAATGATTTTAAAGATTTACATCCTGTTTTTTTTAAAGACTGGGATGATGATAGAAACCTTATTTTTGCGAGAATTTATACTTTTGATAGTATAACTGAGGAAAAACAAGATGCATTAATCGAACTTGCAGAAACGTTTATTGAGTTTAAACCAAGTGTGAATCTTAAATTAGATTTTTTTGTTGCAAGCGAGGTTTTAAAGTTATATGAGAATAGTTGGGAAAATGATATGAAGATGATTCCAGTTTATCAATGGTTGATAGATGCTGATAGTGAAAATCCAATTAGTTTAGCAAAATTAAAAATTGATTCATTAAATCATCTATCACAAGATGAATAAATAAGAACTGAATGATGTGGAAGAGAGACTTTTAAAGAGGACACTAAAAAAGTTTTTCTTGTAGTTATGGGTCATGGAATACCTACATTTCGTAAAAGTTCGGGGAAATAAAAATGATATTAACAGTCTTAGTTTTAATTTTATTACTTATTCTTGGGAACGTATTATTTAAAATTCTCCCCTGGAAGTATATTACTGCACTATTTGGAATTATTGTATTGCTATTAATAGGTTTTTTCATTGTTGAGCGTACTTCTATTTTAGTAAAAAATACACTACTAGAAAGTACTTCACTAAAAAGTGAAAGATTGAATGAAATTAAGATTGATAAACAAGTTACACCTGAACTATTGGTAGATCTAAAAAGTAAATATGGTAGAACAGTTAAACACACAGATATTGTAGTAATACTTTCTGTTGAAAATGATAGAAACTATCAATTTAAGAAATTATATATAGGAACTAAAAATAATAAAATTAATAGTATTTTTTCTGAAGATCCTAAACTAAAAACTAATAAAGGTATTGGAATAGGAGATGATATGTCTACTATTATAAGTAAGTACGGTAATAACTACATTCACTCGCTTGAAGAAATTGGAGAAACGATAACGTATCTTGATAAAGAGAGAAATGTAAAATTGACTTTCATAATGTATAAAGAGAAAGTATTTCAAATGATTCTAAATAAGTATTAAATCTTTAATTTAACAAAATTAAAAATGGTTTATTAAATCGTCTATCACAAAATGAATGATATGGAAGAGAGTCTTTTATAGACGGAAGAAAAAGTTCGTTTATAAAATAGTGCGAAGCCTTTCTCTATTTCCTCGTGGAAGTCTTCGCTGTTTTCTTTAGGTGACTCGATATTATCGTTCCGACAGATCAAATAAATGAATTAGTTGATGTTCATTTGTAATAGTAAAAGTAATCTTTTTGCTAATCATTTCAAAATAAAAAATCCGGCCCACTCAATGAACCGGATTTTTTCATGACTGCTTAATTTCTAACCTCCGAGCAACTAAAGACAATCCATAATTAACAATAAAATACATCAACGAAACCATCACCATAACGGGAATCACATAAGATTCCTTCTGCGCATAAATAATCTGTCCATTATGCAATAAATCCGGCAATGCAATAACAACAGCTAATGAAGTATCCTTCAGTAATGAAATAAACTGACTAACAATCGGTGGAACCATTCGTCTCAATGCTTGAGGCAAGACAATATAACGTAATGTCTGGGTGTAATTGAGGCCGGACGCACGTGCTGCTTCAATCTGTCCTTTTTCGATTGAGTTTAATCCACTTCGAATAATCTCCGAGATCATAGCTGATTCAAAAACCGTTAATGCTGCAATGGCTGCTGTCGTTATTTTCATTTCAATCCCGATTTCCGGTAGGGCAAAATACGTAAAGAAAATAATCAGTAGCAAAGGAAGGTTTCGAATCGTCTCAACAATCGCGGTAAGTAATTGAGTAACAACAGGAATCTTCGTATATCTAAGCGTACCAATAAGTCCACCAATAATAAAACTAAGTACAATTGAAATGGCAGCGACCTTAAGGGTGACCCAAAATCCTTCTAATAAAAACTTGATATGATCTAGTGTGTATACATCAGCGAACGGCTGCAGAAAATCCATTCATCCACCTCCTTAATTACTTCTAGCCAAGCGTTTTTCTAAATAGCCCACACCAATACTTAAAGGAATCGTTAAGACTAAGTAAAATAAGGCTACGAAAATATACGTATCAAACGTTACGTAAGTCATTGCAGATATTAGATCGCCTTGATACATTAGATCTCCACCAGCTACGACTGCTAATAAAGATGAATTTTTTACTAGATTTAGAAATTGATTGCCAAGAGGAGGGATGACGATTTTTATCGCCTGGGGAAGTATAATGAATCTCATTGCCTGTCCGTAACTCAATCCTGTCGAGCGGGCAGCTTCCATTTGTCCTTTTGGAACAGAAAGGATACCGGCACGAATTGCTTCGGCAATGAAGGCTGCTGTATAGATGGTTAATCCAACCGTTCCTGCAACCATCCCACTAAAGCTTCCAGCTAAGTAAGTGAAAAACACAACAACTAGTACAGGGATGTTACGGATAAATTCAACATATACCGAACCTAACCAGTTGAACGGTTTAAATGGAGCAATTCGCATAACAGCAATAATTGTTCCTAAAATAAAGCTACATAATAAAGCGATTAAACTAGTTAAAACGGTGACTCTTAATCCTTCTAAAAAATACTCCATATGATCCGTTAGTATCGAGAAATCAATCAAAGGATTTCCTCCTAATTATCAGGAAAAGCAGGTCCGTAATAATACGGACTCTGCGGATCCCAACGATAATATCAGTTATTATTTTTTAATCCATTTATTCTTAATTTCATCGTATTTACCTGAATCTTTCAGGCTTTTTAATGCTTTATTTAATGCGTCGACAAGATCTTTATTGCCTTTTTTAACAGCGATTCCATAAGGTTCTTCGGTAAAAGTTCCACCTACTAATTCAAATGAAGGATCTTCTTCTTTCATACCGTAAAGGATTGAATCATCAGTCGTTAAGGCATCACCTTTACCAGCTTTTAAAGCTGTAAAAGCTTCAGCATAGTTTTCGAATTCAAGTACTGTTGTTTCAGGAGCTTTCTGACGAATATTTACAGCAGAAGTGGACCCTTTAACAGCAAGCACTTTTGTCCCTTTTTTCAAGTCAGCAAGTCCATGAACTTTACTGCCTTTTTTAACAAGTAAAGATTGACCGGCATTAAAGTAAACATCAGTAAAATCTACTTCTTTTTTACGTTCTTCATTAATGGTCATTGTAGCGACTACTGCATCAACTTTCCCATTATTTAAGAGACCAACCCTAGTTTTTGACGTAACCTCTATGTACTCAGGTTTAACATCATCGCCAAACATTTCTTTTGCCAGAGCTTTAGAAAGGTCAATATCAAATCCTTCTACTTTACCTGTTGATGGGTTTTTCAATCCAAATAAACGAGTGTCATATTTTACGCCAAATACGATTTTCTTATCATCCTTAATACGTGTAAGAGCATCCTTGCTTTTAGAATCATCCTTACCACCACAACCTGCAAGAACTAAGGCGGCCGTAGTTGAAACTAATGCCATTTTCATGAATTTTTTTAGAAACATTCCATTACCTCCTATTAATGATTTAATATACGACTGAGAAATAAGCGAGCCCGTTCTTCACGCGGGTTCTCATAAAACTCAGCCGGAGTTGCTTCTTCTAATATGCGACCCTCGTCCATAAAGACGATTCGGTCGGCAACCTCTCTGGCAAATCCCATCTCATGAGTCACGACAACCATCGTCATGCCTTCCCTAGCAAGAGTCTTCATAACATCGAGCACTTCACCAATCATTTCAGGATCAAGTGCCGAAGTAGGTTCATCAAAAAGCATAATATCCGGTTTCATCGCAAGCCCGCGAGCAATTGCCACACGTTGTTGCTGACCACCAGAAAGCTGGGAAGGATAAGATTTCGCCTTCTCTAAAATGCCTACCTTTTCAAGAAAATGTTTGGCTGTTTCATCAGCCTCTTCTCTAGATTGACCCAACGCTTTCATAGGAGCGAGAGTGATATTTTCAAGCACAGTTTTGTGCGGATACAAATAAAAATGCTGAAAAACCATTCCAATATTGCGCCTTAACTTATTGAGATCCGTTTTTTTATCCCCAACAGAAATCCCACTAACTGTAAGTGTCCCGTCATTAATAGATTCCAGATGATTGATACATCGCAACAAAGTACTCTTACCAGAACCAGACGGCCCAATCACAACAACAACTTCACCTTTATTGATTGTGAGATTAATATCTTTCAAGACTTGAAAATCGCCATAAAACTTATTTACATGTTTAAATTCAATCATTCCTGACCTCCTGTACAATTTTCTTAACTATGTAAAATGGGGAATTTTGGGAATCAATATTTTATGTGTATGCTTGTTTACTTTTTTATATCACGCTAAATTAGTATTTAGTCTTTTTGGACGAGTACTTGTGTACTAGATAAAAAATATAGGAAAACTAAATAAATCAAAAACCGAAAGCACTATCCAAGTGTTTCCGCCTATTATTTACTAAAATTTATGATGAAATAGTAAAATGATTTAATTGAACTATAGTAATAATAGACTAGTATTTTTTAACCATAAATTTTACCAATTAAATATGTTAAAATTAAAATTAGATTAAGTTACATATAAAATACATCTTATGAATTTTACTAAATAAACGGAGGATTCCATGGATAAAAACCGTGTACGCTTTTATAATTTAATGAAGCTTCTAGAAAGAAAAACAGATATTGATAATGAGTTTACCTTTGATGATATAAAAAAGAGACTAGCTGCAGGTGAAGAGGGCTTTTCCTATAGTAAAAACACATTTTTAAAAGATATATCGGTATTAGAACATGTAGGTTTTGATGTAATTGAAAACGCTTCAGATGGTAAGGCAACTACATATAGTCACCAAGAAAGACTATTTGAATTACATGAACTCCGTTTATTAGTAGATGCTGTTACAGCTTCAAGATTTTTAAACAAACAAGAAACAAAAAAGATCATTGATAAATTAAAAAACCTTACAAGTGAAAACGAAGCCAAAAAGCTTCACAATGGCATTATCCCAGACACAGCCATTAAAAGTGAGAGCAATCGAATTCACTTCTCAATCGATCAAATTCATCAAGCCATTGCTGAGAAAAAATTACTTACATTTCAATATGGTCGATACAATTTTAATAAAAAATTTGAATTAAGCCATGATGGTAAAGAATACGCAGTAAAGCCACTCGCAGTAATTTGGTCAAATGACTACTATTACTTAATTACAAGAAGCTTACCTGATGATCAACTTAGACATTTCCGCGTAGACCGAATGAGAAAAGTTAAGAGAACGGAAGAGAAATTTCAAGATGAACGCTTTAACGTTGATGAATATTTGAGTACAGTTTTTAATATGTTTGCTGGAGAACCTGATTATGTAAAAATCAAGTTTAAAAAAGGCTTATTAAATGTCGTACTAGACCGATTTGGATTAAAGGCTGATATTCAGCAAGTGGATGAGGAGAATTTCATTTTAACTACAAAAGCTGCGATAAGTGATGGATTGATTACTTGGATTTTAACATGGGGTAAAGATGCTCAAGTTATTAGTCCACAATCAGTAATTGATAAGGTTCAGGAGCAAATTTTTGAGATGAGTAAGTTGTATAGAATGAACTTACAACAATAATTTTTTACTAAAAAGAGTATCTTTCGGGGATGCTCTTTTTTCATTATAAAACCTTCATATTAAATTCAAAATTGCTTTAAATAAAATGCTTTTAAGTATGTTACTATTTTCACAAGTGAACTAGTTGCAAATACATATGAATTTTCAGTACTTAAAAAATCATCATTGACTTCCACTTCCATCTTTCTTATAGATTTGTGACTTCTTTCATAACCAATCCTTTGTTCAACTATAACCTCCTGGTTTGCTTCCAATTCACCTTTTAAATTATTTTCGACTACAACCTTATATGGTGTATATGGTCCACCCTCATCTGATTCAGTATCTAATTGTTCGACTACTCTTCCTACAAACAACTGTTTTGCTGCTTCTGTAATATTTTCCTTTTTATTAATATCAAATTCATATTCTGCATTTGAAATAATTACTCTATTAGGCTTATTAGTAGAATAAAGTACACCAACCACAAATAAAAAGATAGTTGAACTTAAGGTAATCTTTGTAACCATATTCATTTTTTTTCTTTTAAATTAGTAGGATTACAGCTTCGATTGGTACTCGATCAATCAAATTCAATATAACATCTAATATAAAAGAGATTATAAGTAATTGTTACAATTTAAGGAACAAACGTTAATAATTAGTTCAACTTCATACATAATTCAAATTTAGAACATTTTACCAGAAATTAATATGTTAATATAATCAAAAATACAAAACGTTTTCTTGGGGATGGGTTAAATTTGAAAAGTTTCTACTATCTTATCATTAGTTACTCAATTTTCATTTTAAATGTCACCTTCAACGGATTTAACAACTTCAATCTATTTTTAATTTTAAATTGCATTAGTATTTTATTAAGCCTGCTTAGTTTTCTAGTTTCAATCATTTCATCAGATAGGAGATGGAAAGAAAAGGTCAATATTGGTCTAAGTTTGAATTTAATTCTAGTCTCATCACTTTGGATTAACTTAGTATATGTTGGGGTTTAAATGGTTTTAAATAGTAATATCAAGAAATAGGTGAGTATAATGGAGAAGTTTTTTAGAGTAATTTTAATTCTTATTTTAACTTTTATTGTGATTGTTTTTACGTTAATTTTCATTTTTAATCCAGTCAGTAAGGAGATTAGCGGTTCTTCAAAAAGTATTGATTCACTTGAAACACTTAAGGAGGATAAGGTTGGTACAAGTAGATCCAATATTATTTCTGTTGAAGAACAAAACATGGTTGAAAATAGTTCGGCACAGCAAGGTTTTGTTCCAAAAGAAAATGGAATAGGATTCTATTTTGTAAAAAATAAATAAATTCAACTATCAAAATAAAACGACTGACTAAAATAGCAGTCGTTTTACCTTATTATCTAAATCTCACTTCTTACAATCATAAGCAACCAAAGTAATATCCAATTCCTCTTCCAAATTCTCAATCTTACTCTTAGCATCATTAGTTAAATCCGCAATAAAAAAGTCACTATTATTTAAATCTTTATTCTCATTACTCATTTCAAAAATCCCCTTTACCAAAATTTTACCTTTTCATTATTCCCTGAGGTAAAAAAACTATCCAACTATAATTAGACAATTAAATAAAATTTTATTACGTAAAAGAAGCAATAAGACGGATAACTTACTTTAGTAATTCATATTTGTTAAACTATTTATATTATTTAAACAATTTAGTGGGAATAATAGGCTTACAGAAAGGGTTGGATGTATGGATAAGGACACGGTATTTGCAATTGGAGATATACACGGCAGTATAAATGAATTAGAAAAATTACTTAAACAATGGAATCCAGATCATGAAAGGCTAGTCCTACTTGGAGATTTAGTAGATCGTGGTGAGAATCCATACGAGGTTTTAATAAGAGCGCAGCAATTAGAAAAAGAATATGGAGCGGTTGTTTTACTAGGAAATCATGAGCAAATGTTATTGGACTGGCTTGGGCAACCTGAATTTAAACAAGCGTATTACTACGGACAAGGTGGTTTAGAAACAATTAATTCATTTTTTAAATTTGAAATTACAAATAAAAGAGGTCCTAATGAAGTAGCACAATTAATGAAAGAGCAATTTGAATCTGAACTACAATTTATTAAATCTAGACCATTGTATTTCGAATGGGAAAATTATGTATTCGTTCATGCCGGAGTCAATCTTAATCTTGAAGATTGGAAAGAATCGACTGACAAGGATTTTTACTGGATTCGCGATGAGTTCCATTACGGAAAAAATGAAACAAATAAAACATTTATTTTCGGCCATACCCCAACATCAATCCTTCACAAAACTGAAGGGAAATTCGATATTTGGTATTCAACTTGTAAAACGAAAATCTGTATTGATGGGGCAGCTGCATATGGTGGGATTTTACATGGCATTAAAGTAAATAAAGGTGGAATAATCTCAACTCATTCGATTTCTTCTAAGACAAAGTCTACAAAATATGAAATATAATCTTCAATTTTAAATAAAGTAGTTGTAGAATTTTTTTGAGGCTTATAGTTGTTTTAATGTGGAAAAGTATTAAAATAAAGCAATTAAAAGATAATATATGAGATTTGGATTAATAATTCAATTTAATATTATTAAGTTATAGGTCGTTGTCAATAAGATAACGGCTTTATTATTTTTAAGATATAAAAAACAACTTTTTATAAAAAATTCTATTTTTGTATAATTTTTCAAGAATGAAGTGTCTTATAATATAGAAAATACTTTATGGAGGTATATCTTGCATAGATTGGTTAAGTTAACATGATTTGTATAGATAGAAAGGTAGCCTTTATTTAAGAAAAAGGCTGCCTTTTTTGATAATAGCCTGAACAAATTAATTGAAAGTAAATGAAGTTGTGGGAATTGACATTATAAAAAAAAATAGGTACTATTATATGTTTTTGGATTATTATGATAAAATTAATCTTATTCAAGTTCATTTTGAGGTAAATGATCATTTGAATAGGAAGAAGAGCTATTTATATGAGCTCTGACCTTTAATATTTCAGAGGTTGACTTTCCGACTACAAGAGAAGCCATTGTGGCTAAGGAGGAATTGAAAATGACTAAACTAGACCTACTGAAAGATTTTATTCTTAACAAAGAATTAGACATCGATGTATCTATACCTACTGAGGATTATACAAATTTTTCATATAATGGATTTGATGCGGGTACAGTCTATAATAATGACACTTACAGAATTTCTGTAGCTCGTGGAACAAAGGTAGAACGACTATTCCGTAAACGTAAATACAAAATGAAGGTTTCTAAAGACAATAACAACAATCTAGTTGCAATTTTTGAACTAGAAAGTGCTGATGATTTTGTACAAGTTAAAACGCTACTTCTAAATATGGATAAATTAGCTAGCAACGGACTTCGTGTAAACGTTGGTTAAATAATATGATCGAACCCACCTATCAATGGTGGGTTTTGTTTCATCTGAGCAACTATATTTTCGAAAAGAGCCTATTTGATAAAAATTTAATTTACTTTAATAGAGCCATGATTAAATTAAGAAGTTGAATAAATAAGCAGGTTAGAAATGCGTACAAAGACATTATAATCAGTTAATTCTAAAGATTTTAAAATTAGTTATTGACGTATGAGTAATTCGTTATTATGATTAACATATGTAACCGGTTACATATCAATGAAGATAAAATGCTATTGTAATGTAGCTTTTATTTTTTAAAGTGCATGTAACCGGTTACATATAAAAATTGACTATGTTAGAAGGTAGAAATGATGTCAGAAGAAATTAAAATCTTGTCTCCATGTGGGATGCTTGGGTATGGATTTCCAGCCGCTTCATTTTTAAATGGACTAAAAGATAAAATACATGGAATCGTCGTTGATGCTGGTTCTACGGATGCGGGCCCTCATAAATTAGGGGCAGGTGTTTCAATCGTTAGTGAACGGGCGTTAATGAAGGATTTAGAATTAATTATAACAAATGGTGTTCCAAGAAAAATTCCGATTATCATAGGATCTGCTGGAGGAGCGGGAGCACGACCACATGTAGAAGCAACGATTTCTATTATAAAAAAGATATTAAAAGAAAAAGAATTAAGTGCTAAGGTTGCAGTGATTTGGGCTGATTTTACTCAAGATCAAATTATTGAAGCAAATCGTGCTCAAAAAATTAAACCTTTAAGTCAGAATATTCCTGAACTAGAGGAAGAGACGATTAAAGAAACTATTCAAATCGTTGCCCAAATGGGGCATGAACCAATTTTAGAAGCTTTAGAGAATGATAGTGACATTATTATATGTGGCCGAGCTTATGATCCATCGCCATTTGCGGCGATTGGAATTTATCATCAAAAAGATCCAGGACTAGCTTATCATTTAGGCAAAATTTTAGAATGCGGTGCACTGTGTGCGGAACCTGGAACGACAAAGGATAGTATTTTAGGCGTTTTAAAGGATGATTCTTTCACAGTTGAATCATTAAATCCATTACGAAAGTGTACACCGATTAGCGTGGCAGCTCATACTTTTTATGAAAAAGAACATCCATACATATTACATGGTCCTGGATTCAGACTTGATCTAAGTGAATGCGAGTTTCATGACTTAGGAAATGGCGTTGTAGAAGTATCGAAAAGCCGATTTATTACTGAAGACACTACATTCATAAAGCTTGAAGGAGCAAAAAAGGCTGCCTATCGAACATTTGTGATGGCAGGCATCAGGGATCCAATTTTAATTGAAAATATTCATGAGATTGAGGATCGCGTAAAGGAACAAGTTTTTGAATACTATCCAGAAATTGACCGAAATGATTATAAAATTAACTTTTTAAATTATGGAATGAATGCAGTTCTTGGCTCAAAAGAAATAGAGTCATTTAAAGGCCATGAGATTGGTGTTTTATTTGAAGTTATTGCTAAGACTCAAGAACTAGCAAATAGTATTTGTGCGACAGTCAGATCAACTTTTCTACATTTTGGTTATGAAAAGCGCAAGTCTACTGCTGGAAATCTAGCATTTCCATTTGCACCGAGTGATGTAGAATTTGGAGCGGTGTACGAGTTCTCTATTTATCATTTAATGGAAATACATCATAATCCGTTTCAAGTTGAGTACTTGTAGGAGGGCGAAGTAATGACTACATTGTTTGATTTAGCTAAAGTACTTAGAAGTAAAAATTCAGGTCCATTTGAATTAACGTTAGATATATTATTTGATTCAGAACATGTCTATCAAATGGTAAAAAACTCAGGAAAGATTACGAAACAGACAATTTGTCGCTTATATAATTTACGAGAAGAACAGATTCACCATTTTGTTTTCTTTGACCAAGCATTGGGAATCAAAATTACGATTGAAAGAGATGTCTCTTCAGGTAGTGTTGGAGACAGAGATGTATATGGTGCGCAACAACATGCACCATTAATGAAGATTACTTTTGATGAGGCGGAGATGACTAGTGAGGAAGATTGCAGTTGTAGGTAGTATTAATATCGATTATTTTGTTGAAGCAGAAAAATTACCGGAAATAGGTGAAACCCTGTTAGGGAATCATTTCTTTTTATCGGTAGGCGGTAAAGGCTCTAACCAGGCTGTAGCCGCTTCTCGTTTAGGTGCTGAAGTTGCTTTATTTGGCTCGGTAGGTAAAGACGAGATTAGCGAAATTTTTATCGAAAATATGAAAAATGAAACAGTAGATATAACGAATTTAAATGTAGTTGAAGGAA
Organism: Bacillus sp. AFS077874; assembly: GCF_002566505.1. Classification (NCBI taxonomy): domain Bacteria; kingdom Bacillati; phylum Bacillota; class Bacilli; order Caryophanales; family Bacillaceae; genus Bacillus; species Bacillus sp. AFS077874. The sequence continues at coordinate 216,776 of NZ_NUYF01000008.1, forward strand.
GTCATACTGGCGTTGCATTTATAGAAATTTGTAATAGCGTGAATAGAATTCTAGTTGTACCTGGGGCAAATGACTTTACTGATGTTAACTATATTACTAAAGTTTTAGACGAATTGCTCACTTATGATGTCGTTTTATTCCAAATGGAAACACCAATGGAATTAATAGAATACTTGATTCCTATTCTACATGAAAAAGGAAAAATTATTATCGTTAATCCTGCTCCTGCTCAAAAAATTAAAGAAGATTTACTAGAAAAGATCACCTATTTAACACCAAATGAGCACGAGTATGAAATCGTATTTGATTGCAAACTTCCAATGGAAGAATTACTTAAGAACTATCCAAATCAATTAATTATTACATGTGGGAAGAATGGCATTGTTTATCATGATGGACAAGATATAGTTCGTGTACCAATTATAAAAGTAGAACCAGTCGATACAACTGGTGCAGGAGATTCATTTTCTGGAGGGTTTGCTGTAGCAGTTTCTGAAGGGGAAAATCTTTATGACAGTATCCGATTCGGAACAATTGTAGCTGGTTTATCTGTTACGAAAAAAGGTGCTCAAACAGGTATGCCATATCGAGACGAAGTAGACCTTTTATGGAAAGAGGAGTTGCAACATGAAGGTAAAGACCACGTTATCGAAAATTAAAAAAGATTGGGTCATTTATTTAATGCTTCTTCCAGCAATTGTTTATTTCATTATTTTTAATGTAATACCTTTGCTGGGAATGAAGCTTGCCTTTCAGGACTATCGGATTATTGGTGATAATGTGTGGGTAGGGATGAAGCATTTCAAAGTGTTGTTTAGCTCACCGGCTTTCTTAGATGTTTTAAAAAATACGGTTATTATCAGTACAATGAAAATTATCTTTATTTTTCCGATTCCAATTATTTTATCACTTTTAATTAATGAAGTTCGAACAGGGCCTTTTAGAAAGTATGTTCAATCAGTTGTTTATTTACCTCACTTTCTATCATGGGTTGTCATCGCCGGTATTTGGATCAGTCTATTAAATCCGCAAGATGGAGGCGTAAATATAATTCGTCACTTTTTTCATCTACCATCTATTGATTTTATGACTAGTAAGGACCATATTCGTTGGGTTTTAGTTTTTTCAGAAATGTGGCGTTCATCTGGATGGGACTCGATTCTTTACTTAGCGGCAATTATGAAAATCAGCCCATCATTATATGAGGCTGCGCGAATGGATGGCGCATCTAGTTTACAACAAATGAGATATATTACTTTACCAGAATTAACAAGTACAATCGTTACTGTTTTTATCTTAAATTTAGGCTTCTTTTTAAACGCTGGATTCGATCAAGTGTTTAACTTAATTAATGACTCTGTTATTAGTAAAGTTGATATTTTAGATACTTATGTGTACCGAATTGGTATTTTAAATGCTCAATACTCCTATGCAACAGCGGCTAGTTTATTTAAGGGTGTAATTGGCGTAGTTTTAATTCTTGGAACACACTTTATCTCAAAAAGGATTTCAGGTAAAGGTGTTTGGTAAAAGGGGGTGTAGATTTGAAGAAGATTAATTTGACAAGAACGATTATCTATTTAGTGTTGTTTTTATTATCTATATCAATATTAATTCCAATTTTAAACTTACTGGCAATGTCCCTTTCGGATCCATTAAAAGTTCATAAATTAAAAGGTTTAAGTATTTTGCCAGAAGGTTTTTCTTTGATTAATTATAAAATATTGCTTTCAAATCCACTAATTATACGCAGTATTTTCAACACGTTTCTAATTACAATCGTTGGTACTGCATTAAATCTGTTTTTGACAGCAATGGCAGCTTATGTGTTAGCTCGAACGAACTTTGTAGGAAAAAAAGTGATTATGGTTTTCCTTATTGTTCTAATGGTTTTCGAACCAGGATTAATCCCGGAATTCTTGCTTGTTAAAAATCTAGGATTACTAAATACTTACTCTTCATTAATTCTTTACAAGGCAATCAACGTATTCTATTTGTTTATTCTAATGAGATTCTTTGAAGATGTACCGGATAGTATTTTAGAGGCTGCAAGAATAGATGGGGCGGGACATTTCAAAATATTTACTAAAATTATGCTTCCTCTATCCAAACCTGCGCTTGCAACGCTTGGATTATTTTACGGGGTTTATCACTGGAATGAATATTTTAGAGCAACCATTTATATTACGGATCCACATAAATGGCCATTACAAGTTGTTCTACGACAATTTGTTGTGATGAGAGATAATACTTCAATGCTAGGAAACTTAACTAGTGGATCATATAAACAAATTGCTAACCTAGACTTTGCTTCCTTACAAGCGGGGACAATCATTATTTCAATGATACCTTTACTAATTTTGTATCCATTAATTTTAAAATATTACGCTAAAGGTGCGCTTGAAGGTGGAGTAAAAGACTAATAAATAGTCTAATTTTTAAAAATAACACACATTAAATCAGGGGGTAAAAAAACCAATGAAGAAATTACTTATGTTGATTTTTAGTGCATTATTAGTATTTACATCAGCTGCTTGTTCGAATGATAAAGCAACGAATGCAAATGACAAAACAGCCGATGGAAAAACAATTATCCGTGTGGTTGCAAAAGATGATTCACCATCAAATCCTGCTTCAGTAAAATATTACAATGAATTAGAAAAAGCCTTAAAAAGGGATGAAAACCTTAACGTAAAATTTAAACTAGTAGAAGTTCCACAAGGGGATTATGCTGAAAAATTAAATCTATTATTAACAGGTGGAGATATTCCAGATTTAATTTATTTCCAAGGTGGAGATCAGCAGATTTCACAACAACAACTTTTAGAAAAGTTAACTCCATATATTGATAAGTCTAAGTATATTAAAAATTTACTTCAACCTTATAACCAAGAAAGATTAAAAAATTATCCTTACTTATTATGGATTAAACCACTTGATAAAAAGACACCTGTTATTCGAAAAGACTGGTTTGATAAGATGGCTAGCTCTCAAGAATTAATGGCAAATCCAACAACAGATAATTATTATAAGTTTTTAAAAGAATTAGTTTCTACACATCCAGGAGGGGCTAACAAACCTGCTTATGGCTTAACAGCAGCAGGAGATATTTCAGAATTAGATTCTATGTTTAAAATGGCATTCGGAATGAATCAAACATGGTTAAAAAATAGTGATGGAACATATGTTTACTCAAAAGTATCAAATAATGAAAAAGAGTTATTAGCTTACTATAGCAAGCTTTATAAAGATGGAATCTTAGATCCTCAATACTTAACAAAACAATGGGATACAAAAGAAAAAGCTTTCTATGATGGGGAAGCTGCAATTATTACAGGAACAAATGGTAAAGTTATCGATCTTTACAATAGTAAAATGACTCAAGTAAACGGTAAGCAAGCTGAGTTAGTCGTTCTTCCAGCTGCTAAAGGAGTTTACCAAGGTTTCGGTGAGACAGATGTAACGAAAGAATCTCGTGGTTATGCGATTTCTTCTCAATCAAAACATAAAGATTTAGTGTTTAAAGTTTTAGATTACTTAGCAAGTCCAAAAGGTCAAATGTTAGATCGACTTGGATTTGAAAATGAAGAATATAAAATTGAAAACGGTCAAATTGCTTTAACAGATAAATATTATAGTGAATGGTTTGCTAGATATTGGGAACCAACAGAATTTAAAACAGAGCAACCATTAAAAACACCTCTTTTAAGCGAACCGGCTTTAAAATCACAAGAATTAGTTAAACAATCTTATACGGAAGATAATAGTTTTATTTTGCCGGAGAAATTCGTAGCAAATTGGGATGCGATGGAAAATCTTTATAAAGAGTACGCTACTGATATTATTACAGGAAAACGCCCAGTAAGTGATTTCGACAAGTTTGTGAAAGAATGGAAAAAAGCTGGCGGAGATGAGCTTACTAAATATGCAAATGACAAAATAAAGTAAGGAGTTCTAAAGTATGGTTTCGTTTCAGGATCGTGTAAGAGGTGTTATTCTTTCAACAGCCTTAGGTGATGCACTTGGGGCACCTATTGAAAAGTTAACCTATGAAGAAATAAAAGAGAAATATAGACGAGTAGAGTCATTGAATACAAGTTGGTATAAAGAAGATGCTCCATATGAAGTAACACTTGGTAAAATGCGTGGACAAGGTATCGTAACAGACGATACCTTGATGACCGCAGCCTTAATTAATGTTTATTTAAAAGAAAAAAGACATCTTGATGCTTACGATGTAGGAAATGAATTCGTGAAAGAGATTGCTTTTAAGAAGACATATATTCCTGAATTTGGTCGCGAAGCATTAATTATTGATCGTCTGTTTTATCCTGAAAAATATATATTTATGCGACATGTTTTGGCTAATTGTGAACCTAGAGAAGCTGGTATTGGAAATATGATCAATTGTGGAGCAGCTATGTATATTGCCCCAATTGGAGTTGTTAATGCAGGCAATCCGAAAGCAGCCTATGATGAAGCCATTTTATTTGCGATGGGCCATCAAAGCAGTTACGGGCTTGAAGCGGCAGGAGTTTTAGCTGCATGTGTGGCGAAAGCTTTTGAAGAAAATGTAAGCATTGAAGAAATAGTTGAAACTGCTATTTTATTTGCAAAAGACGGTACAAAACAAGCGATTATTGAAATGACTGAAGCGGCAAGAAAACTTAGAGCAGAGCATGCAGAAATGGATCAAGTCATTGAAACTTTCCAAAACGTCATTGCTAAGTTTTCACCAATGAAAGATGATGTACATCGAAAAATTGAGAAAGTTGGCATTCCATCAAATCATTATACACCGAGTAGACTGTTTTCAATTGAAGAGCTACCTATGGCGTTGGCATTTATCGTTTTAAATAATGGTGAATTCTATAAATCTATTTACGATGGTATAAATTCGGGACGTGATACAGATTCCATTGGCGTTATGATTGGCGTAATTCTTGGAGCAAAATATGGATCTGCGGTTATTCATCAAGAAGATATTCAACTTTTAGAATCGAAAAATAAAATGAATCTAACCGAATTATCAGATACATTTGCTGACATTGCAAAAGAGATTATTTTACAAGATTTAAATCTAAATGAACAAAGAAAAAGATTACTGTGAGCAAAAGTGTAACCTGGAAGTGGAGTGAATGAAATGATTTCGAATGATTATTTAGAGAAGGTATACGCTGGATTTTTAGGAATGAATGCTGGAATCCGACTTGGTGCCCCTGTAGAACCTACTGAGTGGACACCAGAAATAATTCAGGACGTTTATGGTGATATAAATGGATATTTAAAAGATTATAAAACTTTCTCAGCAGATGATGATGCAAATGGACCGGTATTTTTCCTTCGTGCATTATATGATGACGCGAAAGATCGTGAATTAACTCCAGAAGACGTAGGCCGTGCATGGCTCAACTATACACGTGAAGGAATCGGAATGTTTTGGTGGGGCGGAGAGGGTATTAGCACAGAACATACTGCCTATAATAATCTGAAAAAAGGCATTTCTGCGCCAAAATCTGGTTCTTCTGAAGTGAATGGGATTGTCCTTGCAGAGCAAATTGGTGGGCAAATATTCGTTGATAGCTGGGGGTTATTGTTACCTAATAATCCAAAAAAAGCAGCTGATTATGCTGAGATTGCAGCAAGCGTATCGCATGATAAAAATGGATTGTTTGGGGCCAGATTTATTGCTGCATGTATTGCTCAGGCGTTCTCTGCAAAATCAATCAAAGAGATTATTGAAGCCGGCTTAAAAGAAATACCAGAAGAATCTACTTATGCTTTAGTTGTTAGAGCAGTTCTTGACTTTCATAAGCAGGTACCGAACGACTTCCGCCTTTGCCGTCAATATCTTGAAGACGAATGGGGATATGATAAATACCCAGGAATTTGTCATATTATACCAAACGCAGGAGTATGTGTCCTTTCTTTACTTTATGGAAATGGCGACTTTGCAAGAACAATTCAAATTGCAACAATGTGCGGTTGGGATACAGACTGTAATGCTGGAAACGTTGGGACAATTTTAGGTGTTTTCACTGGAATTAGCGGAATAGCTGATCGTTATAGAAAACCAATTAATGATTTTATCGCCACTTCAAGTGTTTCTGGTTATTTAAATATTTTAGATATTCCTACATTCTCTAAATCACTAGCAATCTTAGGATACAAGATGGTAAATCAAGAGCCACCTATAGATTTAATAGATAGTTTTCGAGAAGAAGAAATTTATTTTGATTTCACGTTACCAGGTTCAACACATGGATTGCGAACGGACTTTCCTTTTAAAACTTTCTTAAAGCACAATTCTGAGCATGGGTATCAAAGGAAAGGATCACTTGAAATCTTTATCGACAGAATGGTAAAAGGTGAAAGTAGTAAAGTTTTCTATAAGCCTTTCTACCGAAGAGAAGAATTTAACGATGAAAAATATAAACCAACGTTTGCCCCTCAAATTTATAGTGGACAAAGCGTCTCTTTAAAAATCTATTCAGATAAAATTCAAGGTGAAGACTTTATTTTAACACCTTATATTCGGAATACTTATTCAAAAGAAACTGTAAAACTGAATTCTATTACACTTACAAATGGTGAATGGAATTCGATCGAATTTATCGTGCCAGATACAGATGGTGATTTAATTGATGAAGTAGGCTTTATAATTGAAAATCCTTCAGAACTAACAAAAAGAGCCTTTGGAAAATTATATGTTGATGAATTCAGGATTTTTGGTAAGTCATGCTATTCAATCGATTTTTCTAAGCAAGCAATTGAATTTCTAAGTGTAACTCCATTTTCTCACCATAGAGGAGAGTGGACCCTTGAAAACGGGAAAATGAAGGTTAGTAGTTTAACAGACTGTGCAGCATTTACAGGAAACTATTATTCAAAAGATGTAATCATTAATGCATCCATTATCCCTAAGAAAGGTGACTCTCACAATCTACTATTTAGAGCATCTGGAGTAGAACGTCATTACCAAGTAGGTTTTGATGGGAAAAATCAAGTTTCACTCATTGCGAACGATTTTGGAATTGAACGTATACACTCTGTCCCTTTTGAATGGAAACATGATGAAGAATATCAGTTTGAATTGAAATGCAAAGATAATGAAATCCGCTTTTCTATTAATAGTGATGAAGTACTCTCATATGAGCACGATCGATTTAATCGAGGAATGGTCGGATTTGCAATGATAGAACAAGGAGAATCAATTATATCTGATTTTTCTGTGAAGGAATTATAAGGATGAAGTTTATGAAAGGTAGCGTTTAGCTACCTTTTATTATACCGTCAATCACATTTTTGATTAATCTAACGAGGTGAATAGAATGAATCGGAAAGAAATTTACGATAAAGTATACGGGTGTCTGATTGGTCTTTCTGTTGGTGACGCACTTGGCGCGCCAACGGAGGGTATGACACTAGAAGGAATTAAAGAGAAATACAATTGGGTAGATGGCTTTATTTCAGACGATCCTGTTGGGACAGATGATACAGAATACTCGATGTTAACTTCCCTAATTTTACTAAAATATGGTGAGAATTTAACTTATCGAGATATGACGTATGAATGGAGCCAATACTTATTAGATCAAAATGGTGGGTTTAAAGGCGGAGGTTTTAGTGAAGTCGATGCTATTTTTAATTTAAGAAAAGGTCTCGTTGCTCCTTATTCTGGTATGGATAATCATGAAATGTGGAGTGATGGTGTTGCCATGCGAATCGCTCCAGTTGGTGTTTATTTTGCCGGAGATCCAGAAAAAGCTGCAAAAATAGCAGAAATTGAGGCAAGAATCAGCCACGACAGAGACGGTGTCTATTGTGGAATGGCGATTGCTGCTAGTGTTGCTTATGCTATGACAGGAAATTCTTGGGAAAAGGTCATTCAAAATGGCCTAGTCGTATTACCGAAAGATTCATGGTCTTATCGTAAAATAAGTGAAGCCGTAAATATAGGGATGAAATATTCCAATGTTCAAGATGCAATGGAAGAACTATACAATAAAGTTTCAATTTTCTATTATCCATGGGCTGACGTTGCACCTGAAGCTACGGCTTTAGCGTATGGTGTATTTGCTGCGTCCAAAGGAGATTATAAACAAGCAGTTTTAGGTGGAACAAATATTGGTAGAGATTCGGATACGATTGCTTCTATGAATGGGGCATTATCTGGCGCATTAAACGGTGCTAGTGTGATTCCAGAGGACTGGAAGAGCAGAATCAATGTCATTAAAGGAGTATGTGTAAAGAAAACTAAAGGAATCGATATTCGTGATTTAAGTGAAAAATTTACAGATGTCATAGTTGGGAGAGGGATCTAATGAATAACCAAACTTTATATAGCAAAGCCTGTGGAGCATTTTTAGGACTCTCAGTTGGAGATTCATTAGGATTTCCCGCAATGTACCATCGCACCTCGGTTTTACCTACTAGAAGAAGGAATCGCCTTTGGGACTTTAGTAAACAGACTGATGAATATAAAATTAATAAGTTTTCATTACCATTTACGCATGCAATGGATGAAAGTATTCTAGACTTTTCGGGCACTGATGATACTGAATTTGCGATGATTTCTGCACTTACATTACTTGAAAGCACTCAATATAGTGAAGAAGAATTTTTTAAGCAGTGGAAAAAACTTGTCGTTGATTACGAAAGCGAAATTTGGAGCGGAATTAGTGAGCGCGCTTCGATTGAAAATATTAAAAAAGGTTTGATTCCACCTGCAACGGGAAATGACAATCCTCATCATTTCGATGATGGAGCTGTTGCTAGAGCAGTACCAATTGGTATTAAGTTTAATAGAAACCCTGAAAAAGCAGCGGCTGTAGCAGAAAAAATGGCATCCATTACGAACGCAGAAGATGGAGTATATGCTGCAAAGGCTATGGCTGCTAGTATTGCAATTGCTCTTGATGGAGCTTCACCAAGGGAAGTTATTGACGCAGGTTTAAAACAGATCCCCGAGAATACATGGTTAAGTAGAAAAGTAAGCCAAGCATTTTCAATTTTGGATTCAACTAATAACGATGGATTTGCTGCGATCCCACTTTGGAATAATCAACTAGTCAACTCAATTTATAACTATGGAAATATTGCTCCTGAGACATTAGCAGTTGCCTATGCTATAATTCTTGCTACAGAAGGAAGTTTTGAAAAGAGTATCATGATGTCACTTATGTTACCTAAACAAGCCGACAGTATGCCAGCAATGGTTGGTGCATTGGCAGGCGCAATGAACGGAATAGAATCAATTTCGAAAAGTTGGGTAGATAGTGTTGATACACTTAAAGGCTTCTGTGTCCCTTATTTAAAGGGCTTAACGATTACGGATACAGTAAAACGTTTAATTGAATCAGAATAAGAAGATAATAAATATTAGAAAATATGTTACATTTTAGGGGAGTACAATCTAGTGAAGAATAAGAAAGCGACGATTCGAGATGTCGCAAAAGAAGCTGGTGTTTCTGTAGCTACGGTATCAAGATATATAAATAAAATAAGTTATATTAGTCCCGAAACCGAACAAAAAATTAAAGTAGTTATGAAAAAGCTTGATTATAAACCAAACGAGATTGCTAGAGGACTTGCGAAACAAAAATCGAAAACAATTGCCTTAATTATTCCTGATATTTCAAATCCGTTCTTTCCAGAATTGGTTGTTGCAATTGAAGAAGTTGCTAAGTTAAAAGGGTATGGCCTAATACTAGTTAATTCAAATAATGATGATCTAAAAAACCCTATGTTTTGGAAGGAATTTCAAAGCAGATATATTGATGGTTTTGTGTTGGCATCATTTGAATTTAATGAAGAGATTCTAAAAAGCTTACAGAATTTACAAATACCATTTGTTAGAGTGGACCGTGCAGTCGATACGCATACAGCTAATTCAGTAGGCGTGGATAATTACCAAGGTGCTGTAATGGCTGTTGAACATTTATATGAACTTGGATGTAAAAATATCGCTCATATTAGCGGTCCTGATGTTTTCATTCCTGCGAATGACAGGCTGAGTGGATATCTAGATACTTTGCAAAAATACTTCCCATTACAAGAACCAATTGTATACCAAGGGGATTTTGCGATGGAAAGTGGCAAGCAATTAACTCAAAAGTTGCTTGAGGATCATCCAGAAGTAGATGGTATATTTCTTGCTAATGACTTAATGGCAATTGGTTCTTTAAAGGCATTAAAAATGCTGAATATCAAAGTGCCTTCTGACATTGCCATTATTGGATTCGATGGAATTAAAATAGCTGAAATGGTAGAACCTGAACTGAGTACAATCGTCCAACCAATCTATCGAATCGGCGTCACTGCAACTAATAAATTAATCAGTTTAATAGAAGAGAGAGATGACACCGAAGAATATCAACTAGAAGTTGTACTAGTTAAAAGAGAATCTACTTTAGGTTTTTTACCTAAGGGGTAATGATTCAAACTTTGCTTGGATATATTTGAATTAGTAATAGATTTATCCCCATGTTCATAGAACTATAAGGGGAAAGACTGTATAAAAACTCGATGAAAATCGTGTATGCTTACAGTCTTTTTTATTTTGTAATTGATTTAGTAAAATTTTTTGAGGAAAGATACATACTTTAAAAAACCTCGTTCAATCCTGAGATAGGTATTAATTTCCTACAATTCTCCTAAATAAGTCCTATCTAATAAAAGTCAATAAAACAATAATCGTAAGAGACTAGACTAATAAAGCATCCTGACATAAAGAAAAAAGTATTAGTTAACTAGCACTGTTTATACACCCATTTTTAGGTACACGGTCACGATGAAATCTAGTATCCAGTTCACTTTTGAATATTCAGATATTTTTGTAATATTAAATAAAAGGAAATAAAAAGGTGATAAACATATGTGCAAAAATAATAAAACAATCATAACAATGAATAAATATTATGTAAGACCTGGTGACGAAATCGAATTTATGCCAAAAGAGGATAATGTAAAAGAGGTCAAACCGAGTTTCGTAAAAGGAATCGTAACGAAAGTTCTTTCAAACTCTGTGATTGTAGATATGAGAATTGATCGTACCCACCGAAATTATTACGAACATGATCACACTGTAATCAATCACAAAAAGTATAAAATTTTAGCTTCTATTTCAAAAAGTTAACAAACTTAATTTCCTAGAAAATAGCCTTAACCCAAATTAAAGGGATAAGGTTATTTTTAATTTTAGTTCTTATTATGTTTTTAATATATTAAAGTATAAAATTCACATGAAGTAATGAGACCATTAGAGTAGTTCTAGAGCAGGCACAAACTGCTTTTTTTGTTGCAGGAGAATAGGAATAAAATACTAATAGTAACTGTCACTTTCAATGAACAATCTATATTCATAAATTAATAAAAATTGCTTTTTTAAGTTAATTAAATATGTGACGATCCTCGCAATTTATACCACGATAAGCTGCATATTATCACTCTACGAAATTAAATAAACACTAGTAAAAGTAAATATTTCAAAAATCGGTGGCAAAACCAAAGATAATGTAATATTCTTCATATTTCCGTAACATTATATTACAGTTTTTAACAAACTCAGTCTTTAGACCGTTTTGTTCTCCAATTAGTTTTGTTAAAATAGAATTAGAAATTTAGAAAATATTGGAAATAAGGAGGACGAAATGAAAAAGGCAATTGTACAAATTAAGAACTTATCAAAGGAAATAAAAGGGAAGAAGATTGTTTCTGATTTAAGCTTTGATATTTTTGAAGGCGAAGTTTTTGGATTCTTAGGTCCAAATGGAGCTGGTAAGACGACGACGATCAGGATGATGGTTGGTTTGATGAATATTTCTGAAGGTGACGTTGTCATTAATGGTCATAGTATTAAGTCCAACTTTGAAGATGCAATTAAGAATGTAGGGGCAATTGTAGAGAATCCAGAATTGTATAAATTTCTAAGTGGTTATGATAATTTACTGCAATATGCTCGAATGGATAAGAATGTATCAAAAGAGAAAATTGATGAAGTTGTTGAGCTTGTTGGTTTAACTGGAGCTATTCGTCAAAAAGTTAAAACTTATTCTCTTGGTATGAGACAGCGTCTTGGTCTAGCTCAATGCTTATTGCATGATCCGAAGGTATTAATTCTTGATGAACCAACGAATGGACTTGATCCAGCGGGTATCCGTGAAATGAGGGACCACTTGCAGCTTCTTACGAAGAAAAAAGGAATGGCGATTATTGTATCGAGTCACTTATTAGCAGAAATGGAAATGATGTGTGATCGAATTGGTATTATTCAACAAGGTAAGCTTGTAGATGTACAGGCTGTAACAGAGCTTACAACTGAAGATGTCCAAACATATTCAATTGAAGTAAATAATAATGAAACTGCACTTAAAGTATTATCTAAACATAACGTTCAATTAGTTGATGGCGAAATACATATTGAATTAACGAGAGAAGATGTACCGAATGTAATTGAGCTATTAGTCGAAAATCACATTCGCGTATATGGATTTAAGGCAAATGCAAAAACATTGGAAGATCGTTTCTTAGAAATTACGAATGTTTAACAACTCTATAATTTGTTGATGCTTATTATTTCAAAAAGAAAGGAACTTAGGACATGTTAAAATTGATTCAAAATGAATGGATAAAGATTATAAAAAGACCAGGTACAATTGTGATGGTTGCTCTTATTATTTTACTTGTAGGAGCTATGGGTTCATTTGTAAAATATAATGAACATAAAAAAGACCAAAATGCAGATCAGAATTGGAAGCAAACATTACAAGTACAAACAGCAGAAGATAAAAAACAATTAAAAAGTATTAGTGATAAAAATGACCCTGAAAGAAAGTTTTTAGAACGATCAATTGCAATTAATGAGTATAGAATAGTTCATAATATATCACCAAATGAAAAGACAAATGTTTGGACTTTTATGGATGTTTCATCAAGTTTAATTATTTTAGTAGGACTATTTACGATTATTGTTTCTGCCAATATAGTGGCAAGTGAATTTAATTGGGGTACGATTAAGCTATTACTAATCCGTCCGTTTTCTAGAAAAAAAATAATTATGTCAAAGTATTTAACTAGTATTCTATTTGGTTTTGCGTTGTTATTTATATTATTTTTAGTTTCGAATCTATTAGGTTTAGCACTTTTTGGTACAGGAAGTGGGAATACTTCATACCTAGCATATGTTGATGGCCATGTTGAAGAGCAAAGTAGACTTGTCTATTCTGCAAAGCTTTACGTAATGAGCTTCATCGAAACATTTATGCTTGCTACGATGGCGTTTATGGTTTCAACAGTATTTAGGAACAACACAATTGCGATCGGTATTTCAATTTTACTATTAACAGTCGGAAATACGGTAACAGTTATTTTGGCTGGATTCTTTGACTGGACAAAGTTTATCTTATTTGCCAATACAAATTTAATGCAGTACGTAAATGGTACTCCACCAATTGAAGGGATGACAATGACATTCTCAGTCATTATGCTATTAGTCTATTTTGTTATTTTCCTAGGATTATCATTAGTTGTATTTTCAAAACGAGATGTAACAGCTTAAGTCGCTAGAGTGACTAGTTTCATTGTAAAAGCCTTATTCAAAGTGCAGAACAAGGCTTTTTCATTTTTCTAAAATAATGATTGTATTTTTTCTTTCATCATTTCATTATACAGTTTCAATGCTTGGTCATACTCTTTTTCTTCAAAAAATTTAGTTAAATCTTCATACTGTTTAATATGATTTTCAACTGAACTTCTTCTATAGGAATAATATTTACTTGCAATAATCTCAAATTTATTTTGTAATGCCCCGATTGTTTCCATCATTAAATCGTTTTGGCTCGTTTGTAAAATAAGATTATGATAGCGATTTGCTTCATCGAAATATAAATGATGCTCTTCATTAGCTACCGCATTTTTCAATAACTGAATGCATTCATTCAGTTCATTAATTGGGAAATCAAGCATTTTCCTTTTCGCTTTTTCAATGCTTCCAATGCCTAAAAATAAACGATATTCTAAAAAATTAACGATATCGATCATTGTAATTTGAATATTTTGTACCATTGAGCCCTGGTTTTTAAAATGTTTAACGAAACCAGTTGTTTCCAATTTGACAAGCGCCCTTCGAATAGGAGTTCTACTCATGTTCAAATCATTTACAAGTGATGCTTCAGTTATATATGTTCCAGGAGAATATTTACCTTGTATTATAAATTTTTTGATTTCTTCATATGCTTTTTGTTCTAGTGTGATATTATTTGGCAAGTATTTCACCGTCCTACTTTCTAGTGTTATTTTAATGCGTAGCTAACCAAGAGTGGGATTTTTTATAAATTCACTCATTATACTAACAAATTAATAGAACCAATATTATACACAAAGTATACAATGAAATTGACTAAATAGTATAGAGAAATAATTGATTCAATTATGGTAATAAAGGGAATTATCTTATCGGATTAATCAAAGAGATAAATGAAGTAAGAGGATGTTTAAAGAATGCTGAAGTAAAATTTTAATAATATTGTATACAAAAAAAATATTAATTAATTCTCGATAATCAATAAAAAAACATCTAAAGCCTTAAAAGGTTTAGATGTTTTTTATTGAATTTGCATTAAAAGATTAAATCCATAAATGCTTCTTCTTTCAGTTGAGTTAATATTTCAGTCGCTTTATCAAATTCAGATTTTTCCACACAATCAACAAGAGAAGTATATAATTCTATTGTCTTTGGAATTCTATTTTTTCTTACATTAAATACATTAGATGACGTTGCTTCTTCAGTAAATCTCTTCCATAGTTGATCAAGCATTTCGATGATTAAATTGTTTTGAGAATTTAGTAAGAATGTTTTATAAAACTCTGTCAATGCTCGGTGATAATTGTGGGCATCATCTTGATTATATGCTTTTTCCATAGACGCAGTAATTTCTCTAAGTAGTTTGACATTAAATGGAGTATGCTTCCTTTGAGATTTTTCTATGCAAAATACAGCAAAGCACCATTGAATTTCAATCATATTAATAATTTCATTTAATGTGAAATGAGTATATGTAACAGTCGTTCCATGAAAGTTGTTGTGTGATAACAACCCTTCGGATACAAGTCTTCCAAGTGCTCTTCTAATCGGTGTTCTACTCATTTGTAATTCAGATACAAGTGCAGTTTCCTTCAAATGCATACCAGTTTGATACTCACCTGAATGAATCAAACTTTTTAATTTTTCATATGCAATTTGTTCTAACGTTTTCTCTTTTGCCATTTTATTCTCCTACTATAAATGTATTAACTGTTTCATAAAAGATCTTCTTATTTAATCCTTAATAGTATACATTAAAAATCCAATTGATAAGCTATAGAAAAAAATAATTCAATTTTTGATAAAGGAATATAGGTGGATTTTAGTATTAGTAGGTTGATTATTATCTGAATTTAAAAATGTTTAATTAATTAAACGATGTATTTTCTTCCATATATTAGAATAATTTCCATCTCGAATTCAAATGATAAAATAAAATCAAAATAGGGGAACGGTATGAGAACTTATAAAGATGGTATGAAAAAAGATTCCTCAAATGAAAATTGGATTGATGAATTATCGAAATCAAATGATTTTATAAAATTTAAAACTTCAAGTGATCTTGAGAATGATAGTTACTATAGTATTTATTTTTACCGAACGTTAATTAGGTCTGAGGTCATGCATGAACAAATACTTCCATATTTGACAAAGAATTATACGCTTGAAGATTTGATGTCTCAACTTCCAGTTCAACAACTTACGATTACTTCAGATAGTTCTAAAATCAAAAGTAAACTGCTAAAGGGCTATATGGCAATTCAGTATGGTGAGAATAAAACTGATAGTTTACTTGTAAATATATCGAATAATGTTTCAAGAACGATAGGTCCTCCTATAATGGAAGCTACTACTTTAGGTCCACAAGTTGGATTTGTAGAAGATATGGATGTAAACATCAATTTAATTCGAAATAAACTACCAATTTCTGATCTTCATGTCGAGGAATTGGTAGTTGGGAAGTTATCAAAAACGAGTGTTGCTGTTATCTATATAAGTGGTATTGCTGATGATGAAAATGTTAATACAGTTACTCAGAGGATAAAAGATATCCAATATGATCATATTCCGGATAGTTCATTTATATCGTCTATGATTGGTGATAACACGCATTCTATTTTTCCACAATCGATTCCAACTGAAAGACTTGATCGTACAGTCGGAGGTTTAACTGAAGGGAAAATCGCCATTGTTGTGGACGGTTCTCCAAATGTTCTTTTAACACCAGCTTTAATAGATGAGACTTTTATTTCGATGGAAGACTATTATGTCAATTGGGTTCTCGCTACATTTTTCCGTTTTCTTAGAATGTTTGGTTTTGCCCTTTCGATTTTCATAACGCCATTTTATGTTGCTGTTTTGACCTATCATTATGAGCTAATTCCACCTCGCTTACTTGAATCATTAGTCATATCTAGAGCATCTGTACCATTTCCTCCAATTTTTGAGGTGTTATTTTTAGAACTTACGATCGAGCTAGTAAAGGAAGCTGGACTTCGATTACCATCAAAAATTGGACAAACGCTTGGTATTGTTGGTGGTATTGTAATTGGGCAAGCTGTTGTAGAAGCTAAGCTTACGAGTAATATTCTATTAATCTTAGTAGGACTTGGTACACTTGCATCCTACACATCTGCAATCTATAAATTTAACAATACGATTCGATTTATAAAGTTTCCGGTAATCATAATGGCTCAGCTAATTGGGCTTTTAGGGATTTTTATGGGCTTTATCTATTTAATGACGCACTTGCTTCGATTAACCTCTTTAGGAAGACCATATATTGGATCATATCCATTTAGGAAAACGGCATTTAATGATTTGTGGATCAGATTACCATTTGCAAAGCAGAAAAAAAGACCTACGAATTTAAGACCGGCTACACTTTTTCGTGCAACAAATGATATAAAACGTCCAGGTCCACCGAGTGATTTTGATGAATAAAAAGGGGAGATTTATTAATGGCATCGTATAGAAGACAACAAGTTTCACCGTATCTCCTATTTTTTATTATTACAAGCTCTCAAATAGGCGTAGGTGTTTTAGGGTTTCAACGACTCATCGCACAAGATGCTGGTTATGATGCATGGATTAGTGTCATAATTGCTGGGTTTATTGTTAATGCAGTTGTATGGATTATGTATAAAATGTTAACAAAGGCACAAGGGGATATTATTGATGCGCATAAGCAATTTTTTGGTAATATTATCGGATCAATCTTAAGTTTAGTTATTCTAATCTATTATCTAATTTTAGCAATATCTGTTTTAAGATTATATATTGAAATCGTTCAAGTTTGGATGTTTCCGTCTATATCAACGTGGCTATTATCGAGTATCATTTTATTATTATGCTACTATATTGTATCAGGTGGGTTTCGTGTAGTAGTTGGGATTGCATTTCTATCTGGAATCTTTACGGCATTGCTTTGGGCTTTGCTATTTCATTTGCCACATAAATATATTCATATGGATAATATTTTACCTATTCTTGATCATTCGTTTAAAGATTTGTTATTGTCTGCAAAAAAATCAATCTATACAATGGCGGGGTTTGAAATATTACTAATGGTTTTTCCATTTATTCGTAATGGAAATTCTTCTCAAAAGTTTGCTCAATGGGGAATCGCTTTTTCAACTTTAATCTTCACTTTATCGGCTTTTACAACATTTTTACTTTTAAGTGAAAAACAAATTGGACATGTAATCTGGGCGAGACTCTATATCGCTAAATTAATTCATTTTCCATTTTTAGAAAGATTTGAATATATACTAATTTCCAGTTTTTTAATTAAAATTATTTCAATTTTAGCTCTATTATTATGGAGCTCAAGCAGAGGCTTAAAATTAATTTTTAAATGGAAGCAAAAGTATACATTAATATTGATTAGTGTAATTAGTTTTATCGTTTGTCAATTACTTGAAACTCGATATGAAATTAATGCATTTACAGATTATACAAGTAGAATTTCTCTATACATTTTTTATATTTATATACCACTTTTTTCAATCATATTTATGATAAAGAAGTCTGGGAAAGTAAAATGAAAAAATATCTTCTATTTTTTATTATTTGTATTGCATTAACTTTAAATGGCTGTGCACTTGTACCGTCTGCGAATGTTAATGAACTTAATATTATTGAAGCAGCTGGTTTCGACCTTCCAAAACCAGAACAACTGAAAGGGACTGTTGTTTTCCCTGTGTTTCGACCATCTGGACAGATCGAATATAAAGTGTCTTCTGCAAATGGAGAAACAATAAAAAAAGTAAGGGAAAGATTAGATAGTCAAATGAGGTATCGGTTAATGTCAGGTCAGATGCGAGTTGTTACATTCAGTCTGGACTTAGCCAAAAAAGGTTTTTTTCCAATTGTTGATACGTTTAATCGGGACCCGGCCGTAGGGAATATCATACAATTAGCGATTGTTGATGGTGAAACAAGTGATTTACTTTCATTAAAACAGTATAAAGATGAAAACATAGCTTTATATCTTTACGATCTCCTTGTACACAATTCAGAGACTGGACCTTTTCCCTATACTGATTTCTCAACGTTTGTCTATCAATATTTTGAAGTAGGGCAGGATCCGTATTTACCGGTGTTAAAAATAGTGAATGACAAGATTAAAATAAATGGCATTGCAACTTTCAAAAGAGATAAACTCATAACAATTATTCCTTGGAAATATGCTTTCATTTTTAAAGGGATGAAAGAAAATTATAAACAAGGATTACATCAGTTCAAAATTGATGGAGATTATGTAGCAATTGATAATATAAAATCTAAAAGTAAATATGACATCAAAATCAAAAAAGGAAAACCAGAGTTTACAATTCATTTAAAAATGAATGCCAGAATTCAAGAATATACTGGTGATAAACCAATAGTACTTCCTAAACATATTAAACAAATAAGTAAAGCAATTGAAAGGGATATTGAAAAAAATGCAAAGGAGCTTATGTCACTCCTTCAAAAAAATAATGTTGATCCAATTGGTTTCGGCTCAAAATTAGAAGCACATTACAGGGAATTTGATGGAAAAAAATGGAGGAAACAGTATTCGAGTGCAAAAATTAAAGTAAAGGTTAATTTAGATATACTTCATACAGGAATTGTTGAATAGATCATGTTTCGAATGAATAGAAGAACTATTAAAACGTGAATGGAACTAAAAAAGGACGTCTTAAGGTCATTGTTAGACAGATAGACGTCTTTTTTAATTAAGAACATTGTATAAAAATTGTATACAAACGATTGAATAAGTATGTTAAAATAATATTACGGAAAAGTTAAGTATAAGATAATTTAATCCATAGATCAGTTTCTTTAATAAATTAAAAATAATTGTATTTATTTTAAGGTAATTCCTGGAGGGGATTATGCTTTTTAAAAATATTTTCATAACCCATACAATCATCATTAGTTTTTTTTATCTAACTTCTTCCATCTTATGGGGAGAAGCAAGACAAAGGTTTGCAGGGAAATCAAAATTTCAAGAATTTTTTATCGGGATTCTATTGAGTATATTAACGATTGTATTAATAAATTTCCCGATTTTCACAGATCATGGAACAAATATTCAAATTAGAGCTCTTGGAATGGAAATTGCAGCGATCTTTTTTGGGAATATTACCTTAGTGACAATGTTTTTCTTCGATATTATTGCTTTTTATTTTATTAAAGGATTTAACTATGTTTACCTAATTGATTCACTTTTGTTATTAATTGTTTTATTTATTGGTTTTTATATGAATTATCAAAAATGGGATGAAAAGAAAAGAATTCTTATTTTGACTCCTATTATCATTTTGTTTAGATGTATCGGTTTTTATCTAATCGATAAATGGATGCTAAAACCAATTGGTGCGATTGTATCAGAAAGATTACTTCAAACGATTGGGTTTTGGATTTTAATGTTTGTTCCAGCATTATTATTAAGTTATTTTATAGCCTATCAAACACGTAATACAGAAATAAAATTAAAGAAAATGGAAAATATCGCAAATGTGGATAGTCTAACAGGACTTTATAACCGTAGATACTTTGAAAAACAACTTTTAAATGGATGTTCCAAATCCTATGATACATCCATACCAATGACATTATTAATGATTGATGTGGACTATTTTAAAAAATATAACGATCTTTATGGTCACCCAAAAGGTGATGAATGCTTAAGAAAAGTAGCAACTAGTTTGCAATTAGAGACGACAAGCGCATCAGGCATTGTTGCACGGTATGGTGGAGAAGAATTCTCAATCTTGTTACCGAAATCAGATCTGAATGATGCAATTAAAATAGGTAATCGATTATGTAAAAATATAAAAAAATTAAAGATTGAACATGAGCAATCAGAGAAAAAATTAGTTACATTAAGTATTGGTGTAGCTTCATTGATTGCTGAAACTGAACAAGATTACTTAAAGTTAGTAAAGCAAGCTGATCAGGCATTATACAAATCAAAGCATAATGGAAGAGATCAAGTGAGTTGCTAAAATATGGAATATGGTTAAATGAAAAAAACATCTA
This sequence comes from Bacillus sp. AFS077874, assembly GCF_002566505.1. Lineage (NCBI taxonomy): Bacteria > Bacillati > Bacillota > Bacilli > Caryophanales > Bacillaceae > Bacillus > Bacillus sp. AFS077874. The sequence goes on from NZ_NUYF01000008.1 coordinate 237,390, forward strand.
TTAATCACTTCAGAAAAGGTGATTTAAGATGTTTTTTTATTTATTTAATTAATGGATTTAAATTAAAGTGGTTCAATGCTTCGTTGACTAAATCGATATCATAAATGTTTTTCTCTAAGAAAAATTTTATAACTAAATCAGTTAAATCGCTGTCTGATAATGTATAGCCAGCAGAACTTAAGAGTTCGCTCGTTTCAATTTTATCTAGTTCAAGTGCTAATGATAAAGCAATTATTGTATTTTTCTTAGGAAGGTAATTAGGAATAGAGCGGATTTTTGAAAAATGTTTTCGGTCAATTCCCGCCTTTTTATAGATTAATGGATCGCGGACATTTTTTTTTATCTATAAAGTTAAATAAGAGTTCTCTAAATGTTGGTTTCAGCTTGTTTTTAATAAATGCTTCAATCTCTATATTTTCTAAAGGCTCAGCAGCATATAGTTCATTCTGACTAAAATGTAATTCATCTATTATTAAATCATCTAAATGGCGTTTTACATATTGTTGTAATTCAATCAAAAATTCTTGGTTAAGCATTTTAATTCCCCCTTCCAAAATGTCTCTTTTAAGGCGACCTATCTACTAATTAATTCAGTTACTATTATAACATCAAGAATGAAGGGGCTGATTAAGAATGAATAGTAATAAAACAGAAATCATATTTTTAATCGATAGAAGTGGTTCTATGGGAGGACTTGAAAGTGATACGATCGGTGGATTTAACGCATTTATAAAAAAACAAAGTAGTTTTGATGGAGATACAAATGTAACAACAGTTCTTTTTGACGACCAGTATGAAGTTTTATGGAATGGGCGAAAAGCACAAGAAGTAAAATTAACGGATAAAGATTATTTTGTAAGGGGCACGACTGCACTTTTAGATGCTATAGGAAAAACCATCTTAAATGTAGGAGACAGATTGTCTTTATGTAATGAGATGGAAAGACCTGGTAAAGTCATATTTGTTATTACTACCGATGGGTTAGAGAATGCGAGTGTTGAATTCACGTATAGTAAAGTGAAACATCTGATCCATCACCAACAAGAAAAGTATAATTGGGAATTTATATTTATGGGGGGCAATATTGATGTAGCAAAAGAAGCGAGTAGCCTAGGAATATTAAAAGAAAATGCTTATACTTTTGAATCTTCTAATGAAGGTGTTGAAAAAATGTATAGTGTAATAAGCGAAGCAGTGTCTGAAAAAAGAATATAATTTACATTCAAATCTAGGAAGTCATTTTTTGACTTATTAGATTTTTTTATTGTAAATAAAAATTCTTTAATGATAAATAAGTAGTAAGATTAATAATGTTAGAATAGGGTACATAAAACATATTTAGAGGAGAGATGTACATATGAAACCGCAAAGCTTAGATCATCACGTTCGGTATCATCCAGTTTTCCACTTTTTTGGGGCACCACTAGCGTTAATCACAATCATTGGTTCAATCGTTAACTTGTGTATCGCGATAAAAAATAACGATCAAATTTGGTTAGCATTATTTATTTTAGTTACATCGTTTTTATTAGTTGTTTCGTTTTTTCTAACAAGAATTTATTCCAACAAAGTACAAGACCGTGTTATTCGAATGGAAGAAAATTTTCGTCACTTTACGCTAACAGGTAAACCGTTAAATCCTCAATTAACAATCGGGCAAATCATTGCATTACGATTTTCAAGTAATGAGGAATTTGTAGCGTTAAGTGAAAAAGCAGTAAATGAAAGACTGAGTTCGAAAGAGATTAAACAAACTATTAAAAATTGGCGAGCGGATGAGTATCGCGTTTAATTTTGTGTAGGGGCCTATTATTATAGGTCCTTTTTCTTTTTTAGAGGGGCTCTGTTTAATATAAACGTTGATTTTTGAAGCAAAATTAGTCTAAAGTTCGAGTAACAATTCCAGTTAAAAATTTGTTACTTATTAAATATGATAATTTCCCCTAATGCCGCTAACAATATAGATAGCAAGTTTAGATTTAAAACTATGTTGCTAAAGTTGTATTTAAATTTATTCTTTTTAATTTATTCATTAAAAAAATTTAACAAAATTTGTATTGTAGTATAACGACATAAATGTTTAAATTATTCTAGTCATTTTTCATCTTAAATATTCTGATTAAAAAATATAGACCATACAATTATCTCAAAAGGAGCTCAAATGGAAGAAAAGCGTAATAAAATCAAAAAAACAAAAAGAAAGCCTCTTAAAATATTGCTGTTGATCGTTCTAATTCTTATAGCATTTATTGGATATAAGGGAATAAGAACATATTATAAATTACAGAATGCTACCCAGGGTGAAATTCTTCACTCAAGTTTGCGTAAACAAGAAATAAAAGATACTCAACCTTTTTCCATTTTATTTCTTGGAATTGAAAACTACGCAACAAAGGGTAAAGGTGGTAGAACTGATTCCATCATTTTAGTAACTGTAAATCCCAAAGATAAAACAATACAAAAAATGAGTATTCCTCGTGATACGTACGTGGAAATTCCAGCTCAAAAAAGAAAATCTAAAATTAATGGTGCATATAACAGTGGTCTTCAATCAACTGTAAATACAGTAGAAAACTTTTTACATGTCCCAATCGACTATTATGTTACTGTAGACTTTGGTGGTTTTAAAAATATTGTCGATGAGATTGGTGGAATTGATGTTGATGTTCCATTTGATTTTTGGCAATATACAGATACTAAACCACGTTATAAGGTTTACTTCAAAAAAGGAAATCAACATCTAAATGGAACAGAAGCTTTAGCCTATGCTCGAATGAGAAAGCGCGATCCACGTGGTGATTTTGGACGTGAAGAACGTCAACAACAAGCTATGCTGGCAATTATCGATAAATTAAAGTCTCCGAAAACAATATTTAAAATAGATAATTATGCAAGTGTATTTAGTAAAAATGTCAAAACAAATATGAGCTTGTCTGAAGGATTATACTTATTCAATGACATGAAAGAAGCTAATCCTAAAAACATCACGACATTAAAATTGGAAGGAAAAGACGATTATATTAACAGAATTTACTATTATATGCCCGATCAATCTAGCGTAAATGCGATAACAAAAAGTTTGAGAAATCATCTTGAGCTTGATAAATTACCAGCTAATTCAATTGAATCAAAATAAGTACATGTATTTTTAATTTAAAAAAGAGGTAAATGAGTATGCATACTCAATTACCTTTTTTCTTTTTTAGACTCCTATAGCTGTGATTTAATGGGAATTATGGTATTTTTTAAGTGCATTGAGGTTTCAAATGCAATAAGCAGGGGTGTGTAGTAGAATAGAAAAGTACTGGAGGGGGATTGATGAAAGAATATATTTATGTGGAAAACGAAAAAAATGTGAAATTGAAATTTGGATTTATAAAAAAAGACATTGTATTTTCCATATCACTCTTGTTAGCAATCGTAAGCTGTTTATTCCATGCACCAAAACTAGATTATATAAATTTTGAAGTATTAGTCAGTTTATTTAATCTTATGCTAGTAGTTAAGGCCCTGGAAGATCTAAAACTATTGGATAAATTCGCCATTGCTATATTGAGTAAATGTCATAATAGTAAAAGTGTTTCAGCAATCCTTATTTTATTATGCTTTTTTAGTTCCATGCTTGTAACGAATGATGTGGCATTAATAACATTTGTACCATTAACACTTATAATAAGTAAGATCATACAAACTTCTATGTTAGATACGATTATACTAGAGACAATTGCGGCTAACATCGGAAGCAGCCTAACTCCAATGGGAAATCCACAAAATCTTTTCATCTTTACTTACTACGGAATAAAGCCTATACAATTTTTCACAACAATTGTTCTATTAGTGGTTTTGGGAATTGTTCTGTTATTGGTTTTTAATCAAAGATTGAATAGTAAAACATTGGAAATGGAACTTCCGAATATTCCTATAAAAAATAAAAAAAAGGCAACAGTATGGGGGATACTATTTGGCATCATATCTGTATCCATACTAGGGGTTTTAAGCTACAAACTTGCGTTTATGATCGCATTAGGAACCGCATGTATACTTGATATAAAATTATTGAAGAAAATTGATTATTTATTGCTTATTACTTTTATCTGTTTTTTTATTTTTATAGGAAACATATCGGAATTAAAGGTAATACACACATTTGCTAGCGAAAATCTCAAAAGTCCCACATCAATCTTTTTCAGTTCCATATTTTTAAGCCAACTGATAAGCAATGTACCTGCTGCGATTTTTTTATCAAAATTCTCAGTGAATTGGCAGCCTTTATTAGTTGGTGTAAACTTAGGTGGACTTGGTACAATTGTAGCTTCCCTCGCAAGTGTAATTTCATTTAAACTTTTTATTAAGAGAGATCCACAAAAAAGTAAAAAGTACCTTATAAGGTTTAGTTTTTATAACTTTTCAATTTTAGCTCTTTTAACTCTTGTTTATTATTTTACGATGAAATATCAAAATTTCTTTTAATACAAAGTAATAGGATTAAATTACTTTGGATCCTACCAATATATAAAAACACATACTTTCCATGATATTACAGAAAGAAAAGCCTTTTTGAATCTCCAACTATCACATGCTTAGTTGGTTAAAAATAAAAAAAGAGAATCCCATACTGGAGGATTCTCTTTTTTTGATTAATTTATGTATTGGGCAAAGGCAAACAAGCTTGTAAAAAGAGAGAAACTCAAAAGAGAAGTTTCTCTAAAAATAGGTGATATTGGTAAAAAAGTAAAACAAGAAATGTAAAATTATTATATAAAAACTAATATAAGTTGTTTTAGTAAAATGCCTATTAATTTGGGAAATTATGTAAATGAAAAGCCGTTGACTTGAATAAACAAATCAACAATCTACTCTAACAGAGCCTTCAAAGAAAAAAACTCATTGTAGAAATTGTTTATCTATTGTAATTTATGTAATTTCCATCGTCAGATTTTGAAATAGTTTTTAACGATAAAAAGGAAGGGCTAAATACCGAGTAATATGGGCAATTTACTTTGAGAAGAGTTTGAGGAAAAGCTCTTTTTTGCTGTTTGCTCAGTAATTTTAGTTAAATACCTGTAATAAACATGCGATGAAAGGAAATGATTTATCATCTCCCTGTTACTTTTTTTGAGAAAAATCTATGTTACGATTATTCAAAATTAGCAAATAAAGGAACATGGAGGGTAAAAAGAAATGATTAACAAAGTTAAAGTTACAACCATTTTAGCAGCTGCTGCACTCTCAGTATCTGTAAGTGCTAATGTACAGGCTGCTACCGTCAACGTTAAAAAAGGGGATACCTTGTGGGATCTATCACGTGCAAATAATGCCACCGTTGAAAATACTAAAATGTTAAACGGGATTACTTCAGACTTAATTCATCCTGGTGATAAACTGATCATTGCACCAGAAAAACATTATGAAGTTAAAAAAGGTGATACATTATGGGATATTGCACAAAATCATGATGTAACAGTATCGCAACTTCAAGAATGGAACAATATACATACAGATCTAATTCAACCTGGATTAAACCTAGTAATCTTTGAAGGTGTAAAAAATATAGCTCAATCAAAAATGACAAATACAAATCTTGCAACAAATTCTAAAACTACTTCAACAGTGAAGTCAGTACAAGAATCTTCAAAGACTGTATCGGCATCAAGAGAAGATGTTCCTAAAACAAAGGAAATTGTACCAGCAACAAAGGAAAGTGCATCAATAACAAAAGAAAGTGAACCAGCAGCAAAAGAAAGTGCACCAGCAATAAAAGAGAGTGTACCAACAACAAAAGAAAGTGCACCAGTAACAAAAGAGAGTGTACCAGCAGCAAAAGAAAGTGAATCTAAAACAAATGATTCGGCTGGTTTAAAAGTACTAACAATGGAAGCATCAGCGTATACAGCTTCTTGTAAAGGTTGTACTGGCATTACGGCTACCGGAATCAACTTAAAAGAGAATCCAAATACTAAAGTCATTTCCGTTGATCCAAGTGTAATCCCGCTTGGAAGTAAAGTGAATGTAGAAGGTTATGGAGTAGCAATCGCTGGAGATACTGGCGGTGCTATTAAAGGAAATCGAATTGATGTATTTATTCCAAATAAACAAGATGCGATTAATTTTGGAAGAAAACAAGTGAAAGTAACGATATTAAACTAATCATAAAAAAAACACTGAAACGTAATATGGGGTTTCAGTGTTTTTGATTATGCTATTTTTTAGTAGATGACTACCGGTTCGTATGTGCTGAGATTATCATATACGGTTTTCATAAGACTTGGTGGAGTGTTAACGCAGCCACCCGAGCCTGCAGTTTGATAGGCATTGCTTGACCAGTTGCTACGCCAGCTAGCATCGTGGAAACCTTGTCCGCTGTTTGTAAATGGTGCCCAATAATCGACCTTAACTTCATAAGAACCAAGACCTACATGTGAGCCCCTTAGGATTGATGGTGTTCGTTTATAAAGGATATACCAAACTCCTTTTGAAGTATCTTCACCAGTGATGTGTTTACCAGTAACGACATTCGTTGTGATAACCAATTTGCCATTTTTATAAAGCCAAATACGCTGTTCGGCAATCGACACTTCAGCATATGTATCGCCAATTCCATTGTTTGTGGTCGTATTATATCCATAACCTTCATTGTTCCAGCCATTTCCGATAATATGAGTAGGAATAATCGATTTTTTACCTGTTTCAAAAGCCTGCTGAACTAGTGATGATTCTTTATCAACATCTAATGCCCAGCCATAGCCTTCTCCTTTAACTGAAATAACAGATCCTGAATGTGTCTTAAAGGTGAAATTTTTATTTAATGTAGATTGAGAATTATTTATTTCAGCAATCTTGTTTTTAAGATTACTAGAGTCGATTGTAACGTTCATATCTTTTGACACAGAAGCATTTTGAATGTATTCACTCGCATTTAAAGAATAAACTTTATCCTGAACCTTATATTGAACTGTTCTCCCTAGTAGTTCTTGAAGTTTTTTCTTTTCATTTTTCACAATTTGATTGTCTTCTTTGATTGGTTGTATGTATACAGGTTTTAGACGGATTATACTAGTATACTCTTGTCCTTTATAATCATTTAATAGACGATCGACATCATATTGCTCACCGCTAATGCTTTTCGAAACAATAATTTTACCTTGTTTCAATTGAACAGTCGCATCTTTTGGAGCTTTTAAGTTCTTATTAAGAGTGAGAAGCTTATCTTCAATCTGTTTTTTCATTGTGTCAATTTGATCTTCATCTCGTTTACTTGGAATTAAAGAATAATTTTTCTCTTTTGAAGAAGGAAAAAACGTGCGCTGGTTTTTTACTATTTTTTTAATAGCCGGCAGATCATTTTCCGTAAAGTTCATTTTTGTATCTTTTCCATCCAAGATTTTTTGGTCGTCAACATAAACGATATTTTTAAGTTCGCTAGTTTTTAATTTTTTTAGTGCTTGTTCAGCATTTAGTCCACCTAAATTTATGCCGTTTACTTTGATTTGAGCATTAAAATGGTTAGCCCGATAGCTGAACACGATGATGAGTGTCATAATAATAATGATGCCAATCATAATGAAATGCCAAGGGAAAGAGCGTTTAAACGATCTTCTCCGTTGAATATTATTTCCTTTAACATTTAAAGTGCTTTCCAAAACAATTCCTCCCATAACCAAGTAGTCCATCTATCAATGTTTACTGAAATTTAGATCAGAATATTACAATTATATTACATTATTTACTTATATGTGACTATTCTACAATTTTCTTCGGTCGAACTCTGTCACAATTTGTTTAGATGAAGAAATTTTTTCCTTTTTTTATTTTGAACAGGCTAAGAGAAAGTATAGGACTAAAAAGTGTAAATTAATTATATAATGGTTCACTGTCATTCTAATAATATTTTTCTATCTACTATTGAAGTAAAAGATTATTAAATTTACGAATCTATTAGAGTATTTAGTATATAAGTTCCTTTTTTATTATTCACTATATTATATTTGTATATCAAGTTAAGTAAATTAGCTATTTCGTATAGCCTTCAAGAAGCATTTTTGCAGAGATAGAGTTGAAAAGAATAGTTTACTAATGTATCATTATTAATAATCTGAATATTCCGTAAAGAAAAGAGGGACATGTAAATGAGTAAACAAATTCCTAAAAAATGGTGGAGTCAACTGAGGGTGCCAGCTATTTCTGCACCGATGTTTTTAGTTTCTGGTCCTGAGCTAGTAGAGGCAGCCTGTTTAAATGGTGTAATTGGATCATTTCCAGCACCGAATGCTCGCCCGATTGAGGTACTTGATCAATGGATGGGTCAATTAAATGATCATCTTGCTTTAGCGCGCGCAAATGAGCCTGAGCGTAAAATTGCACCATGGGCAATGAATATGGTGGTTCATAGCTCTTATAGTAGATTACAAGAAGAGCTTGAGCTGTTGAAAAAACATAAGCCTGAGCTTGTCATTACTTCATTAGGTTCTCCAAAAGTAGTAGTTGATATTGTACATAGTTATGGTGGACTAGTATTCGCTGATGTTAGTGATATGAAGTTTGCTAAAAAAGCAGCAGAGGCTGGTGTAGATGGACTAATTTTAGTTGCATCAGGTGCTGGTGGACATGCTGGAAATTTAAATGGATTTGCGTTCGTTGATAGTGTTCGTACGTTCTGGGACGGCATTATTGTGTTAGCAGGTGGGATTTCAACTGGTAAAAGTATATTGGCTGCACAAGCTGCAGGCGCTGATTTAGCTTATATGGGAACACGTTTCATTGTTGCGAAGGAAAGCTTAGCAAATGATGAATACCGTCAAATGTTAGTTGATGCAACACAAGATGATATCGTCCTAACTGATGCATTCTCTGGTGTGAAAGCGAATATGTTAATTCCTAGCATTGTGAAGGCTGGTCTTGATCCAGAAACATTGAAAAAGAAAGATAAAGTCGATTTCGATGGTATGAAAAATGAGTCAAATGCAAAGGCTTGGAAAGAAATATGGTCTGCTGGCCATGGTGTTGGGGCAATTACAAAAATCAGTTCAATTGCCGACATTATTGATGAGTTGGAAGAAGAGTACAGTGAAGCAGTTAATAAACTAAATAAAAATGCTGAGAAATTAAAATCAACGGTAAGTAAATAAACAAGATTGTAAGCGTTTTACTTTCATATCGTGAATCTATTGTTTAATTAGCATTTTAAGATTATAATAAACTTATTGAGATGGAATCATAGTATGGGAGATGTTATGACTCTATCAATTTAGTAAACAAAAAAATGGATTGGTATGTTGGTACGATTTGCTAATAAACTATTCCACCATGAAGACATAAAACCTATTTATCGGGTATGTGTATTCATGGTGGATTTTTTTATGTGAAAAAAGGGGAGGAAAACCGTGAAAAATAACATGGTTACAATCACGATTGACGGAAAAGAAGTAATCGCAAAGCAAGGTTCTACAATCTTACAAATCATCAATCAAAATGAAATTAGTCATCCACAAATTTGTTATGTTCCTGAAGTCGATCCAATTCAAACTTGTGATACTTGTATTGTCGAAATTAATGGTGAACTAAAACGTTCATGTTCAACTGAAGCAATGAGCGGAATGAATATTCAATTGACTTCACCTAGAGCGAAGGAAGCTCAAACTGAAGCAATGGATCGTTTATTAGAAAATCATTTATTATATTGCACAGTTTGTGATAATAACAATGGAAATTGTAAGCTACATAATACGGTAGAAGAAATGGGCATTGAACACCAAAAGTATCCTTATCAGCCAAAGGTTGCTTCTTGTGAAGTAGACTTGACACATCCTTTTTATCGATATGATCCAAATCAATGTATTGCTTGTGGACAGTGTGTGGAAGTATGTCAAAATCTTCAAGTAAATGAGACATTATCAATCGATTGGGAAGCCGAGCGTCCACGTGTTATTTGGGACAAGGGTGTTTCGATTAATGATTCTTCATGTGTAAGTTGTGGTCAATGTGTAACGATTTGTCCTTGTAATGCATTAATGGAAAAATCAATGCTTGGTGAAGCTGGCTTTATGACAGGATTAAACGACGAGTTACTTGATCCGATGATCGATTTAGTCAAAAAAGTAGAGCCTGGATATAGTGGTATTTTCGCAGTTTCAGAAGTTGAAGCAGCAATGCGAGAAACACGTACGAAAAAGACAAAAACAGTTTGTACTTTCTGTGGTGTTGGCTGTACATTCGAGGTTTGGACGAAGGATCGAAAAATCTTAAAAGTTCAACCAAGCTCTGATGCACCAGTTAATGCAATTTCAACTTGTGTAAAAGGTAAATTTGGTTGGGATTTTGTCAATTCAGAAGAGCGAATAACAAAGCCATTAATTCGAAAAAATGGCGTATTTGTTGAAGCGAGTTGGAATGAAGCCCTTGATTTAGTTTCAAGTAAACTTGGTTCCATTAAACAAGAATATGGAAAAGGCTCTGTAGGATTTATTTCATCTTCGAAAATTACGAATGAAGAAAACTATTTAATTCAGAAGTTAGCACGTCAAGTATTCGAAACAAATAATGTAGATAATTGCTCACGTTATTGTCAATCACCAGCAACAGATGGATTATTCCGTACAGTTGGTATGGGTGGAGATGCAGGAACAATAAAGGATATCGCAAAAGCTGGCCTAGTTATAATCGTAGGTGCGAATCCAGCAGAAGGTCATCCTGTACTTGCGACAAGAGTTAAGCGAGCACATAAGTTACATGGTCAAAAACTGATTGTTGCCGATCTTCGTAAAAATGAAATGGCAGAACGCTCTGACATCTTTATTAGACCAAAACAAGGTACAGACCAAGTATGGTTGATGGCTGTAACGAAATATATCATTGACCAAGGCTGGCATGACTTGAAATTCATTTATGAGAATGTTCATTTCTTTGAAGATTTTAAAGTGGTACTTGAGAAATATACGCTTGAATATGCCGAAAGTGTAACTGGCATTTCAAAGGAAACATTAATTCAAATAGCTGAAATGATTCATGAAGCGGATGGAACTTGTATTTTATGGGGCATGGGCGTTACACAAAACACTGGTGGCTCTGATACATCTGCTGCGATCTCGAACTTATTGCTTGCAACAGGAAACTACAGACGCCCTGGTGCTGGCGCTTATCCGCTTCGTGGTCATAATAATGTACAAGGTGCTTGTGATATGGGTACTCTTCCTGGCTGGCTTCCTGGTTACCAACATGTAACGGATGATACGGCACGCATGAAGTTTGAAAAAGCGTGGGGCGTTGAAATCGGAGGAAAACCTGGTTTAGATAATATCCAAATGCTTCAATCGATCGAAAAAGGCGAAATGAAAGCTATGTACTTAGTTGGTGAAGATATGGCGCTTGTCGATTGTAATGCAAACCACGTACATGAAGTGTTATCAGATTTGGACTTCTTTGTCGTACAAGATCTCTTCTTCTCAAAAACAGCACAGTATGCGGATGTTATTTTACCTGCTGCGCCATCACTTGAAAAAGAAGGAACATTTACAAATACTGAGCGTCGAGTACAAAGATTATATCAAGCATTACCGACTCTTGGTGAATCAAAGGCTGACTGGTGGATTGTCCAAGAAATTGCAAACCGATTAGGTGCAAACTGGAACTATCAGCATCCAGGTGATATTTTCGCTGAAATGGCAAGTTTAGCACCACTATTCTCACAAGCAAGCTACGATGTAATGGAAGGCTGGGATAGTTTCCTTTGGGGTAGCTTAGACGGAGCAAGTACGCCACTTCTTTATGAGAATGGTTTTAATTTCCCTGATAAAAAGGCAAGATTTGCTTTAGCTGATTGGATGGAACCTGTTGAGTTTGCAGAAGAGTTTGACCTATTAATAAATAATGGTCGAATGCTTGAGCATTTCCATGAAGGGAATATGACGAATAAATCATACGGTATTCAATTAAAAGTACCTGAGATTTTTGTAGAGGTTTCACCAGAGCTTGCGAGTGAACGTGGTATTAAAGATGGCTCATTAGTTCGATTAGTATCACCATATGGAGCGCTGAAATTACCAGCACTAGTTACGGACCGAGTTCAAAAAAATGAGTTGTTCTTACCGATGAATTCAACAAGTAAAGAATCTGCCATCAATTTCTTAACAGGTCCAGCTAAAGATCACCGTACAAATACACCAGCTTATAAACAAACGAAAGTACGGATGGAAGTATTACGTGTAGAAGGTGAAAGTCCGTTGCCAAAATCGAACCCACGTAATAAAAAGCGCAACCCTCAAAATGGAGTTGAGGTACAGCGTAAATGGGAACGAAAAGGATACGTCCACTTAACGACAAAATAAAGGGGAAAAAAGATGGCACAACCAATCACGACGATTCAAAAATACGTACCAACTAAAGAAGAGCAAAACCAACAAAAACTAGAGGATTTGAAGCTATTATTAGCAGAAAATGAAGATTCGTTAAATAAAATTTTAAACATCGTTTCTGAATTAAATGATACGGGTGTCCTTGAAGCTGCAAATTCAATGCTACAATCGAAAGAGAAGATTACAAAAATTGCTTTAGGACAAATGAACCGTGAGCCAGTCACGAATATTATCAATAATATTATGGGAGCTGCTGGTGCACTTTCAAGTGTGGACCCAGAGTTAACAACAAAGCTGATCAATTCGGTAACAAAAGGAATGGATGAAGGAAATAAACATCTTGAAAAGGATGAAAAAGTAGGGATTCTTGATTTAGTAAAAGTTTTAAAAGATCCTGATGTAAATCGTGCAGTTGGTTTTGGTATTAATTTTCTAAAAGGTATGGGAAAAGGTCTAAAAGAATAATAGAAAAAACAATTTGTATTTCATAGAAAAGAGTTTAATAATAAGAGATGAACCTTTTAATCAAAAAAAATTGAAAGGTTTGTCTCTTAATGAATATTTTTTTGAAAAACACGATATGAAAATAGTTTAAGAAGAGGGGAATCTTTAACGATGCTACCAACTGAAGTGAGAAGAAGAATTCTCCGCTTTGAAAATGGTGAAACAAACGATATTGAAGACAGCGTTGTCACAGAATTTCCCGTTACGGTAAAAATTAATGGACAAGAATTGGTTACGATGGTCTGTACCCCAGAATATATCGAGGATATGGTCGTAGGATTTTTAGCATCCGAAGGGGTTATCCGTAAATACGAGGATATTGAAAACATATGGTTCCAAGAAAAAGAAGGCTTTGCCCATGTAAAAACAAAGAATATTAACCCATTTTATAAAGATATTCAAAGTAAAAGATATATTACATCATGCTGTGGAATGAGTAGACAAGGGTTTGTTTTTGTAAATGATGCATTAACTGCAAAAAAAATGAAAGAAGTGAATGTCCAACTATCATTTCAGGATTGTTTTCGATTAATGAAAGAAATGCAACAGTCCGCATTTTTATTTCATGAAACAGGTGGAGTGCATAATGCTGCTTTATGTGATTTAAATGGGATTGTTTTGAATAGAATGGATATTGGTAGGCATAATGCATTAGATAAAATTTATGGATATTGTCTAAAAAATAATATTCGTATTTCAGATAAAATAATTGTTTTTAGTGGGCGATTATCTTCTGAAATTTTACTAAAAGTAGCTAAAATTGGTTGTGAGGTCATTCTAACTAAATCAGCTCCAACAGAATTAGCTCTTCAATTAGCTGAAGAATTAGGTATTACGACAGTTGGATTTATTCGAAATCAGTCACTTAATGTATATACTCATTCAAAGCGTATTGTGAAATAGAAACTAAAAACAGATCATTTATGAAATAAAAAGAAGTGAGGCAATGGTTATGAAAAATGTTGCATTGGATAAACATCATCGACCTTTACAGGATTTACGTATATCTGTTACCGATCGCTGCAATTTTCGTTGCCGTTATTGTATGCCGGAAGAAATTTTTGGTCAGGACTATTCTTTTTTATCACAAGATAAAATTCTATCCTTTGATGAAATTGAAAGATTAACGCGTATTTTTGTATCTTTAGGGGTAAGAAAAATTAGAATTACTGGTGGAGAACCTTTATTACGTAAAAATTTACCTAAACTGATTGAACGATTAAATAAAATAGATGGTGTTGAAGATATAGCTTTAACAACAAACGGTACTTTACTTAAAAAGTTTGCAAAAGATTTATATGAAGCTGGTTTAAGAAGAGTGACCGTAAGCATAGATTCTTTAGATGAAGAACGATTTTCATATATGACTGGTAATCGAGGAAATGTAAAGTCTGTGCTTGAAGGGATTCAAGCTGCTTCTGATGTCGGAATGAAGGTTAAAATTAATATGGTTGTTCAAAAAGGTAAGAATGAACAGGATATTATCCCGATGGCACAATATTTTAAAGAGAAAAAACATATTCTTCGTTTTATTGAATATATGGATGTTGGAAATTATAATGGCTGGAGGCTCGATGAAGTAGTAGGAAAGCAAACAATCATCGATACGATCAATAAAGTCATGCCATTAGAATTTACAGAAGCTAATTATGTAGGAGAAGTTGCTAATCGATATCGTTACAAAGATAGTGATGAGGAAATTGGCATTATTTCATCAGTGACCGATTCATTTTGTTCAACTTGCACAAGAGCACGTATATCTGCAGAAGGAAAATTATATACTTGTTTATTTGCAACAAAAGGTTATGATTTAAAAGAATTGGTAAGATCTAACCAAGATGATGAACAAATAAAAGAAACGATTCTTTCGATATGGAGCAATCGAACTGATCGTTATTCAGATGAACGATTAAGTAATACGAAAAAAATGAATGATAAATCATCACATAAAATTGAAATGTCCCATATAGGTGGTTAATCATTACCAATAATAGAAGGTTTGGAGTTTATGCAATTTCTGTATAATGCTCTTACTAAAATTAGAAAGTGATGATTGGTATCTCTGTTCGTTTAGCAGAGAAATTAAGCAGCATTCAGAACTCCTTATATGATGAGGATTTCTTAATGCTGCTTTATTTATTAGAGAGAAAACAAGAAAAGCAAAAAAATTGGTGAGGATACCCGGAGAAAACTTTTTATCTCTTTCGCTAGGTCCTGCTCTTTAATGGAGGATATCTTATGTCAGAACGTTATTCACGTCAGCAGCTTTTTACCCCGATTGGTGAAAATGGACAAGAATTAATTAGAAAGAAACATGTTTTAATTGTTGGAGCAGGTGCGTTAGGAAGTGCTAGCGCGGAGGCACTTGTTAGAGCTGGAATTGGAAAGTTAACTTTAATTGACCGAGATTATGTTGAAATGAGTAACTTACAAAGGCAACAGCTTTATACCGAAGAAGATGCATTTGAGAAATTGCCGAAAGTAATTGCCGCTAAAGGGCGTCTCCAAAAAATAAATTTAGATGTGTTCATCAATGCACTAGTAATGGATGCAAGTGCAGATAATATGGAAGTCCATTTGAAGGACACTGATGTTATGATTGATGCAACAGATAATTTTGATATTCGCTTTATCATAAATGATTTATCACAGAAATATGACATTCCGTGGGTGTATGGCTCTTGTGTTGGGAGCTTTGGTATGTGTTGCACGATTCTACCTAGTAAAACTCCTTGTTTAAACTGTATATTAAAAAGTTTACCAGTACCTGGTGTGACATGTGACACAGCCGGAGTCATTAGTCCTGCGGTACAATTAGTAGCGGCATACCAGGTTGCTGAAGTATTAAAACTATTAGTTGAGGATTATTCAGCGATTAATTCAAAATTCCTTACATTTGATTTGTGGAATAATCAACATTATTCATTTAAGTTAACGAAACTCAAATCAGATGATTGTCCTTCATGTGGAACCAATAGGACGTATCCTTATTTAGCCTTTGAAAATCAGACGAAAACAAGTACACTTTGTGGGCGAAACACGGTTCAAATTAGACCTTCAACGACTAAAAATTACGACTTTAATGAACTAGAAATTCAACTAAATCAATACGGAAAAGTTCAACGAAATCCTTATTTGATCTCTTGTCAAATAGAAGACTATCGATTTGTTATTTTTCAGGATGGAAGGGTTTTTGTTCACGGAACAAATGATATACAAGAAGCTAAAAAACTATATTATCGTTTATTAGGTTAATAGAGAGGATGAAAAGAATGGTTGAAAAACGCGTACCACTACCGATCGAAGAATCAGTTCGTAAAGTGATGGATTTTGCCAAACACGGATCACAAGAAATGGTCTCAATCGATTTAGCATATGGCCGAGTATTAGCTGATGATCTAAAAGCTGATCAGGATATACCTGCTTTTGACCGTTCTCCATATGATGGCTTTGCGATTCGAGCTGAAGATACTATTCTTACAAGCAATGAAAATCCAACAATCTTTGAAGTAGTTGGCGAAATTGGAGCCGGTTCAGTTTTTCCAAATGAAGTAGAACCATTGCAGGCTGTTCGTATTATGACAGGAGCACAAATACCTCAAGGTTGTTCAGCAGTTGTTATGCTTGAATTAGCGAAAGAGATAAAAACTGAAGGTAAAACGTTTATTGAAATTAAACGTTCTTATCAAAAAGGCGATAATATTTCATTCCAAGGGGAAGAAACGCTTAAAGGTGATATTCTTGTTAAAAAGGGAACTGAAATCAACCCGGGAGTGATCGCTTTACTTGCTACATTTGGATATAGTCAAGTTCCTGTAGCGAAAAAGCCAGTCATCGGAGTCATTGCAACAGGGAGTGAACTTCTAGATGTGGGTGAACCGCTTGAACCTGGTAAAATTCGCAATAGTAATTCTTATATGGTTCTCGCTCAAATTCAAAAAGCAGGTGCAATCCCTAAATATTTAGGAAAGTTTAGCGATGATTTGGATACTTGTTTTTCAGAAGTTCAAAATGCCCTAGAGCAAGTTGATATGCTAATTACAACTGGTGGAGTATCTGTCGGTGATTATGACTATTTACCAGATATTTATGCAAGATTAGGTGCTACAGTTTTATTTAATAAAATTGCCATGCGTCCAGGAAGTGTAACAACAGTAGCGCATTTTGAAAATAAATTATTATTCGGTTTATCTGGAAATCCTTCTGCTTGTTTTGTTGGATTTGAGCTATTTGTTAGACCAATCGTCCAAACTTATTTATTTAACGAAACACCACATTTAAAAAGAGTCAGTGCAATTTTAGGAGAAAACTTTCCAAAACCAAATCCTTTTACAAGATTTGTAAGAGGTAAAATTGTTTATCATGAAGGTCAATTAACAGCTATTCCAGCAGGTTTTGATAAGTCTAGCGCCGTATCTTCATTAGCATATACGGATGCTTTTATTGTTTTACCTGGAGGAACTAGAAAATATGAAAAAGGTATGTCGGTCGACTTATTATTATTAGAAGACCATGAAGGAAGTAAATGGCCTTGGTATGACTTCATACCTGCTTATAAGTAAATAAATAGAACACTATTAATTTAAGAAAAGTGAAGTGATTTACTTGGAACAAACATTATTTAATATTGTCGATACACCGATTGTTGTTGAAGAAGTTTCAGATAAAGTAAAAAGTAGAAATGCAGGAGCCATTACTGTTTTTATTGGTACAGTTAGAGAGTTAACTAAAGGAAAAAAGACTTTGTCGCTAGAGTATCAAGCATATGAATCAATGGCCGTAAAAAAACTTGCCCAAATTGGTGATGAAATCAACGGGAAATGGCCAGAAGCGATTGTTGCGATTACTCATAGAATTGGAAGATTAGAGATTAGCGATATTGCCGTTGTGATTGCAGTTTCCTCTCCTCACCGTAAAGTTGCATACGAAGCAAATGAATACGCAATCGAACGAATTAAACAAATCGTTCCGATCTGGAAAAAAGAATTTTGGGAAGATGGTACGATGTGGATCGGTGATCAATTAGAAAATACACCATACCAAGAAGGAAAACCAAGTGTGGAGGAATCAAAATGATTAAAGTATTATTATTTGCTCATTTACGAGAGAAAGCTGGAACTGATGAATTAACAGTGACCGATAAAAATGGAATCAACGTTAAAGAGTTAAAAAACTGGCTTATGGCTAACTATGATCTACCACAATTGAATCAGATTATGACTGCAGTAAATGAAGAGTTTGTAACGGATGACGAAATTGTAAATGATGGAGATACTGTCGCTTTTATTCCGCCAGTAAGTGGGGGCTAATGGATTTTATCAAGCTTGAAAGTAGGTAGAATGATGCATAATCATAATAAAAAAGCGGTTGTTAACGCTGCCGTTTTAACAGTTAGTGATACTAGAACTGTTGAAAATGATGAGAGCGGTAAACTAATTAAAGCTTTATTAGAAGAGCAAAAACATATCGTCCATGATTATAAAATCACAAAAGATGAAATAGCATTGATCGATTCAATTGTTAGATCATGGAGTGAAGATGAAACGATTCAAGTTATGATTATAACAGGTGGTACTGGTTTTACGAAAAGAGATGTTACATATGAAGCAATTTCAAAAATACTTGATAAAGAAATGCAAGGATTTGGAGAATTGTTCCGTTTATTAAGTTATACAGAAATTGGTCCAAAGGCTATGTTTAGTAGAGCAATCGCAGGTAGCTTTCACGATAAAGCGATCTACGTAATTCCAGGTTCAAAAAACGCAGTAAATCTAGCAATGACAAAACTTATTTTACCGACTTGCCAACATTTTGTGGAAGAATTAAACAGGCAATGAATATAGCTGGCGTCGTTTTAGCAGGTGGAAAGTCATCCCGTTACGGTAAACCAAAAATGTTTGAAACGTATAAAGACAAATTATTGTATGAATATAGTGTAGAAGCATTAAAGGAAAATTCAATTTCACCGATTATCATTTCAACGAACGAAAAACTAGTTCCTTATTTTAGTAAAAATGATCATCTAGAGTTTGTCACAGAGGAAGAAGCTAAAGAATACCAAGGACCTTTGTATGCGATATACAATGCATTTTCCAACATACCAAACAAAGACTGGTATTTTGTCCTAGCATGCGACACACCTTTTATTACAGCTGACTTTGTAAAAAATATGATCGAAAGGGCAGAAAATACAAATGTTGATGCAATCGTTCCAATCCAGTCCGATAAACTTCAACCACTATTTGCGCTCTATCATCGAAATTGCATCGAAAAAATGAAAGAGATTTTAGATAAAAACAATCGAAAAGTTCAGTTGTTATTCAGTGAAGTAAATGTAATGACTGTACAATTTTCAAATGACGATCTCATTTTTAAGAATATAAATAGTCCGAGTGACTGGATTTAATTTGTCAAATTTAAGACTTACCTGGAGGTACTCGCATGAGTGAATTTTCACATTGGAATGAAGAAGGAAGACCTAAAATGGTCGATATATCAGAAAAAGACATCACTACTAGAATTGCGATTGCACAAAGTACAATTTCGATTTCAACGGAATTATATGAAGCAATTCAAAATGGATCAATTAAAAAAGGTGATCCACTAAATGTTGCACAAATTGCTGGAATTATGGGAGCTAAAAAAACTTCTGACATTATTCCAATGTGTCACCCAATCGCACTTTCAGGAACTGACTTTACATTCGAATATGTAGAGGTACCTAATGGATATGATTTAATCATTCGTGCGACAGTGAAATGTAGTGGGAAAACTGGAGTTGAAATGGAGGCACTTACAGCTGTAAGTGTAGCTGGCCTTACATTTTACGATATGTGTAAAGCCGTTGATAAAAGTATGGTCATAAAAGAAACGTTTTTAGTTCAAAAAAAAGGTGGTAAAAGCGGCGACTTTTTCCATAAATAAGATTGGAACCTAATCTTAATTGATTAGTAGCATCGACGATCTAATCAATTAAGTTTTCTAATTTTTTATCAAATACAAAAACTGAAATCGCAATATCTTCTTCAACTTTCATATCCGAGAAAAGATTGATAAACTTTGCATCAACGATTTCTTCTAACTTAACTGGATGATTTTTCGCATAAACATCTTGAATCATCTTAGTTCTAGCATTATGTACGATATCACGCCCTTCAGAAGTTTGAGCGATAAATAGCTCAGTAGGTGTTAGATTTCCATACAAAGTTGAAACAGCCATATTTTCAACAAAAACAGTATGGATTCTTTCAGGGCCTTTACCAAATAATTCTTTACGCAGTTTTCGTATATAGTCATTAAATTCATGGATGACTTTAGACATTACATATACCCCTTAACTTAATTCTCGTTTATCTTATCATAAAACAATGATTAGAAATATTAAAGAAAAAAACTTTTAGTGAACATCTTCTTTAAGACTTTACCAAACTGCTCCACCATCAATACAAGAATCGATTAAATTGATTTTTGTATTAATGGTGTTTTTTCAGTAGGCTCCTTATAATAAAAGTATTTAATAAAAAGGAATTGAGAGCGATGAAAAAGAACTATTCCATTTTGCAAATTGTAGGCTATCAAAATAGTGGGAAAACAACACTTACTGAAAAACTCATTAAAAAGGCCAATCACCAAGGATTATTAGCTGCTACTATAAAACATCATGGTCATGGCGGTGCGCCTGATTTAGAAATAGAACGTAAAGACAGTAGTCGTCACTTGGATGCAGGAGCAATCGTTTCTAGTGTTGAAGGTGATGGTGTCTTGCAATTAAGAACAAATTTTATCAATTGGGATTTAAAGAAAACAATTGAATTATATCGCTTTTTTTCAACAGATATTATTTTTATTGAAGGTTATAAAAGGGAAAGTTACCCAAAAGTAGTATTAATAAGAAGTGAGGATGATCTGAATTTACTCGATTCATTAACGAATATTATCTGTGTGATCAGCCATTTTGAGATTGAAGAGGGTAGATTGAAAGATTATCAATATTTCCATCTTTATGATGAAGAAAATTATTTAGATTACTTGATGAATGAAATGTAAAAAGGTAATTTCATAGAAGATAAAAAAAATAGATGAAAATTTGGTTTATTTTGAAATGAGGAATTTAAATTGTTTGAAGAGTTTTTAATTCCCCTTAAGATTTCCATTAAGGTTACAATCGTGGCAGGATTTATCGTTATTATTTTAGGGACTATAGCTGGAAGAATTCTCTCTATGAAATCATTTAAAGGTAAAACACTTCTAGAAACAATTTTAATGTTACCTTTAGTTCTTCCTCCTACAGTTGTAGGGTTTTTACTATTAGTCATTTTCGGAAGACAAAGCTTCGTTGGAAAAATGATTCAATGGGTATTTAACCAACCCATTGTTTTTACATGGTGGGCCGCTGTAATTGCATCCATTATTGTAGCGTTTCCACTTATGTATCAATCTGCAAAAACTGGATTTCAAAGTGTAGACAATGAGATTGAAGAGGCAGCAAGAGTTTGTGGTGCAAATGAATGGAATGTTTTTTTCTTGATTTCAATTCCACTTTCAATAAAAGCCATTATCTCGGGAAGTATATTAAGCGTTGCAAGAGTACTAGGGGAATTCGGAGCTACACTTATGTTTGCTGGAAACATACCAGGAAAAACACAAACTGTCCCGACAGCAATATATTTAGCAATTGATGCTGGAAATATGAAAATGGCATGGCTATGGGTGCTTTCAATGGTCGCAATTTCTTTTATTATGCTGTTCGTCGTACAGTTGAAACAAAAATGATTTTGGAGATTGGTATTGTCTCAAATTAGTATATAATGCTGTATGTAGGGCGTTTTTCCTTTTTATTCCAAAAATTTAATTTACATAAAATAAAACCCAGTTTTACAATTAGAAGTTTAAAAATGAGAGGGTGGAAGGTATGGCAAATAAAGTTGAGTTAATTAATCTTGCAGTAGGATTACCGAGTAAAATGGAATATGGCGAAAACAAAGAAATGTTAACAGGTATTTGTAAAGAAGGAATAGAGGAAGTTTACTTATCAAAAGAAGGCTTTAAAGGTGATGGAGTAGCTGACTTAAAACATCACGGTGGGCCAGACCGAGCTGTATGTGTGTATCCATATGAACATTACGAACTTTGGGAAAAAGAGTTTAATCTAAATTTACCATTTTCAGCATTCGGAGAAAATATTACTGTCACAAATATGTTAGAAAAAGAAGTATGCATTGGCGATATCTACCAAATTGGCGATGCGATTATACAAATTACTCAAAGCAGAATACCTTGTGACACAATTACAAGAAGAACGAATGTAGCACTTAAGAGAATCGTAGAAACAGGTTTTACAGGCTACTTATGCCGTGTATTAAAAGAGGGAACAATCAGAAAAGATTCGAATATTGAATTAATCGAAACTCAAAAAAATAAAGTTTCCGTTCTTTATTGTAACGAGATTTATTTCCATGATCCAAAAAATGTTGAAGGAATAAAAGCGATATTGGAAGTTCCTGAGTTAGCCGAGGATTGGAGAATTCGGTTAAATAGGCGTTTGGAGAGTTTAGTTTAAATATTATTAGTATACGGGAAGTCGCTTTCAGATAGAGCGGCTTCTTTTTCTATTAACATGCTTTTATATATTAAGACTCCTCCTAAAAATAACTTCTAATACAATCTCATTTTCTATTATAAGGAAAATTGACATCATTCCATTTTTGCGAGAATTAAGCATTTCAAATTTATTTTTGAAATGCAAAAGAACATCTATCCTATTAAAGGCAGAGATAGATGTTCTCATAAAAGAAATTGAAGATGATCCTATCATTCAATTAATTCCTAGTAGCGGAAAAAATCGATTTTCCTATTTTTTGTTTTATGAACCTAAAAGTTCCACCATCTGTCACTACGACGACCGGAATTATCGCGTCTTTCATCGTCGCAACGATCTACTGCACGACAGAAGTCTTCTTGATCAACTGTGATTCTCGCATTAAACGTAACCTCGTTATTTCTTCTATTATTTCTATTATTATTTCTATCATTAAATCTTTCGTTATTTCTATCACTAAATCTCTCGTTATTTCTCTCATTATTTCTTCCATTGTTACAGTTGCAACTCATTATAACACTACCTTTTCCTTTAAATTTCATCTCGATATCTTATGATTGGACAAGCAAAATGAAATGGACAAGTGTTTGATTTTAATAAATATGTTAGCAATTCCATGGATTTATTTAGCTTAGGATTGCAAAAATTGTTAAATAGGCGTTTGTAGTTTAGTTTTAAATTTACGAAAAAGGAAGTCGCTCGAGGGAGAGGGGCCTCTTTTTTTTGTACATGAAAAGAGTCTTCTTTTTATATAGCTTTCATAAGTATATATGGATTAAAAAATATATTTCGTCCAATAAATCATGTGGAATTAATCGCATGATTTTCTTTAAAAATGTTTCTATATACAAAAAAAGTAAGGCGAGCTTACAACCGCTTTAAATAATGTAAGGTTTAATTAGTTTATTTTAATTGGAGGTAATGGCAAATGTTAGGTGCAATCGAAGCAGGTGGAACAAAGTTTGTATGTTCGATTGGAGATGAAAATGGCAACTTAATTAAGCGTATTCAATTCCCGACAACTGTGCCAGAAGAAACGATTTCACAAGTAGTTGAATTTTTTAAGAACTATCCTATAAAAGCAATTGGTATTGGATCATTCGGTCCGATTGATGTAAACGAGAAGAGCTCTACTTACGGATCGATTACATCAACTCCTAAAATGGCATGGCAAGGCTTTCCTTTTGTACAAGCAATAAAGCAGCATTTTTCTGTTCCGATTGGTTTTAATACGGATGTGAATGTAGCGGCACTAGGTGAAGCTACTTTTGGTGCAGCAAAAGGGTTAGATAGCTGTTTATATATAACAATTGGTACGGGTATAGGAGCTGGAGCTGTCGTAAATAGTAATTTACTTCAAGGAATCACACACCCTGAAATGGGACATATATTAGTGAGACGTCATCCAAATGATGAGTTTGTAGGGAACTGTCCATACCATCGTGATTGCTTAGAAGGCTTAGCTTCTGGACCTGCAATTGAAGCACGTTGGGGACAAACAGGTTCAAATCTGATCAATCGAAAAGAGGTTTGGGATTTAGAAGGATATTATATTGCCCAAGCACTTATGCAATACATATTAATTCTTTCGCCTAAGAAAATCATTCTTGGTGGGGGCGTAATGAATCAAATGCAAGTTTTTGAAAGTGTTTACAAATATTTAAAAGAGCTAGTTTGCGATTATGTTAGTTTACCAGAATTGAATGAGTATATTGTACCACCTAGTTTAGGAAATAACGCTGGAATTACCGGAGCTCTTATGCTTGCACATCATGCTTTAAATAAAAATGCACTAGTTTAAATAGCCTATAGGAGGAAATTAGCATGCAACCATTATTTTTAAAACCAGTATTTAAAGAACGAATTTGGGGTGGAACAGCCTTAAAATCAGATTTTAACTATAATATACCAAATGAAAATACAGGTGAATGCTGGGCAATTTCGGCTCATCCTAATGGTACTTCCATTATTGAAAATGGCCCATTTGCAGGAATTGCATTAAATGAATTATGGAAAAAGCAACCCGAATTATTTGGTCACCCAAAGGAAGAGGTTTTTCCACTTTTAACGAAAATATTAGACGCAAATATGGATTTATCAGTTCAAGTACATCCTGAAGATTCTTATGCTAAGGTTAATGAAAATGGTGATCTCGGTAAAACAGAATGCTGGTATATTCTTGACTGTAAAGAAGATGCACATATGATATTTGGCCATAATGCCAAAACAAAAGAAGAACTAATTAACCAAATTAAAGAAGGCGAATGGTCAGGTTTACTTCGTCGAGTAAAAATCAAGCCAGGTGATTTTTTCTATGTCCCAAGCGGAACTATCCATGCTTTATGTGAAGGAACTCTCGTATTAGAAACACAACAAAGCTCTGATACAACTTATCGAGTATACGATTATGATCGAAAAGACCATGAAGGAAATTTAAGAGAGCTTCATTTGAATAAAGCAATCGATGTAACAACAGTTCCTCATCAAGAAACAGAAGTGGAATTTAAGACAGAGGAAAAAGAAAATATAAAGATTAATACATTTGTAGATTCGGAATTTTTCACCGTATATAAATGGGATATTACTGGTAAAGCTTATTTAACTTATAATGATCAATATTTACTTTTAAGTGTAATAAACGGTAATGGAAAACTGATCCATAGTGGAGAAGAATATAGTTTATCAAAAGGCTCGAACTTCATCATTCCTGTTGGATTTGGGGAATTTGTTTTAGATGGAGATTGTGAGATAATTGTTTCGCATACTTAAGAATTAAGGGAAAACAAAGACATCTCTTCAGAAGATTTCCAGACTGAATGCAAGCGTTTGCTTTACGAGATGTGAATTTACCTAAGGCGTAAACGAGCACCACGGATAGGCGAAGTATAGAAGAAAGCGAGCGTTTGTTAAGAAAAAAGGCAGCTTATTAGCTGCCTTTTTAAAATTTAACTTCACTAGTAGTTTTAGGATCAGCTAGCCAGCGCAAAGTCTGATTATGGTGTTTAATAATTTGCTCAGCCGTTAGCTCATCTGAATCCCATGTACTATGAGCATCCGTAACAAGAGTAACTTCATAGCCATTTCCAAAGGCGTTTCTAGTCGTTGTATCGACACAGATTTCTGTTTGAATTCCCGCCATGACTAAGTGATTAATATCTTGTTTTACCAGCTCTTCTTTTAAATTCGTCTTAAAAAAAGAGTCTGGTGTTGTTTTATGTATGATGATCTCTCCATCAATTGGAGCGATATCTGACTGAATTTCCCAACCAGGTGTACCGTATTCAAGTGGAGAGCCCTCTTCAGAATGCTGTATATAAAATATTGGCGTATTCGTAGCTCTTGCTTTATCGATCAATTTGTTTAGATTATTTAATAATGTTTCCCCGTTATATACCGGATTAGTTTCGGAGAACATAAAAGCCTGTACATCAATTATTAAAAGAGCTGTTTTTTTCATTTATAAATCTCCCCTTAGAAAATTGGCTATTTTTTACACCTTATAGAAGAAAATATATCATTATTAACAGTAGAGGAGAAGAGGTACTTTCAGAAAATTTTGCTAAAACTATTTTGAAGTTAGTTGGATACCTTGCCAGCTACTTACATCACATTGGCCAAATTCATTACTACCTACAGCTACAACTGTGCCATCTACTTTAAGTCCGATAGTATGTGTGCAACCCGCCGAAATCGCTACAATATCGCACCAGTCACTTACATTACATTCGCCATGTCTCTTCAACCCGGTAGCCATAACTGAGCCGTCCGATTTAAGTCCAATTGTATGATTACTACCCGCCGAAATCGCTACAATGTCGTGCCATTCGCTTACATCGCATTGACCATCC
The DNA here is from genome assembly GCF_002566505.1 of Bacillus sp. AFS077874. Taxonomy (NCBI): domain Bacteria; kingdom Bacillati; phylum Bacillota; class Bacilli; order Caryophanales; family Bacillaceae; genus Bacillus; species Bacillus sp. AFS077874. Next base: position 263,687 of record NZ_NUYF01000008.1, read on the forward strand.
TTATTTAATCCAACAGCAACAACCGTGCCGTTCGATTTTAGCCCGACGGTATGAAGATAACCCGCCGATACCGCCACAATATCATGCCATCCACTCACTTTACATTGGCCATACCGATTATTACCTACAGTTGTAACTGTGCCATCCGATTTAAGTCCGACTGTATGCCAGTCACCTGCCGCAATCCCCACAATGTTGTGCCAATCACTTACATTGCACTGACCATCGTTGTTTCGACCTACAGCTACAACCGTACCATCTGATTTAAGTCCAACGGAACGACGCCAACCAGCCGCAATTGCCACAATATCGCACCATTCGCTTACATTGCATTGTTCATGTTTATTCCATCCTACAGCCACAACAGTTCCGTCGGATGTAAGCCCAATCGTATGAGAATTACCCGTGTGAGCGTTACCCGCAGCAACCGCAACAATATCACGCCAATCGTTTACCTCTAATTTGCCATATTTATGATCACCCACAGCTGAAACCGTAACATCTGATTTAAGCCCGACAGAATGACGATAACCTGCTGCTATAGTATCTTTAGGCCAGATTTTCGCTTTTAACTCCGCTTCGTTCGGTGAAGGATAATCCATGTTTTTACCTCCAATTACTAACAGGATTTAAATCGTAATTCTAACTAAAAATCTTTAGATTTAATCAAATACTTAACTTTTAATCTACAACCTTTAGTCCCATCAATGCTGCAAATTGAACGGCTTGAGTTGATGAAACCTTACAGCCGTTTAAATTACTAATTGAAACAGTTAATTCATGAAAAGTAGAACTACTAATATCTATACCTTTGAGAGATGTTTGTTCAAAATTTGCTCCATCAAGATCACATCTATTAAAATCAACTTTCTTGAATTTACAATCATAAAAATCAGTGCTTTTTAGAACAGAGTCACGAAAAATTACTTTTTCTAGTTTTGAATCTCCGAATAGTGACAAATTTAAAACAGAATTTTCAAACTGTACATTTCCGATGCTAGATTCCGTAAAATTTGCGCCTAATAATTTACAATTTTTAAAGATAACTTTGTGGATGGAAGAGTTTTTCATATTGCAATTTGATAAATCACAGTCTTCAAAATATACATCAGTCATACTGATATTTTTAAAATCTGTATTCGTAAATTTACAATTTTTGATGACCGCTTTATATAAATATACTCGATCGATAACTTCATTTTCAAAAACAGATCCAGAAATCTCACACATTCCTAATTCTGGGTCCTCTTCATAAAAAATATCATAAAAATTTCTAGCTATTAATTCTTTGGGGATAGTAGGTGTATCGATTTTCATAGTGATTCCTCTCTTTAAATAAGTTGGATGAAACTAAAATCCATTAGATTTGATACTCATTACTATAAAGAACTTTGAGTTCTAAAAAAAGACTTTTAATTTTATTTGGTCTGTGTACAAACAGCTTATTTTTTCTCTATTTATATACTGCTTTTTACTAAGGTATTTTTAATTGCTGTCATCTTAAATTCAGTATGAGGAGCGAATCGTAATATATTTAGTTAGTTAAAAGCTTATTCCAAAATTGGGTGCATAAGTGGAGTAACAAAAATCCCAATTTCTCAATTTAACATGAGAAATTGGGATTTTATATTATTTGCTACTTTGAATTGTTTTGTTGTGTGAGACATTCAGGCAATTTTAATCCTTTATAAATATGAGCGCTGAGTTGGCCATGAACCTTGGAGTTTGCGGAGTTGTACAATTTGTCCAGTATGATAAGCATCGTGCAAAAGGATATTCTGATATTGTTGCCAAATTGGTAGAGAAGGGCATGGTTGATCTAGTTCTGCTTCTTGAAGGGAGGCTAATGTAGATTGCAAGGCATCATGTACTTGAAGTGTTCGCTTCACTGTTTGTCGCCAAGCATCATCATCATTAGGTCCGCCTTGGATAAATGTGTCATCGTTATTTTGTGGAGCCACAAATGTATTATCTTGATGTATGCGGGAAAGTAAGCGCTCTTTAAAGATGAGTAAATGGTTTACATTTTCCCAAATCGTATTACTGGCCTTTCCTTCTGGTTGCCAGCATGCTTGTGCAGCGGTTAGATTCTTTAACGCTTCTGAAATCGGTGGGTACCATTCTTCTTCGTAAAAAACTTGCTTGACTCCATTTTGCAAGATTTCTTTTTTACTCAATTGTATAGCCTCCTTTTTTGAAATTTCCAGAAAAAAGAACAGTGTAGATATACTTAGCCTTTATCTCTAAGGAGCACAATCCTTAATCTACGATAGGGAGGGGTGCGTAAAATTTAACAACAGTTCTTTATTAACTACTATGCTATTTACTGGAATAAAAAAACTGTATATTTTTTTCTCATGTTGTTCAACTAAGGCATGCATTAGTTGATAGGAGCACAAATCCTCTTTCTCTTCTTATTGTCGAAACCTTTGTTTTGTCTTGCCGATCGGCTAGGGAGCTCCTCAAAATTGGAAAACCCATTAATTTGTGAAATATCCGTTAATAATTGAATCCACAGTTTCTAAAATTGAAGTAATAGCTGTTTTTTTTTGTTCATTCACTATCAATAAAGCATCGTACTTATTATTTAATTCATTAAGTTGTACACTTAATGGTGTAACAAATTCTTGTGAGATTGTTTCGTTACGATATTGTATAAATGCTTTCTCAGCTGCTGAATATCTTGTCCTAACATTATCTATTTCTTTAGTTAGATCGACTAACTCTTTATCTAGTCTTTTGATTTCTGCGTTTAATTCTTTCTTCCATCTAAGTAATCCATGTACATTCGTATTACTCAATGTATATTCCTCCCTAACATCGAATACTACATCGTACTCCATGGAATACTTGTTTGTTCCTAATCTGCCATTTACTTACATAAGAAAATCAGTAATCTAATGAACATCCAGAAAAATAAAAAACAAAGTATCGCTTCACGCTACACAATCTTTGTTTTAAACTAGTAGAAATGATCTGAATTTTAAAAAGGAGATTTGTAGATGAATATAAGAACAACAAAAGCTAACGGACATATAATTGCAATCGCCAATGCAGATTCTGTAATACTTATGGATGAACAAAGTGCTTTAGATCTTATTATGACAATAAGCTATGATCATCAAAGTAATCGAATAGCTCTTAACAAAGAAGCAATTTCAGCAGATTTTTTTAATCTTAGTACGAAACTTGCAGGTGCGGCGCTTCAAAAGTTCGTTAACTACAATATTAAGTTTGCGATTATAGGTGACTTTTCTAGTTATACAAGTAAGGCACTAAAAGATTTTATTTATGAGTGTAATAAAGGGAATAATGTATTTTTTGTTTCAACAGAACAAGAAGCAATTGATCGATTATCTAAAGCAAACTAATCACTATTTTTGACAAAAGATAAAATGATCATCGTTGTTCCAAACGTGTAGATGATCGGCACGGTATCCGCGAAGCCATAGTACACCATTAATTCGTCTAATGTAAAAACCTTTCGGAAAATCTTCATCTTCAGATAGTGACTCAGATGCAATTGTGATTGAACCGGATGGAGCTTGATATTGCTTTTTAGAATTCCCTATAAAACCTTCTGGTTGATCTAAATACGATAGTCTTATGTAAGGTCCTAGTTCAAGTGGGCACAATTCCAAATTTAGTTCCTTTGCTTTTTGATAAATTTGAGGTGTTGTAGCTCCTTCTAAAAATCCATGATCGCTAACTGTTAGTTCAACAGTTTGAAGGCTGTACTTTGTATTTGATACTGTAAAGTGATCATCTTTTAATAGCATCTCACCATATTCATTTATCGAGATAGAGGCTTGTTGTAGTTTCTCGATTAACTGTGATTTCGTATGGCCACCAATTTCTACTATTCTAGTAATAAATGGACAATTAGGGTATATTTTTTCTTTTTCAATATGCATTTTGTTCTCTCCTACGTCATAATATTGTGCTTAAACTATTCTATAGTTCTAAATAAATTTCCTTGTTAAACTAAGAGATAATAATATGTCTTGAATTTTTTTGATGTACAGATGAGTATAAATTTAAAGAGAAATTGGAGTTGAATGTTGATGAAAACAATCGGACTGATCGGTGGTATGAGTTGGGAGTCTTCGTTACTGTATTATCAAATTATGAACGAACGTGTGAATGAAAAGCTTGGTGGTCATCACTCCGCAAAAAGCTTACTGTATTCAGTCGATTTTCAAGAAATTAAAACGCTTCAGTTTGAGGATCGATGGGAAGAGTTAACGAAAATTATGATTGAAATTGCTAAAAAGCTGGAGACAAGTGGGGCAGATTGTCTTGTTATTTGTACGAATACAATGCATAAGATGGCCAAGGAAGTTGAAGAATCAGTCAAAATTCCTTTATTACATATTGCTGATGCAACTGCTAAAGACATTGTTAATAATGGGATTAAAAAAGTTGCTTTGTTAGGCACAGCATTTACAATGGAGCATGATTTTTATAAAGGAAGATTAATTGAGCAGTTTGGTTTAGATGTGATTGTCCCAAATGAGGCTGAAAGAAAACGAATACATACTATTATTTATGAGGAACTTTGTCTTGGAATTATAAAAGAGGAATCTAAGCAAGTTTATTTAAACATAATCGATCATTTAATTGAACACGGAGCGGAAGCGGTTATTTTGGGATGTACTGAAATAACGATGTTAATCTCTCAGGAAAATTGCAGGATCCCTTTCTTTGATACAACAAGAATTCATGCAGAAAGTGCTGTGGATTTTGCTTTAGGTATTCAATAATAAAAGAAACCCACAAGGTATAAAAAATTTCCTTGTGGGTTTTCGTATTTCACGATTTAGAACAATTAACCTTCAATAGGGAAATCGTTGTTTGCTTGAGCAAGTGTTTTCTCTTTTCGTATCATATATAAATTGAAGACAATATAATAGGCAAACATGATTAGCATTAGCCCAGCAGACCATCCAGAAGCCATGCTTTGTAATCTATTAGTTAAAACATCATTTTGTAATCCATTTAGTTTTTCAATTGAATAAATATCATAAATTCGATAAACTAAGCGACCGAAGAATAGTAGTGTAACAGTACCGCTAATCCAAATATTAGTATGATAGAACCATGCACCATTTCGATTTTCAAAATTTGTTTTGATTGAAGCGAAATAAGCAAGCCCAATTCCGATTAAAATACCTGCAACATCTGAAGTTAAAATAATTGGTTTTAAACCACCTTGAAATAGTATTAATGCTCCAATTATAAAGAAAATCACTGTACTTGTGAGTATTCTCTTCTTATTCAATTGCTGCCATCCGATACTTCGGCGGAACCTTTTAAAGATGCGATAAACTAAAAGTAAAAGAATAATGCCAATAAAAATATATTGTTGATTCATTGTTTTTCTCCTTAATTTGTATTGTATGTTCATATGATATTCTTTTATTAATTTTGAATCGACTTCTATTAGATAGAAATTTATTCATAAAGTCTATAACTAGAGATAGAGGAAAACAGGAAGAATATTGATTAAAATTAAAAGTGAATTTTTTAAAGGGTAAATGAGAGGAGTAAGTTTATTTTGAAGGAGAACAAAGTCTTCTTATTAAGACCAATCTTAGGTGCTACTATTATTTTAATTTTCATGAGCACCGGGAAGTTATTTAGTGGACCACCTGTTAAAACAGCACTTTATTTAACTATTTGGGTTACTTTAACATGTATTTTATTGATTCCTAAAGATAAATGGTCAAATGTTCATTTAGTTCTTGCTTTTAGTATTATGGTGATTGAAGCGTTGGTAGGATTAATACTATTTAAAGAAGTAAATGTGCTGTATTTTTTAGCATTTATGTTTCACGTAACGATTATTCGGTCCTCTTTATCGAGGACTCCAATTACATCAATGATCGTAATGATTGTCATTGCCTTAATCTATACGAGATTCGGACATCAAGATTTATTAAACGTTTTAACCTATATTTTGATTTCAATTATTATTTATTTAAATATTAGAAGTAGAATGCAGCGAAATGAAATGTATGAATTGAATAAACAACATGTCGTTAATTTAGAAAAAGCGTATAGTCAATTACAAGAAGCGTCTTCGACTGTTATGCAAAATGCAATTTTAGAAGAGCGAAATCGAATTGCAAGAGATATTCATGATGCCGTGGGACATAGTTTGACTTCAATCATCGTTCAAATTCAAGCCGTACAATATATGATAAAAAAGGATCCAAATCAAGCCGAACAAAGTTTAAAGGATATGTTAGTAGTTGCTCGAAAGGGCTTAGATGATATACGAAAATCTGTTCATTCTCTTGCTGATGATCTTCCTCACTCTGCAATTGGCACATTAGAAACATTACTGACACATATGGAGTCCTCATCAACTATTCAATATTCCTTTAAAGCGGAGATTGGTGATGTTGAATTAGACGTCGAGGTATACAAAATACTGTTTAGAATTTTACAAGAATCAATTACGAATGTTATACGTCATTCTCAAGCTACAAAACTAGATGTTGTACTGAAAAAGGAAGCTGATGTCATCAATATGACCATAAGGGATAATGGGGATTTAGAAAATGCTCAAAAAATTAGTGAAGGATTTGGTTTAAAATCAATGAGAGAAAGACTAGAGAAAATGAATGGTAGTCTTTCCTATTCAATTATTTTTCCACATGGCTTTGAAATCGTTGCAAAAATACCATTGTGACGAAGGAAAGGGTGAAAAATATGTCAAATGAAAAAATAAAGGTCTTACTAGTTGATGACCAAACGATGATTAGGCAAGGCTTTAGTTATGTAATCAATCTACAAGATGATCTGAACTTAATTGGTGAGGCATCCGACGGAATAGAAGCAATTAAGCTAGCAAAAGAAAAACTCCCAGATGTCATTCTGATGGATATACAAATGCCAAATCTTTCAGGAATAGATGCTACAAAAGAAATAATGAACCAATTACCTACAACGAAAATAGTTATTTTAACTACATTTGATGATCAAGAATATATTTACCAAGGAATTCGCTCAGGAGCTGTAGGATTTTTATTAAAGGATGCTGAAGTTGAAGAAATGCTTGATGCGATTCGCTTAGCCTATCGGGGTGAAGCTATTTTTAAAACAACCCTTGCAGCAAATGCACTTTCTAGAGCGATTGTTTCTGGATTTGCCGTTCCAAGTAAAAAAGGTGAATCAATACTAATCGAAAAACTAACGGATCGCGAACAAGAAATCCTCCAAGAAATGGCCTATGGACTTCGAAATGATCAAATCGGTAAGAAATTATTTATAACGGAAGGTACTGTAAAATCTCATGTCCATCGTATATTACAAAAATTTGGCTGTGAGGACCGAACACAAGTAGTCGTAACTGCACTTAGGAATGGAATGGTGAAGTAAGAAGGAAGTTTAGGAAAGTAAATAAAAAGTAGATGTTATTTCTATCTGAAATAACACCTACCTTATTTGGACCGAGATCTACATAAATGAAATTTTTCATAATAGCTTGTATTACTTTTAAAATCAATTCGGGGAATAAGTGGAAAGGAAAGTTTAGGAGAAGAAGTTTCGAATTGAAAAGTGCTAATTTTAGTTTAAATTTAAGGTTAGAAGAAGTAATTATAGGGATGACTTTATAATCAGTAATAAAATGTTGTAGAAAATCTTCGTTACATAGACTCGGTAATAAATGTGATCATAAAATACATCTAATGAAATAGATATTATATTAAATGGTCGAAAGCAAGAGTTTGTTCTAGACACTGAACTATTTTGTACAAGTTTTTTTATGAAAAAAAGAGGAAAAAATAAAAAAACTACGAACTATTATAATTACTAATTCATTCGTTAATCGAAGTACTTTTTTCATTGAAAATAGGATATGTATTTTATTAAGTAAGTTTGTTAACAATACGAAAATTAAATAAAATTTACTAAAGAGGTGTAGTCAATGAGCTTCCATGATCCAAACGAATTTGATGAATTGATACCAAATGATACCGATTTAAATTTTATTAAGAAATTTCCAGAAGTTGAAGAAGCGATTGGAATTGATGAAATTCTGAAGTGGTTAGAAGATTAACGAAATAAGAATATTTAAAAATAAAAAAGTACTTTCTAGATTTTTAGAAAGTGCTTTTTTTCATGATCGATTAAGATAAAAGAATCAACCTTGTTAAAGAGGATGATTCTTTTTTTGATAATTTCTGTCTGAGTATTTCGGAATATTAATAGGGAAAAAGTCAGGTAGGGAATTTCAGTGAATAAATAGTAAGGACCAATGCATATTTGATTATTTTGATACTTTCTATTTTGAATTAAAGTCTTATTTTGGATTAAGAGCATGTAATTTCACCTATAGTATGACCTCTTAAAAGGTATTACTTTCCTATATATAGAAGTAGTCTAAGTGAATATTTTGTAAGGGCTTTCATTTTAGTTTTTTGCTTTAATTAACGTTTGATCAACATGCACTTAATTAAGGAGGCTAATTAGAAATGAAGAAAAATCAGTTTGATACAAAGTTGATTCACGAAGGCTACAAAACTAGTGAGTTTAACGGGAGTTTAACTCCTCCATTATTTCATACGTCTACCTATACATTTCCTACTGCACAACATGGAGAACAGTCCTTTGCTGGAGAAAGAGATGACTTTATTTATTCAAGGTTAGGAAATCCAACCGTTCAGATTTTGGAAGAACGAATGGCTGCCTTAGAAGAAGGGGAAGTAGCGTTAGCATTTGGTTCTGGTATGGCTGCTGTGTCTGCTACAATTTTCTCTTTAATTAGCACCGGAGACCATATTTTATGTTCAAAAGGCATATACGGATGTACGTATGGTTTTTTAGAAATGCTAGAGAGCAAATTTGGAATTGAACATAACTTTTGTGAAATGGATACGGAGGAAGAAATTCAAAACTTAATCCAAGAAAACACGAAAGTTATCTTTATCGAAACTCCGATCAACCCTACAATGAAAGTCATTGATATTGAAATGGTTGTCGAAGTTGCAAAGAAAAATAATATTAAAGTAGTAGTTGATAATACATTTTGTTCACCTTATTTACAAAAGCCATTAACACTAGGCTGTGACATTGTGCTACATAGTGCAACGAAATATATTAGTGGTCATGGTGATGTAGTTGCAGGAATTGTTGTTTGTAAAACAAAAGAGCTAGCTGATCGAATGATCCCCATCCGAAAAGATATAGGAGCAATTATGTCACCATTTGATGCATGGCTTCTGCTTCGAGGATTAAAGACATTAGCAGTTCGAATGGACCGTCAATGTGAAAATGCAAAAAAGATTGTTTCATTTTTACAATCGCATCCAATGGTAAAGAATGTATTTTACCCTGGAGATTTTAAAAGTCAAAATTATTTTATTGCAAGTAAGCAAATGAAAAAAGGTGGAGGAGTCTTCGCATTTACTATTGACGGGACAAAGGAAGAAACACAGGAATTTATTAACCATTTAGAAATGATAAAAATAGCAGTAAGTCTAGGTGATACAGAGACATTAGTACAGCATCCGGCGACGATGACACATGCAGTCGTTCCAAAAGAGTTACGAGAAAAAATGGGTATAACAGAAAATATGCTACGCATGTCAGTTGGTTTAGAAGCATGGGAAGATATCGTAGCCGACTTACAACAGGCTTTACTTAAATCTAATAGCAATACAGTTTGTTAATCTAGAGTTGATAAAAAAGTACTTTCTAAAATTTTCTTAGAAAGTACTTTTTATTTTAGCTAATTGGAAAATCAACAATTTCATAAATAATATTTTTATCAATCCTAAACTCAATGGCAAAATGCGGATCAAAATCGATGAGTTGATGGACTGTTATATATGAATCATGAATTTCATTAATACATACTACATAATGATAAATTAGTGTTTTTACGATGACTACTTCACCTTTAAACTCTTTTGCAAGACGATTAATCCTTTTTTGTGTTTGAGGAGACGTACTTTCAGATACAGTTAGATAATGTCTCTTCGCCTGCCATGACTCATCACTTGTAAAACCGCCTTGCTCGTTTCTTAAAGAAACACTTTTACAAGATAATTTACCAATTTCAATCACCAACGCTAAATCAATTCTAATTTGTCTGAACACCTCATCAGATGCCAATATGATCATATTTAATGAATGGTCTTCATTAATTGAAACTAATCTTCCTCTATAATTAAATAAAAACGTCTCCAAAAAAACCTTTTTCCCAATTAATTTCTTAGCTCTTTTTAAAATATGACTTCTATTCTCTGGTGAAGTGCCTTTAGAGATGCTACTTCCATGTTGTTCCGACAATAGTAGTTAACCTCCATAAATTTGATACTACATTTTATGAAACGAATCCTACAGATCGAAACGGTCAATTTCATTAGTTAAAAAAATTAATAGGACGAGCAGTCTTCAAAGGAAAGATTTTTAAGATTTTTGCCATAAATAGGGGGTATATCTAGTCAAAATCGTAATATTTTATAATAATGTCGTTGTGAAATTGAATGTTTGATTTGATTTTTTTGCTCAATAGACGGTTTCACTTGAAAATTTAATTAAAGGCACCAGCTTATGATGAAAAGAAGCACGATATACGGATCGTAGTATGGGTATATTTTTAGTTTAATTGCGTTTTTCATCCTTTTAATTGCATTTCTAAAATTTTTAATTGCGATTCTGAAATTTTAATAGTATATTTGCCATTTATAATTGGATTCCGGAAATTTATTTGCACTGGCTTGAGTAATTCCGAACGAATACCTAATCAATAAAAAAATCCAGCAAGCCCTCATAAAAATGGGCCACTAGATTTTTTAACAAAACCTACTTATTCAAAGAATCAATAATCGGATAAAGCTCTTCTAAATGAGTAATTTCATATGTAGGTACAACTTCATTTCGTTCTTTATGATGCCTATTAATCCAAACGTTTTTCATTCCAATTCTGCTTGAGCCTAAAATATCAGTCATAAGATTATCTCCAACCATAATGACCTCTTCTTTTGATAGTTCCATTAATGATAAGGCATGTTCAAAAATACTTGGATCAGGTTTGCCTTTTCCGAAGTCTCCAGAAATTAGGATTTGATCAAAATACTCTTTAATCTTTGGTGTAATTGAAAGCTTCGTATGTTGCAAATCAGGGGAGCCGTTTGTTAGTAAGAGTAGTTTATACTGTCCATTTAATCGATCAAGCACATCAAATGTTTCATCGTATACAAAAGGGTTTCCTTTGCGTTCTTCAGGGAATGTTTCAGCTAATAAATGACCAAATTCTGGATCATCTATTCCAAATGCTTTTAATCCAAGCGTCCATGCATTTTTTCGATAGGTAGGAGAATTCGCCTTCATTTTTGGAAATTGATCATGATCATCTAAAAAATTCCCCCAAAGTCCTTCGAATGGATTGATGCCAATTAATTTTGTGAATTCGTATGTATCGTATGATTCATAAAGCTTTCTAGCCTCATTACGAACGGCATTTTCAAATTCAGCTGAATCAATACCGTATTTTTCCGTAGCAAGCTTACATGTATTTTCAAATGCAACTTGAACGCTTTTTTGGTCCCAAAGTAATGTGTCATCCAAATCAAAAATGATACCTTTAATCATAAAAAAAGCCCCTCCTAATGAACTGTATAAATTATCCACTATCGTACTAGGAAAATATGAATTAGTAAATAGGAAGCTACTAAAATTTCACTTTTTTTTAGTTACAATGCAAGGTTTATTTATTTTAAATTAATAATATAGTACAAATGACGATTAAATGGAATATAATACCTTGTTGATTTTGTTTTAATTAATGATGAAAAGAGTGAGTATATGTCATTTGAAGATTTTGTAAACTGTCATTCAATGCAAATTAATACGAAGGCGGTCTTCGATAAACAAAATAAATTAATGCGATATTCGCTTACAAGAACTTGGGATGAATCAAAAAAGAAAGCTACTCTTGTATTACTTAATCCTTGTCGAGCAAATCATCTAAAGAGTGATTATATATTGGCGAGATGTCTTAACTTTTTTATAGATTATAAGAAAGGTAACTTCGGATCGCTAGAACTAGTAAATCTTTTTGCATTAATGGAACCGGATTCAACAAAGCTAAAAGGAAAAGAATGCGAAGTTGGCGAACATAACGATGAAGCAATTAAATTAGCGATTAGTAACGCAGACATTATTATAGTAGGTTGGGGTTCAAGTAAACGATTTAAATGGCGAATAAAAGAAGTTCTAGATCTGCTAGAACCTTATAAAGATAAATTATATAATTTTTGTGATGATTCAAATCGGAAGGATATATTGATTCACCCAGTTATTTTAGCGGAACGACATTGGTTAGAAAAATTAAATTTTGAAGCACTTTACGAATGGACTACAAAAGATTAATCATAATGATATTTCTAAAGGCAACTCATTTTGGGTTGTTTTTTTATTGATTGAAAATTCAAACTTATATTTATAAAAATTGTTATAATAAATTGAGCATTAAGTTAAGTCATGGCAGAAAGCTACACTTTAAATTAATAAACTTTATTTAAATTGCCGCGGCTTTCTAGAAACTCAAGTATTACTTGAATCAGATTGTTGAAATATAAAATTGTCAATAGGGAAAACGGACTTTAAGTAAACATTTAATATTGATAAAATTAGCATTTTTTGTATGATCTTTTAATGGTTTTAAATTTTAATAGGTTTGAGCAATTTCATTATTCTAATAACACTAGTTATGATTTTTTTAGAAGAAGTTAAACATATTATGAGCTATTATTAGAAAAACAAATTCGATTGTTTAGTTTAATAAATGTTCGGTATTAATTGATCTAAAAGCTGATTAATATACAACAGTTACATTACCCTAAGTAAAAGGCTATTTGATTAGGGTCTATGGCAGACTTTTTTTGATGAATAATTTGATTGTAACGGAGGGGGGCTCGACTCCTATGGGATAAGCGGGAAGGCTGAGACCCCGCAGGCTTGCCGAGGAGGCNNCATGGAAAGCGAGCACCCCGCAGTGGAAATCAACATCACTCTACTCCTTTTACGAAAATTTGGTAATTTAATTGACAAGGTTGTTTTTCAACAGCGGGACTCAAGTATTACTTGAGTCCATTTTTTCTCAATTCAAGTAACACTTGATTTTAACTATTCCATTAACTAGATACAATGAAATTAACTTTTAAATAGAGGTGATATAAATGTTTGATATGAAAAAAGTAGGTAGACAAATCGCTCAATTAAGAAAGGCAAACAAGATTACACAGATGAAGCTTGCTGATCAATTAGGTGTTAGCTTTCAAGCAATTAGTAATTGGGAACGTGGAGAGACAATGCCTGATATTTCAAAATTACCTGAGCTTGCTGAAATATTTAATGTAAGCATTGATGAAATTTTAGGAAATGAAAAAGGTGTTAAGTTGATTAATAATTTAATTGAAAAAGAAAATCCTGATTCTTCAATTGAGTTAGAAGTTGAAAAAGAAGAATTTATAAATGTTGCTCCGATTCTTAATATCGATCAAGCAGACTTAGTATTTAGAAACGTTGAGAACGACCTTACGATTATTGATACAGCGGATATTGCTCCATTTGTTAGTGAAGAACTAATCGATGAATGTGCAAAGAAAGAATTTGATTCGAATGGAATCAAAGAATTATCAATGATCGCACCTTATATTAGTAACGATGTAATTGATGAATTTGCGAAGAAAGAGTTTGAGTCTAATGGAATTGAAGAATTAACACGAGTTGCACCATTTATATCTCAAGAGTTAATTGATGAATTAGCGAAAAAAGAGTTTGAAACGAATGGAATAAAAGGATTAACTCAGGTTGCACCATTTATTAGCGACGAGATCATCGATGAGTGTGCAAGGAAAGAGTTTGAGTTGAATGGCATAAAAGAAATAACATCAATGGCAGCATTTATCAGTGACGAAATAATTGATGAATGTGCAAAGAAAGAGTTTGAAATAAATGGTATAAATGGACTAGCTCGGGTGGCACCATTTATTAGTGGTGAAATAATTGATGAATGCACAAGAAAGAGTTATGAATTAAACGGGATCAAGTCATTAACACCAATCTGTCCATTTATTGAAGGTGACCTACTTAATGAACTTGCTTTAGATGCTATATCAAAACATGGCATTAATGAAATTTTTTCAGTGATTCCATTTTTAGATTCAAAAATTGTAAAAAATGCAGTAATTAAATAAGTTTCAAAATGAACTTGTTTTTACTTTCAGGGGTCGCAATTAGGACCCTTTTTTATTTTTTCTAGACATTTTATTAATAAAAAAGGATATTTTCTGGACAATTCAGTAATATCCTTTATCATATAATTAGTAAAAATAATGAAAAGGTGACTTTATGAAAAAATTACTTGTTATCGGGGCTTTCGCAATCTGTCTAATTATTTCTGCACAAACAAATCCGTCTAAGGGAGAGTTTGTCACTTGGGCAAAGGATCAACTTAAATTAGAATCAAAAAATAAATATCTTGATTTCGGGATTGACTTATTGGGGGAAAAACTTATTAGTAAGTTTACAACTAAAAAAGATTATGTCTTTTTTTCAGTTTACGAGGTGAAGGCTTTAGACAAGGATATAAAAGTTGTCGGTTTATTTAATCACTTTATTCCAATTTCAAAAAAATAAATTCGAAGTGCTAGTGGAAAACTTTGATTGCTTGTATATAATAGAAGAATATAGTTAAAAGAGGTGGAAAAAATGAGCAAATCAAAAGCAAGAAAATTACGAGAAAAACTAGTTAGAGAAGGTAAACGAAATCCAGAATTAAGTAGAAGTTCATTTGCGATGTTAGATTTAAATACGCGTAGAACAAAAACGAAACAAGAAAAATTAAATCAAGTTAAACATAAAAAACAGTCCTTTGGAAAAGATGATTTTCAAACAAAGGACTGTTTTTATTTAGATGCTGTTCTTATTGTTGTGTAGCAGGCGCTTTTTTTACTTTATTAGCGAATTTAACTGTTAGATTTGTTTTATATACGTCAGCCGCAGCTTCAAATTGATTGTAAGTATTATTAAATTTTTTAAAAACGTTAGTTGCATTTACAAGAGCAATTTTTGCTTTTGCTACATCTCTTTTTTCAATTGCATTATCTAAGCTTTCATTATCTTCTATATCATAGAGTTCATCAAAACCATCTTTAAAATACTGATCAAACATAGAATCTAGATCTTTTTCGATTTGACGATGTGTTGGGTAATCCATATCAAGAACATCGTATGCATAGCTAATAATTTCTTGTTCTTTAGATGTCATCCCATAAAAGTGTTGATTTACTAAAGCATATTCAGTTTCATAGTTTTTATATTCAGCAGGTAATTGCTTACGAATATAAATTTCATTTTCCGTAAAAATTTGATCCTCGATAGCGTATACATATGACTCAATCGTATCATATGTGTGGTTTTGGTAATTTCTAATTGTCATCAATTTATTTTTTTGAGTTGTAAAGTATGTTTTAGCACCCTTTGAATCTACTTTTTTAATATATGTATTAAACTGTGCTGTTACTTTTTTCATGTCTACTGCTGCATTGTCTTTTCGCGCTTTATCAATTCTTGTTTTAAAGCTCGCCGTTTTTTTCACTAGTTCATCTTTACCTGTATATCCGTACTTATTAAATAAAGTAACATCAGTTTGAAGTTCTTTATAATAATCATAAACATCTTGATCTGTATAATAGATTTCACTTTTTAAGTTGTTCAGTACTTTAATATAAGAGCTTACTTGTTTTTTTAAATCATTTTGAGCTTGGACAACTTTAGTATTAGTTGCTGCTTGGGTTTCTGTTGGTAGCATACCTAATAGAATACCTGCTGATAGAGTTGTTGCAGTTGCTATAGTTGCGATTTTCTTAAACTTATTCATTTTGGTCTCCTAATAATATAATATTAAAATTTTTCATACGATTAGTATATTACATGTTACAAAAATATTAAATATATATTAATAGGATTAAATCTAATTTAAATTACCTTTAAATGAAGTTAAAAAAATCCACTTCACTTAAAGGTAAATAAATTAAGTGGTACAATCATAAACTAGCAAAGTCCATTTTTAGTCTCGTGAGGCATTTACAATTAATTGTGCCATTCTTCTTGGGTATATTTTTGCAGTTGACATATGATCGCCACTTCCTTGTATAAAACGATAAACTCCTAATCTACTAGCCATATGAGGATACCAACCCGAATTTTCGCCTGCAGGTACTACTGTATCTTCTTGTAAATTAATAAAGCTTCTTGGAATAGATAATTGGTAAAAGGTTTTTAAATCTAGCTTTTCTACAAGGGGCGTTGACGGTTCAGGTGTTGTCGCATTATAAATTTGCCGTGCCGTTTGTATATCAGCCAAATTAACAAACACATCTCGGAAGTATTGAAATGGTAGTTTGATTGTATTATCAGACGATTGTTTTGCTAAGTCTAAAAGGAATTTTTGTGCTTGAGGTGGAAATTGATCTGCCAGGCTTTCGCCGTCATTTAAAACAAAAGCATTCCAAAAAACTAACCGTTTAATTCGGTCGTGAAGCTGTTCAGCGACTTTTTGAATGACAGTACCACCAAAGCTGTGACCTATTAAAATAATATTATTAAGCTTATTAGACGTTATATAATGAACAACTTGTTTTGTAATCATCTCATGATTTACATTTTTATCTTTATCTGTACCATGCCCAGGTAACTGTGGTGTGTGAACAATATGTCCCATTTTTTGTAGTTCTCGTGTTATACCGTGCCAAAAGAATGGATCAACCCATGAGCCGTGAACCAAAACGAAAGTAGCTTGAGCATGCTGGCGATAAAAAATGTCAGATTGGTCAATTGAATGATGCTGTTGATGAATAGGATATGATTGATATTCGTTATACCAATATTGGTGATAATCATAGTAAGGATTATTCTGATTTGGATTCATATTTTGATTTCTGTAGTTTATAGGTTGAATCATTTCATGGGATTTTTTACTGGTCATGCTAATTAGTCCCTCCTCGTTAATCTTTCTCATCGTATGCACCAATTCGTTAGAAGGTGCCCACTTAACTAATGGAAATATAAGTAAGTAAAGAGGGGAAAATAATATTTAAGGAGGAGAATATTATCAAAAAAGCTATTTTTTTATTAATACTATTGTTAATTGTTTGTACAAGTGTTTACTTTGCTGTGAAAGATAAAGTTTTCCAAGATTCATCAAAATCGAATCCAAATAAAAATACACATCATCAAACGGAGACGGAGACGGAGACTAATCAATCGAGTCAACTTTCAACGGAAGAAATTTTAAATAATATCCTTTCAAGTGCTAAACAAGGCAAAATTCCAGACCAAAAAAATATAGAAGTAGGAAAGACTTCTTTAAAAGATTTAACGGAGCAGTTTGGGGAATCTACCCAAAAAGATCAGGTGGCTAATGGTACGTACTTAACTTATCAAAAACAAGGATTTGCAGTAGGATATGATCATCAAAATCGAATTTACGAAGTTAGATCATATGATGCTAATTTACAAAAAATTCACTATGACGATATTATGAAACAATTAAAAAAGCCAAGTAAGGTTAAATATTATAAAGATCAACAAGTTGATCAAATTATTTTAGTTTATGAACTGCCAAATCATATGGAACTGAAGTTTATCTTACCAAGACCAACTAGTGAAAATAATAATCCAACATTGCATCATACGTCAGTATCAATGATTGAGCAGCTTAATCCTAGTACTGGCTCTAATCTAGAACAGCTTTTAAGTACGATGACACTTCAAGAAAAAATAGGTCAAATGATTTTCTCAGGTTTTTACGGAACGAATTACTCAAATAGTTTAAAAGAACTAGTTGAACAATATCATATTGGTGGATTTATTTTTTACAATGAAAATCTAACGAATAACAGTCAAACGGTTAAACTTGTAAATTCAATAAAGGCTGCTAATCGAAATAATCATTTACCGATCTTATTCGGAGTTGATCAAGAAGGTGGAAGGGTATCACGTTTACCAGGAAATCTTGGTCAGATACCGTCAAACGGAATAATTGGAAAGAAAAATAATGGACGGTTCTCATTTGAAATTGGTCAAATACTAGGGGAACAGCTACAAGCTTTTGGGTTAAATATGGACTTTGCTCCTGTTTTAGATGTAAATAGTAATCCTAAAAACCCGGTCATTGGTGATCGTTCATTTAGTAATAATCCAAAAACTGTAAGTAATTTAGGAATCCAAACAATGAAAGGGATTCAATCAGAGAAAATCATCCCAGTTATTAAGCATTTTCCGGGGCATGGTGATACTTCAGTTGATTCCCATTTAGAATTACCAGTTGTAAACAAATCGTATACTGATTTAAAATCATTGGAATTAATCCCGTTTAAGGACGCGATCAATCAAAACGCAGATGCTGTTATGGTTGCTCATATTTTATTACCAAAAATTGATCCTAAATACCCTGCTTCGATGTCTAAAATAATCATTACTTCAATGTTAAGGGATGATTTAAAATATGATGGAGTGGTTATGACGGATGATATGACGATGGATGCAATTGGAAAAAATTATAATTTAGAAAAAGCAGCAGTTACTTCCATTTTAGCTGGAAGTGATATCATTATGGTTGCTCATGATCCTAACAAAGTAAAAGCTGTTTATAAAGAAATTGAAACAGCCGTGAAAAACAAAACAATTTCTGAAGAACGTATAAACGAGAGTGTAAAACGAATCATTTTACTAAAACAAAAATATAAACTAGATAATCATCAAGTAAAGCCAATGGATCTCCAAAAGCTCGTTGAAAAAACAAATCAATTATTAAATAAGTAGAAAAATTAGCAAAAAAAGGAAATTACCACCTTTTGTCGAATAAATAGTCTAAAAAGGTGGTGTTCTTTCTGGGTAGTAAGATTTCAGATGCAGGATTAATGCTATTGGCTATTTTTAATGAACTTCAAGAAAAGGAGCCAGACTTTGAAAAAGGGCTTCATAATGAAGTAGGAGTAGAAATTGATGATGTCGAACCTGCATTAATAGAATTGGAAATGCAAGGATTTATAAACGGTTTAACTTGGATTAAGAGTGATATAGATCAAAAAGAAATTGCTTCATTATTTAATATTTCAATAACACCTACAGGATTAGCTAGAGTAATAGAATTATTAAGATGATATGTATACATAGAAAATGACTACCTCAAATGTTTATGACATTTGAGGTTTTTTGAAAGAAAAAAGGAGGAAATAAAAATGATAATTAAAAAAGTAAATCCCGATTCTGTTGCTGCACCTGTTAGACAATATAGTCATGTCACAATTGTCCCAAGACATGCAGAGCTAGTTGTTTTATCAGGTCTAGTTTGTCCGGAACTTAGGGACTACATAAAAATCCCTAGTTTTACTAAGGATTAAAAATAATTTTAATTATGATAAACGCACGCTTGATTTAGAATAGACAAGTTCATAGTATTCAGACATTTTTTCTTCTGTTATATTGTATCTTTTTTGAATTTCATTGTGTTCTTCCAATAATTTTTTTGACCATTCCATTGATTGTCTATCTGTTATCCTACCACTCTTTAATAACATTTTATTTTTTGCAAATTCTGACCTGAATTTAAGTTCGATTTCTGCAATTTCTACGATTTCTTCAGGAGAATGTTTTTCTTCGTTATGGCTAGAAGTGCTATTCATTTTAAGTATTATACCAATGATTACAATTACAATTACAATAAACCATACCACAATATCACCACCTTTCATTTTCATAATATCATGTATAAATAACTAATAGGTAAACAATTCCAAAATTTATACGCCTTAAATTTATGTATTTTCCCCAATCTGTTGGTCCTGTACTTTGGTAGGTACAAAACTGTTGGAGCCAATTTCATTCTGGTAACCCACATACAACAACTTATGCTTATGTATAAGCGCTTTATCAAATCCAGCAATTAAAAAAGAAGTTGAAGCATAGGTAGTAGCAAGATAACCAACTCAGTTCGTTACGTACCATCAATTGTTATCGAAAAAACCAAGTATGGTAATGATTGGTATAACATAGCCAACTTTGGGAACCTTAAGTGGAGGTAATTCGGTTCGAAAGCGAGATGAAAAATTGAAATGGATGAATTCGAGTCTCAATTAAATCCCACTGTAAGAAAAAATATAACAAAAACACTAACTCAACTTAATTTAAAAATCGAAGGCATGATTGGAAGAATTGAAAATAAAGGATGCGGCATCTTAACTGAATTTGAAAATATTCATCGTGTCTTTAATAATTTACAAATGGATGCAGCCTCATTTTATTTAAATTCATATCTTTCGCCGTATACTGATATCTTTGATGAATTGACAATCACAGTTCAACACTTATCCAAACGTAAACATGGCGGATTAATTGTTGTAAAAAGAGATGACTCACTTGAAGAATTGATGAGTTCCGGGATCCACGTCGGTGCAAAACTATCTCCAGCATTGCTAGAATCAATTTTTTATCCAGGAAGCCCGTTACATGACGGAGCGGTACTGGTTGAAAATAACATGATCATTTCAGCAGGTAATGTACTTCCTCTTTCTAAAATTACATACGATAATAAAAAACTTGGAACAAGGCACCGTGCAGCAGTTGGAATTTCAGAACAAAGCGATGCACTTGCCCTAGTTGTATCAGAAGAAACAGGAAATATATCTTTCGCTTATAAAGGAAGCTTATATCCTGTTAAATATGGGGCACCGATCAATTAAAACTGAAACGATCATTTTGATCGTTTTTTTGTTTGGCTCTGTTAATTGGCAATTTAGTTGCATTAGAAGGTTTAAAATAAATCAATTTTTTTTGATTATTATATTGCATTTATTTGGTAAATTAACATATACTAAATTCATCAAGAAAATTTGATGAAGGAGTAAGCATATGACTGAGATGATACAACAGTTCCTGAAATATGAGCAGAAATTTAAAGCGTTAGCTGATCAGAAGCGTCTAGAAATCATGTATGAGCTTTGCCAAAGAGGTAGTACATGTGTATGTGATTTAATGGAAGCGTTCGATATGACACAATCAAAGCTTTCTTATCATTTGAAAATCTTACTGGATGCTGGACTAATAGTAAAAGAGACCAAAGGTACGTGGAGCTATTACGATTTAAACGATACAGAAGTTAACAACTTGCTTTCAGAAGAGCTTTGTTGTATTTTCCGAAAATCAGATAGCGGTAAACGTAACAGTAATTGTTGTTAATTTTTTTAATTATTAAATCAAATTTTTTTGATTTAATAAATTAAGGGAGGAATTCTGTATGAAATATGTTCATGTAGGAGTTAACGTAACAAATTTAGAGGCATCAATCGCTTTTTATCAAAAGGTATTCGGTTTAGCACCTGTCAAAGTGAAAGAAGGATATGCGAAGTTTCTGTTAGAAAATCCAGGTCTTAATTTCACTCTAAATGTTCGTGATCAAGTTGAGGGTAATCAAGTAAATCACTTTGGTTTTCAAGTTGAAACATCTGAAGAAATATTATTCCATAAGGAAAGACTAGAAAAAGAAGGTTTCTTTGCACGTGAAGAAATGGATACAACTTGTTGTTATGCAGTTCAAGATAAGTTTTGGGTAACGGATCCAGACGGAAATGAGTGGGAATTCTTCTATACAAAATCAGATAGTGAAGTTCAAAAAATAGAAAATACGTCTTGTTGTTAGTGTGTAAAAGGAGAAGAGAATGAAACGATTATCATTTTTAGACAGATATTTAACCCTTTGGATATTCGTAGCAATGGCAATTGGGATAATTCTTGGCATATCAACCCATGGATTTGTAGATAGCCTAAACAAATTACAAGTTGGAACGACTTCAATACCTTTAGCTATCGGTTTGATTTTAATGATGTATCCGCCACTTGCTAAAGTTCGTTATGAAGAAATTGGAAGAGTATTTAAAGATGTAAAAGTATTATTTCTATCATTAATTCAAAACTGGTTAATTGGACCAGTATTAATGTTTTTATTAGCAATTATCTTTTTGAGAGATTATCCAGAGTATATGGTTGGTTTAATCATGATTGGTTTAGCACGATGCATTGCGATGGTTATCGTATGGAATGATTTAGCTGATGGTGACCGTGAATATGCAGCTGGATTAGTAGCCTTCAACTCTATTTTCCAAATGATCTTCTTCTCAGTTTACGCATATTTCTTCGTAACTGTATTACCAAAAATTTTTGGTTTAGAAGGTATGTCAATCGATATTACAATGCCAGAAGTTGCAAAATCGGTTTTCATCTATTTAGGAATCCCATTTTTAGCAGGACTATTTACAAGATTAATTCTTGTAAAAGCGAAAGGGAGAGATTGGTATGAAAAAGAATTTATTCCTAAAATCAGTCCAATTACGTTAATTGCATTATTGTTTACAATTGTTGTGATGTTCTCATTGAAGGGAGAAGTAATTGTAGAACTTCCTTTAGATGTTGTTCGTATCGCAATTCCTTTATTAATCTATTTCATCATTATGTTCTTTGTTTCTTTCTTCTTAGGGAAGAAATCGGGAGCAAGTTATGGAGTTTCAACAACTTTAGCTTTCACAGCTGGAAGTAATAACTTTGAATTAGCAATTGCAGTTGCAGTTGGAGTGTTTGGAATTAATTCAGGGGCAGCATTTGCTGCAGTAATTGGTCCATTGGTTGAAGTACCCGTAATGATTGCATTGGTTAACGCAGCGTTGTGGATGAGAAGAAAATATTTTGCAAAAGAAACAACAATCTAAATTTAAACAGAGGTGGAATACTCATGGCAGATAACAAAAAAACAATTTACTTCTTATGTACTGGAAACTCCTGCCGTAGCCAAATGGCAGAAGCTTGGGGGAAACAATATTTAGGAAATGAATGGAATGTCTTATCAGCTGGGATCGAAGCACACGGTGTGAATCCAAATGCAATTAAAGCAATGGATGAAGTTAACATCGATATCCGAAATCAAACTTCAGATGTAATCAATACTAACATCTTAAACAATGCAGATTTAGTGGTGACTTTATGTGGTCATGCGAATGATGTATGTCCAGTAACACCACCGCATGTGAAACGTGTTCATTGGGGATTCGATGACCCAGCAGGTCAAGAATGGAGTGTATTCCAAAGAGTTCGTGATCAAATTGGACTTCGTATTAAACAGTTTGCTGAAACTGGAGAATAGAAAAAGAACCTTCTATCATAGAAGGTTTTTTTCAGAGTGTTGAAATATAAAAGCGTCAATAGGGAAAACGGTCAATTTTCTTTTTGATGACCTCTTTTTACAGCCTCTTCTGATCGTGCTGTGAAAATTTGAAAGGTAATACCGAATTTGTCAGTTACAATAGCGTAGGCAGGACTAAAATGAACTTGTTTCAGTGGCATTACCACTTGACCATCTTGTTTCAACAATTCGTAAAACTTATTTGTTTTATCTATTTCATTAGTAGTAATACAGATGTTAACATTGTTCCCGTTTCGATATTGTAAACCTGGAAACAGATCAGCAATCATGATATTGGTCTCGCCGATTTTTAATATTGCGTGTGCTACTAAATCCTTCAAATTTTCTGGTAGAGGGGATTTAGGATCTTCTGGTACATCCCCAAATGATTGACAAAATAAAAGATTTGCATCGAGTGATTCCTTGTAAAATTCAATAGCTTCCTTTGCATTCCCATCCATCATCAAAAATGAATTCAATTGTACTGTCAAATTAAACAACTCCTTAGATTTTAGTGTAATATGCCTGTTTAAATCTTTGGTCAAGTTAGTAATCCAATATAAAATGAGACTGTATTGTTTCCTACATCAATATTGATTACACTTACTAGTGTAGTGCCTAAAGGTGACAAATCTAGGCACCATTAAGAGGTGTTTTTATGAAAAAATCAGAACGAATAAATCAAATACTTCGGTTCATCAATCAAAAACAGCATTTTACACTTCAAGATTTAATGCAGGAATTTCAGATTTCAAAAAGGACAGCACTTAGAGATGTAGCTTCCTTAGAAGAAATAGGAGCTCCAATTTACGCAGAATATGGTCGTTATGGGGGATATCGCTTACTTAATCAAATGAAGCTTCCACCAATTTATTTTAATAATCAAGAAATCCTTGCTCTTTACTTTGCAATGCAAGCACTCCAAAGCTTTTCAAATTTACCTTTTCAAGTATCCTATCGTACAATTCATGAAAAGTTCATAAATGTACTGTCGGAATGGCAAAAAAAAGAAATTGAGCTGATGCAAAATCGCGTATCCTTTCAACACACTGTTCAAATCAAAGAAAGCATACATTTAGAAATATTATTAATGGCAGCTGTTCAAAATATTGTATTAAAAATAACATATCAAAACAGCTTTCGGACAATTCACCCGATTGCTATATACGTAATGAAGGGTTATTGGTATTGTCAAGCATATGATATAGATAAAACAGCTTACCGTGTTTTTCGCTGTGATCGAATCACTTCAGCTGAAATAACAACCATACAACCTTTGGAGGAATTAAAGGAAATTACTAAGCAAAATTCGCATTCACTTTGGAAGCCGTCAGAAAATGCAATACAATTTAAATGGTTGATTAATCAAGCAGGAATAGAATTATTTCAACAGGAACATTATCCATCCATGGAATTAATCTACGAGTTGGAAAATTCATATATTATTGGTACATATGAGCCAAATGAACTTGGCTTTATCAATAAATATCTTGCCAGATTAGGAAAAACTGTAAAGATCATAGAGCCTACAAATTTAAAGGAATCTTTAAGACAATATTATAGAGATATTCTAGAAAATATTTAATCGAAGGGTTCAATCAAATTTTTGATAGGCAAAATGCATACAAAATTGAAAAAGAACAAGGTTTAAGCAATTAACGTAATGCTTTAGTTGAATAAGAGTTCCTAAAGGTCGTCAAATTAGACAACCTTTTTTTAGTTCAAAAATCAACATTTAAATTTATTAGAGCCATTTGTTTAATAATAATTTTACTTTTTCAGATTTTATGGATTGTATTGTTTTTGAAATCATATTATGATTATACTTAATTATTCCGATACGAAAGGTTGGTTTTCTGTATGTCTAATCCAAAAATAAATACAATTCCATTACCTTTAGTTCGTACAAATCAATGGACGATTTTTATTTCTGTTATATTAACTTGGGTCACTGGTCAGTACTGGCTACTACTTATTCCTTTAATTAGTGGACTTAGTGGATTACTTTTTGATTTCCATCCAATTATAAAATTGGCTAAACGTTTTTTAAAAAACAAACCATCGAGCTATCCGCAAGAGGATAAAGCTCAACAAAATTTTAATCAAACAATAGCAGTTACGTGCTTATCTCTAGCATTTATTGGTGCATTAGTTGGTTGGAACGTATTATTTTATGTGTTTTCAATAATGGTCGCATTAGCATCGTTTATCGCAATCAATGGATTTTGCATTGGATGCTATATTCATTTTCAATGGAACCAATATAAATATCGAAAAAGTTTAAGGTAAATTAAATAAAAATCAGAGTCTTCTCATTAAATGAGAGGGCTTTTTTTATGATATGAAAACATATTTCGGTATAATAGGACTAGTATTTGAAATTGTGCGAAATAGATAAACAGATTGCTTCAGGAAGGAAGAATAGAAATAATGATTAAATGGAAAGAAGATATTGTTATTAATACAAATATCGAAAAAGTATGGAGTCTATTTTTAGATAAAAATATTAAGAAAATAATGCCAAAGGTTGAAGAACATAATTTAATCGATAAAAGCGAAAACGAAGTAGGTGCAAAGCATCAGCAAAGTTATAGAGAAGGAAAACGTGTTGAATCTTATATTGTTGAAACTTTAGCATACGAAGACACTGAATCATATAAAAAAAAGCAAATCCATTTTGTTTTAGCAAATGCATTTGAAACGAATCTGACATTTATATTAGAAAAAATCGATGATACACATACAAAATTTATTTATGAAGGCACGAATGCTGGAGTGAATTTTATCGGACGAGCAATGTTAAAGCTAGCTAATCCAAAGGGGAATAATTTAAAAGCTGTACATGAATTTTTAGAAAGAGTCGAACAAGAAGCTTTAAAGGAGTAGGATTAATAAAAGCTTCTATCCCAAAAAAGGAGAGCATCTAATACTCTCCTTTTTTTATTTATTTTGATACTTTACTTAATAATTCATATGAATATAAACGTGCTGCATGATCGAAAACAGAACCATTTACCATAATCTCATCAGCTTTTGTTATATTTAATACTGCTTGTAGTTTTTCAGTAACGGTTTCGATTGTACCAATAGCAGATAGTTTCATTTGATTTTCAAGTGTCTCTTTTTCAAATGGGCTCCAAATTTCGTCCATATCGTCAACTGGTGGTTTTAAAAGAGCTGGTTTACCACCTCGAACTAAGTTTAAAAATGATTGTTGCTGTGTTGTGAAAAGTCTTTTTGCTTCTTGATCTGTGTCAGCAACGACAACATTTAAGCCGATCATTGCATAAGGTTCATCTAATACTTCAGATGGTTTAAAGTTATTGTGATACAACTGCATTGCTTGGACTGTATAGTCTGGTGCGAAATGCGCTGCAAATGCAAATGGTAAACCTAATTCAGCAGCTAACTGAGCACTAAAGCCACTTGATCCTAGTAACCAAATTGGTATATTTAAACCTTCACCAGGTACAGCTTGAACTGTTAAACTGCCAATTCCACCTGGCGGATTAAAGTAATTACGTAATTCTTCTAATTGAGCAGGAAAGTCTTCGTGGCTGCGTAAATCTCTACGTAACGCCCTAGTTGTTGACATATCACTACCAGGGGCACGACCTAATCCGAGATCAATACGACCTGGATGTAGTGATTCTAAAGTACCAAATTGTTCTGCTATGACTAATGGAGCATGATTTGGTAACATGATGCCTCCAGAACCAACTCGAATCGTTGATGTTCCACTTGCAATATGTCCAATTACAACTGAAGTAGCTGAACTTGCAACTGCTGGCATATTATGATGTTCGGCAAACCAGTAACGGTGATATCCCCATTTTTCAGCATGCTGTGCTAAATCAAGACTATTTTTAAACGCATCAGCAGGAGTGCTTCCTTCAACAACTGGTGCTAAGTCTAATACAGATAAAGGTATTTCACTTAAATTCTTAGCAACTTTATCTTGGAAACGATTATTCATCATAAAATTTTCCTCCTAAAAAACAATTTTCAATATATGGAAATAACGAGACGTTTTCATTTGATAAACTGTGTTTTAATTATATACAGTATGCTAAAATTATAGAAAATCTAAAGACATAATACAAGCTTTTGAACTTGGAAATATTTATACAAGAAAACTTCATATGGTAACAAGAAGTATTTTTGGTAAAAAGAAAAAAATTTGTAAATAAATGTATAGAATAAATTTTTAGAATCATACTATCTTTAATCTGATAAACAACATCAGAGCATCCAAAAGACAAAGGAGTCAACAACATGGCAAACAGAAGATCTTCAAATCAATATGCTTCACCAAATGCAAGTTCAGCAATTGAGCAAATGAAGTTCGAAATAGCTTCTGAATTTGGAGTGCATTTAGGACCAGACACAACTTCACGCGCTAACGGTTCAGTTGGTGGAGAAATTACGAAGCGTCTAGTTCAAATGGCAGAACAAAGCCTAGGCGGATACTCTCGTTAAATAAAAAATGAGGATGGAAAGCAAAGTTTCTATCCTTTTTTTATTGTCTAAAAACAACTAGATCCATCCAGTAAATTGGTATCTACTTACATTTAAACAAGACTAAAACTACTATATACTTGCAAGGGAAACAAAAACGGGTGATAATAATATCACTGGATGGTGATAAATGATGTCAAGTTGTAAAAATTCCGTTACACCTAAGTGGTTCGGATTTGCTATTCAGGCATTAGTTTTACTAGCAACAACAGAAGGGGTTACACCAAGTAAAGCAATCGCAAAACATATTAGATCAGGTGTTTCATTTATGAGAAGGATCATGGCTCCCCTCGTAAAAGAAAAATTAGTAGAAGCAAGAGAGGGACGAGATGGCGGCTATTTATTAGCTAAGTCACCTGAGGAAATTACCTTAAAACAAGTCTACATTGCTCTACAAATGACAGAACCTCTATCAACCGCACTAATTGAATCCACATCTGACTGTACTAGTGGACGTGTAATGAACAACGTATTTTCAGACTTTGCAATTGAAGCAGAAGAGCACTTACTTGGCTTTTTATGTAACTATACTTTGGCGGATTTTGTAAGACGTGCCAGTCATAAAACGATCGAATCACTTTGAAAATATCGTACATTTGGATGTACGATATTTTTATTTTATTTGGGATAGAGGACTACATATAAAAACCGGGGTGATTCATATAAGCTGTCATGTCTTCGAATAACGAGTGAGGTGCAAATAAAATAGTCAAATCTGCAATTAAAAATCAAGAAACTACAATTAAAATTACCAAAACTGCAATTAAAATAAGGTAGCTGCAAATAAAAATACCAAAACTGCAATTAAAAACAAAGAATCTGCAAATAAAAATTTCAAAACTGCAATTAAAAACAATGAATCTGCAAATAACAGTCAATCATCATAAAAAACTATTTAAAAAATTACATAATCCTTTAACAATAACATGAGGAACTCTTAATTCATCTCAACTGACCAAGACATTTCTTAAAATATGTCATTAAACACAAGTTAAGAGTCAAAATGCTTTTATAAAATAATAAAAAGTGAGGTGTTTTATTTGAAACAAAATGATTATTATCAAAATTTATTAAAAAGGCTTTGTAAAGCTAATAATATCTCTCCCCGAAAACCTAGGTTTGAAAGCATTGATGATATCGTAATTATCCATGTTAAAAATCAATTGAAAGAAGGAGTAGATCTAGACAGTTTTAAAATATTAAATCTTATTTATCAAACAGTTGTACCTTTAGGTATAAAGTTCAATCAACAATTATTTTTATATCCTAATGGGGATCGATTGGATAGAGTTACGATCTCTTTTAGCAGAAATGATTATATAGTTTTAAACAAGAAGATAGAAACAGGAGATATAAATAACTAATTTTTTTACAAGGTAGATAGTTTGATAAAACAACTATATGTTTTGACAAATTTAGTTCTCCCAACGGATTTCAACAAGCCTCAATATTTTAGCTTTAAGTACATAATTAATTAAAATTCAAAAAATGCACTTGAAATGAGAACAGTTAGCGCATATACTGTACTTAATCAAATGCACTTACAAAAAGTAACCAACTAATATTAACACACTATTTTTTTAAGTATTACTGTCTCTGAACTAAGAACAGTAAAATTCAGTAAAAAAACTCTAAAATTAACTGTACTTAATACAAGTTCAGTAAAAAACAAACAAAAAAGGGAGAGATTTTTAAATGAAATGGTTTACGCGCATTATTCAAGGGATTTTAATTATTGCATTTCTACTGTCTGGATTTGTGAAATTAAGTGGCAATACTCAGATGTTACATGATTTTAAAGAGGTTTATGGTTATTCAAAAGGGATGATGTATACGATTGGTTCGTTTGAGGTGTTAGGTGCAATTGGTTTATTAGTTGGTTATTGGAAGTTGATAATAGGTAAGCTTGCTTCAGTTGGATTAGCAATTATTATGGTAGGCGCTGTATTTACTCATTTACATGCGGGTCAAGGCATGGGTGTTGCAATGGCTCCATTCGTTCTGTTAGTGTTAACATTAATTGTACTATTTTCTAGAGGAGGTAAATTAAAATGAATTTTCATCAAAAGCCAAAGGTTTATGCTCCAACAGTTGAATTAAAAGTTGCAAATTTAGAGCGTTCATTAGCGTTTTACCAAGAGGTTATCGGTTTAAATGTTTTGGACCATTCAACTACAAATGCCAGTTTAACAGCGGATGGAGTAAATGTTTTAATTAAATTAGAGCAGCCAGCCAATGTTACACCTAGAAATGAGCAAAATACAGGATTGTATCATTTTGCTTTATTAGTACCTACTCGAAAAGATTTAGGGATCGTGCTTAAGCATCTGATTGAAACTAGAAATCCACTTCAAGGTGGTTCGGATCATTTAGTCAGTGAAGCAATCTATTTAGCGGATCCAGATATGAATGGTATTGAAATTTATACAGATCGTCCATCGGAGAATTGGCAATGGCATAATGAGTATGTCGTTATGGATAGTAAACGATTAGATGTAGAAGGGCTTTTGGCACTTGCTGAGAATGAAGCTTTTACTGGACTACCAAAAGGAACAATTATGGGGCATATCCATTTACAAGTATCTGATTTAAATAGCACAGAGAAGTTTTATTGTGAAGGGCTTGGATTTGATGTTGTAACGAAATATGGAAGCCAGGCATTATTTATTTCAACTGGACGTTATCATCATCACATCGGTTTAAATACTTGGCATAGCGCAGGAGGAGTTGCTCCTTCTGATAGCAGTGCAGGATTAAAGAATTTTACGTTGTTATATCCGAGTGAAGAAGAAAAATCGGTGGTAGTAAATCGTTTAAAGAATATGGGAGCTTTTGTTTTTGAAGAAAATGGCGTTATATTTACGAAGGACCCTTCAGGCATAACAATCCAACTATTAGTTGGTAATGAAAAATAAAAATACAAAAAATATGAGTATCAGACTGATTGCAAGCGCTTGTCTTTCGAGGCGTGAAGTCTGGTGAGGAGCGGA